>JANXQL010000041.1 GCA_025356815.1 Pseudomonadota bacterium
CCCGCCGGCCAGCGGCTGCCGCTGAGCGCGCGGTCCGCGCTCGTCGCACGATGGGCGTTTCTCCAGACTCCCGCCAGACATCGCGCTGTCAGGACGCGCCCGTCACCGGCATGCTCCGAACGGTGAGCCGGGGTGCGGCAGTCAGGCCGATTGCAGGGCGATTAAGGCCACGTGACCGCACGATAAAGACGGAGGGGGTCATCCCGGAAGGATTCGAAACCCACGCGATGGTAGAACGCTGCCGCGCGCTCGTGGATCGCGTCGGCGAAAAGACCGATTCCACCAATGCCGCCGATCGAGGCGCGCGTGGTCTCCACCGCATCGGCCAGCAGAATGTCACCGTACCCCTTCCCCTGCGCTGATCGGTCCACGGCCAGACGCGCGAGCAGGATCCCGCCGACCCGCCGTGGCAGTCGCCTGGCCGCCGGCATGTGCTCGGTGCCCACCTCGCACGGCGTGAGCGCGTAATAGCCGAGGATATGAGTTGGCGCTTCGTCGAGCACCAGCACCCGCGTCCGGACATAGTTCTTCCGTTGCTGCTGCAGCGCCATCCGAACCAGCCAGTCGTTGAGCGATGCCTCGCCGCTGTCGAAGGCGGCGCGGGGGTGCTGCTCAGCCAGCAGTTCGATTCGGCCGGCCACTTAGGAATTCCTCGCGGCGCTGCATCGCGCGCCGAAGCTTCGCATTCGGCGGGGCCGGATTGTCGAGTAGTTCGAGGAGCCTGGCGGAATCCCGCTTTGAGAGGCGGATGACGCGTTCACGGTCAATGACCTGGTCGGCCTCCTTGATCGCTGCCTGCAGCATGAACTGGTTGACGGTCGCACCGACCAGGCTGGCTGCCTCCTCGAGTCTGGCCTGGACGTTCTTCGGAACGCGAGTGCTGACGCGCGCCCGCCCGGGCGGGCACGGTGCCGCTTTGGCAGTGCTGCGACGGGGATTCACGGGCGGCATGACGCTCTCCTAATCGTGCGCCATTTTGGCACCATGAGTCTGCGCCGGCAAGCCGCCCCCTCTGAGTCAGCTGGATTCTCGCCATCTTACTGGCGACTCTTCATCGGGATTACGCTCGAAACTGATCAGTTTCGGCAGAAATGGAGCGATCCTCTGCGGCCGCGGAACGAGCGCGGCATGAGCGATCGAAACGTCGCCGCAGCTCCTCGGCTCACGCAACTGTCACAGCGGGGTCAGCGCGTCCCTGCGCTTTCGTGGCCGCTTCAGGCCGCCAGCCGCAGCTGCGGCTCCAGCCCCGCGCGCGCAGCCAAGGTCAGCAACATGTCCAGGCTGAAGTCCTTCCACTGACCCTTGATGAGCCGCGACACCCGCGGCTGGGTGATGCCCAGGCGCTTTGCTGCCTCGGCCTGGGTCCAGCCCTGTGCCTTCAGGTGCTGCTCGATGCGGATCATCACCTGCGCACGCAGTGCCATGACCTTGGCCTCCGCGGGATCGAAGCCCAGATCGAGGAATACGTTGCCGCTGCCCTTGGTCCGGCGGGTGTCCGAAAGGCGAGGGTCGGTCTTCTTGCTCATGGCTTTCCTCCAATCATCCTGTAGCGGGCCTTGCCCAGCTCGATGTCGGTCTTGGCTGTCTGCTGTGTCTGCTTCTGGAAGGCATGCAGCACATAGACTGCAGCCTCGAACTTGGCCACATACATCGCGCGGTAGGCGCCCGATGCATCCCGGACGCGAATCTCATAGACCCCGGCGCCGACCGAAGCCATGGGCTTGAAGTCCGTGGGCTCGCCGCCACACTGAACGCGCATCAACTCCAGGCCGATGTCATGCCTGATGCCTGCCGGCATGGCCGCCAGGTCGTCGCGGCTGGACCCGAGGAACTCCAGCGGCTTCATGTGCGATGGCTTGGGCCTTCTGCGGCCCACGATCATCAATATATAGGTACTTGCATGGTCATGCAAGTACCTGCATGTTGGCGGCATCGTCAGGCGACGGCCGGTAGGCCGTGGCGAGGAACGGCGGCGCATGCCCCTCAATGAAGTGCAGCAAACGCGGCGTCGATGCTGGAAACGCTCGCGCCAGATCCGGTTTGGCGCGGCCAGTCCGACCTTTGGTCGGCGCATCGGGTTCATGAGAGCGGGGGGAGCGAGCGACGCAACTGGGGCGGCTTGGAGCCCATGGCTTCAGCGCGGCGAAGGGTGATGCGGATCTGCAAGACGGGCCCTTGCCTCGTCCCGCCGTCCGCGGCGTCGAACGTCAGCCGATGGGAAGCCGCGGTGCTTTCGCGGCCTCCGGCGCGACTGTCGAGATCCGCGTCGCAGACGCGCCAGCGCTTGAGGCCGACTCGCGCTCAGCCGTCGTCCATCGCGAAGCTCATGCCGACGCTGCTGTAGCCGCTGTCGACGTAGACGACCTCGCCGGTGATGCCGGCGGCGAGGTCCGAGCACAGGAACGCGGCCGCATTGCCGACGTCCTCCTGGGTCACGTTGCGACGCATCGGGCTTGCCGCGGCGACATGGGCAAGCATCTTGCGAAAGCCGCCAATGCCGGCGGCCGCGAGCGTCTTGATGGGGCCGGCCGAGATCGCGTTGACGCGGATGCCGAGCGGACCTAAGTCCGCGGCCAGGAAACGTACGTTCGCCTCGAGGCTTGCTTTGGCGAGTCCCATCACGTTGTAGCTGGGGATCGACTTCACCGCGCCCAGGTACGACAGCGTCAGGATGGCGCCGTGGCGTCCTTTCATCAGCGGCTTCGCCGCTCGCGCAAGCGCGGTCAGGCTGTAGCTGGAGATCTCGTGCGCGAGGCGGAACGCCTCGCGCGAGGTGTTGTCGGTGAAACTGCCGGCGAGCGCCTCGCGCGGCGCGAACGCGATCGCGTGGATCACGATGTCGATCGAGTTCCACTCCTCCTTGAGCGCATCGAAGGTCGCCTGGATCGACTCGTCCGAGCCCACGTCCATCTCATAGACGAGGTTCGCGCCGACCTTCACGGCCATCTCGGTGACGCGATCGCGGAACCGCTCGCCGACGTAGGTGAACGCAAGTTCCGCGCCCTCGCGGCGCATCGCCTCGGCGATGCCGTAGGCGATCGAGCGATCGCTCAGAAGGCCGGTGATCAGTGCGCGCTTGCCGGTCAAAAATCCCATCGTGTAGTTCCCCTAGCCGCCATAGTCCTGCTCGCGCCCCAGGTAGAGCACGAGCTTCTGTCCCTTGTGCAGGTCGGAACCGGTCAGCCGGTTCCACTCCCGCAGTTTTTCGATGCTGACCGCGAACTTGCGGCTGATGCCGTGCAGCGTGTCGCCGCGACGCACGACGTAGCTGACGCGCCGCGGCTCGGCCGGCGCCGCCGCTGCAAGCTTGCCGCCCTTGTGCCGGCCCGAGGCCCGCGCCCGTTCGGTCGCATCGACGATCAGGCGCGTGCCCGGATGCAGCCGCGCCTTGGCGCCCAGGCCGTTCAGGCGCGCAAGCTCGGCGATCGGCACGCCGGTACGGCGCGAGATCGAGGCGAGCGTCTCGCCGCGCTTGACCACCCACGCCCGCGCGTGGCGGTTGCGCGGTCCCAGCTCGCTTTCGATCACAAGGCCCGCGCGCAGCGGGGCGATCTGCATCGCAGGCAAGAGGATCTCGCTGCCGACCAGGAAGTCGAGCGCCGCGACGCCGTTAAGTTCCTTGATCGTCTCGACGGGGATGTCGCGCTGGTGCGCGAGCTTTGTGATCGAGTCGTTGGGCCCGATCACGTAGTGCTCCACCGGCATCCGCTGGTCGGGCGTGAGCGAGGAGACGACCTCCGCGAAGGGCTTGGCGGCGGCGGCGGGGACCAACAGGTGATGCGGGCCGGCGGGGTCGGTCGCCCAGCGGTTGAAGGCGGGGTTCAGGGCGTGCAGCTCGTCCTCGGAGACGCCGAGGATCGCGGCCGCGACCCTGAGGTCGATCTGGCCGCCGACCTCGACCTGGGCGAAGAACGGCTTGTTCGCGATCGGCGAGAACTCAAGGCCATAGCCTTCCGGGTTCGCGACGATCCGCGCCATGGCCAAGAGCGCCGGCACATAGCCGCGGGTCTCGCCGGGCAGCTTCAGGCGCCAGAAGTCGGTCGGCAGGTGTGCGCGCCTGTTGCGCTCGATCGCGCGCTGCACGTTGAGCTCGCCGCAGTTGTAGGCGGCGATGGCGAGCAGCCAGTCGCCGTCGAACATCACGTTGAGTTCGGACAGGTAGTCGAGCGCCGCGCGGGTCGAGTCGACGATGTCGCGCCGGCCGTCCTGCCACCAGTTCACGCGCACCTGGTGGCGGGTCGCGGTCGGTGCGATGATCTGCCAGATGCCGGCGGCGCGCGCGCGCGAGAACGCGTACGGGTTGTAGGCGCTCTCGATCACCGGGAGCATCGCAAGCTCGGTCGGCATGTGCCGGGTCTCGAGCTCGCGGGTGACGTAGTACAGGTAGCGTTCGGCGCGCTCGAAGGTTCGGTCCAGGAACTCGGGTTTCGAGGCGAAGAACTTCACCGAGCGGTCGATTGCAGGTTCCGACACGTCGGCGAGCGTGTAGCCGAGGCGGATCCGGTCGAACACGTTTGGCAGGTCCGCGTACGGGGTGACATCCGGCGGCACCGGCAGGGTCACCAGCGCGTCCGCGTCGAGTTCCGCGGCGGCCGCGGCAAGCGCCGAGGGGATGCGGGTCTCGGCCTGTGCCTTGGGGCCCGGCTGGCTGCTCGCGGTCGAGGGCACCATCGGCCAGTCGCTGCCTGTCGGCGGGGCGGTGGTCGCGCAGCCGGCGAGGGATGCGAGGGTGCACAGGCAAGCCGGCCACAGCGTCGCGCGGACCGTCATCCGCGGAACTCGTTCTTCCACTCGCGCAACTGGCCGAACGCGTCGGCGTCGTCCGCCGGCGCGCGGCCCGCGTGCCGGGCGGCGGTGTCGCGCACCGTCGCGAGCCGCGAGCGCAGGAACGGATTGATCGCGCGCTCCCGGCCGATCGTCGTCGGGATCGTCGGCAGGCGCCTTGCACGCAGCGCCGCGACTTCGCCGGCGTAGGCCGCGAGCGCCCGGTTGCCGGGCTCCACCGCCAGCGCGAACTTCAGGTTCGCGGCCGTGTACTCGTGCGCGCAGTAGACGCGCGTCTCGGGCGCAAGCGCAGCCAGATGGGCGAGCGAGTGCAGCATCTGCGCAGGCGTGCCTTCGAAAAGCCGGCCGCAGCCGCCGCTGAACAGCGTGTCGCCGCAGAACAGCGCATGGTGGCCGACGTAGGCGACGTGGCCCGCGGTATGGCCGGGGACGTCGATGACCTGGAACGACAGGCCCAGCGTCGGCAGCGCGACCGTGTCGCCGCCCTGCACCGCGATGGAGCGGGCGGGGATGTCCTCGTTGGCAGGTCCGTACACCGGCACGTGGTAGCGCGACGCGAGCGCCGTGACCCCGCCGACATGGTCGCCGTGGTGGTGCGTCACTAGGATCGCGTCCAGCGTGAGGTGATGGGCGTCCAGGACCGCGTTGATCGCATCCGCATCGCCCGGGTCGACGGCCGCGACGTGGTGGGCGGCGGCGCCGTCCCCGTGGATCAGCCAGAGGTAGTTGTCGTCGAAGGCGGGGACGCAGGTGACCATCAGCGTCGGTGGCGGAGTCGGGGTGGGGGACGGCTCCGGGTGCATGCGCTGTATAGAATCCTCGTGAGCCGGCGGATCGGTCGGTGTCTCGCCTGCAGGGCGGACCCCCCGAGCACCCTCAAAAACCGGGTGGAATTTAACCCGTAAGCCTCTCGGATTGCTAGCCTTTTTCCCGTTGGCAGGACCGCCGGGGACCGGTATCCTTACAAGCCATGCCAAGGCTTCCTTCCGTGCCCCTCGATCCCCTCGACGACTGGTTGGCGGGGCCGTTCGGAGAATTTCTGCTCAGATCGGAGCAGATTGCCGTTGAATCGGCGCTGGAGGACGTTTTTGGCAACAACTTTCTGCAAGTTGGCCACTGGGGGCCGAAGGACGCGTTTCTGGGGCTTGCACGCATCCCGCGGCGGTTCCTGATCGCCAATCCCGGCTATCGGGGCGACTGCGTCAGTCACGCCAGCTCGCTTGCGATCCAGAGCCAGTCCGTCGACGCGGTGCTGCTGCCGCACACGCTCGAGTTCGAGCCCGAACCCCACGAAGTGCTGCGGGAAGTTGAAAGGGTGCTCGCGGGAGAGGGGCACGTGCTGATCCTGGGGTTCGAGCCGCTGGGGCTGTGGGCGGCACGTCATCGGCTGACCCGCGGCGGCTTTCCGCCCAACCTGCATCGGTTTATGTCGCCGCGCAGGCTTAAGGATTGGCTCAGGCTGCTCGGGTTCGACGTGCTCCAGACGACGAGAATCGTGCAGGCCCCGCCGGTGCTGAGCCTTGCCTCCGGCCGGATCGCAAAGACCCTTGCGAAGGCCAACAGTCGGTTCAAGGGGCGATTCGGCAGCGTCTACCTGATCAAGGCCAAGAAGCGCATCTACACCCTGACCCCGATCCGCCCCCGACGGCGCAGGCGCCCGGCCATCGTCGGCGCGGCCGTGGAGCATGCATGACGAGCAATGCGAAAGCTGACGCGAAGACCGAGGTGAAGATCTATACCGACGGCGCCTGCAAGGGCAATCCCGGCCCCGGCGGCTGGGGCGTGCTGATGGTGGCCGGCAACACCGAGAAGGAACTGTGGGGCGGCGAGCCGCAGACCACCAACAACCGCATGGAACTGACCGCTGCCATAAAAGCGCTGGAGGCCCTGAAGCGCGAATGCCGGGTCGCTCTCTACACCGACTCCAAGTACGTCATGGACGGCATCAAGTCCTGGCTGCCGAACTGGAAGAAGCGCGGCTGGAAGACCGCCGACAAGAAGCCGGTCAAGAACCAGGACCTGTGGAAACGGCTGGACGCCGCAGCGCAGGGACACAAGATCGACTGGCGCTGGGTAAAAGGGCATGCGGGCAACCCCGGCAACGAACGCGCCGACGAACTGGCCAACATGGGCATAGAGCAGCCCCGGAGCGATT
>JANXQL010000052.1 GCA_025356815.1 Pseudomonadota bacterium
CGGGACCTGGCTCTGGGCGCAGATGCGCCTGATGCTCGGCAAGGGGCACTCTCCCGAGCAGATCGCCGGCATACTTCGACGCATGCATCCCGGCGAAGCGGATCGGAACGTCAGCCACGAGACCATCTACACGGCCATCTACGCGATGCCGCGGGGGGAGCTGCGTACCGAGATCATCGGGCTGCTGCGCCAGGCCCGGCGAGCGCGCAAGCCCCGTGCCCGGGGTGAAGATCGGCGCGGACAGATCCCGGACATGGTCTCGATCCACGTGAGGCCGCCGGAGATCGACGAACGCGTCGTGCCCGGACACTGGGAAGGAGACACGATCAAGGGCGCTGGCAACGCCTCCACCGTCGGCACGTTGGTCGAACGCACCACGCTGTTCGTGACTCTCGCAAAACTCGCCGATGGCACAGCCAACTCCGCCGTCGCCGGCTTCGGTCGCGTCCTCAATCGAATCGATGCGCAGAAGCGACTTTCCATGACCTGCGATCAGGGCAAGGAAATAGCGGCTCACGCCAGGCTCTCCGATCGAACCGGGATCGCCGTGTACTTCGCCGATCCGCACAGCCCCTGGCAGCGTGGCATCAACGAGAACACCAACGGCTTGCTCCGGCAGTACCTGCCGAAGGGCGCGGACCTGTCGGTGCTCTCACAGAGCGATCTCGACGACATCGCCTTCGACCTCAACGTCCGGCCGAGAAAATCGCTTGGCTGGAAGTGTCCTCTCGAGCTGTTCATGCCCGAGTCCTTCAACTACGAATCCGACTACCGCAAAAACGTTGCGCTTCGGACTTGAAACCGCCATTCATAATGACGATATTTGTCAATTATAATTGTCATTACGAACAGACTGACCGGAGCGGAGGACAGCAAAGTCCAGCGGACCGATGGCTGTTCTCGAGCCTGTTTTCAAGGCCCTCCGCAGCCGAGCCCCTGGCCTTAGGACGGATGTCGATGGACGCTTCTAGCCCAGCCTACCCGTGCCGACGGCTCCCGGATTGTGCCCTCGCATGACCTTATTGCGGTGAGACCTGCGCTCTCCGCCATTCCAGGACTCCGATGGCTCTCATGATGAGACCTTGATATCAGCAGCTCGACCGCGTGATGGAAGGGTGTCCTGATGGCGTCGGTGTCAGAAGCCTGCCTGATGAAAAGCTTCGGTCGCGCCCGCCGCTCGCAAAAGGTGCCTGCCGAGCAGGCGCCCGTCGTCCTTAGCCGACGCGAAATCCAGCCCTCGGGATCACTCGAAGCAGCGCCTCCACAGAAGGGGGTATGACGCCTGCCTCGCGCAGCAGTCGCGCAATTCCCGGGCGGCTCTGGATTCGTGGCCCGCGTGCAGGCCCGAGCATTTCGATGTCCTGCGAAATGCGTCTGGTGCCACCCCCAAGCGGGCGACAGGGCCGGGCCCGTGGCCCGGCCCTGTCCGCTTCAGAAGCGCTGGCCGAAGCTCACCCCGAGCAGGCGCGGCCGGATCGGAATCACGTCGATGAGCTTGCAGTTCGACGTCGCGCAACCGGTGTAGCGGATCGCCTCGCCACGCCGGTCCAGGACGTTCTGCGCATACAGCTCCATCGTCCAGGCATTGCGGGCAAGCCCGAACGACAGATCGATGCTGGCGTAGCCCGGCTGCGTGCCGAGTACGTCCAGGTCGCGCTTGCGCAGGGCCGGCAGTACGTTGCCCTGGTAGACGGCGGCGAGCTGGGCATGCGCCTTGAACTCGCCGGTCGACCACTCGTAGCGGGCGATCGTGTTGCCCTTGATGCGCGCCGACACCGGCAGCCGGTCGCCGACCGCGGCGTACACCTCGTTGTCCGGCACCAGATTGGTCGGATTGCAGTTCGGGTCCGTGGTCAGCCGGTGGCAGACGTTGGTGTCGAGCTTGCCGTCGAGAAAGGTCATCGACGTCGACATGGTGAGCGCGTCGCTGGCCTTCCAGTGCACCTCGGCCTCCACGCCCTTGATCGTGGCCTTACCTGCGTTGACGACCACGTTCACGCCAGCCTGGCCGGGGTACGCGAACTGCGCGTCCTTCCAGCGCTCGTAGAACACCGCGCCGTTGATGCGCAGACGGCGGTCGAACCACGAGGTCTTGGTGCCGATCTCGAAGTTGGTCAGCGAGTCACCCTGGTACGGTGGCACGCTCAACAGCCGGTTGACGCCGCCGGGGCGGAAGCCGGTCGACATCGTGGCGTACATCATGCGGTCGTCGTCGAACTTGTAGGTGACGTTGACGCGGTGGGTCTCGCCGTTCTTCTTCGCCTGCGACTGCAGGTTCTGGCAAGGCAGCGCATGGTTGTTCGGGTCCACGGGCGTGAGGCAGATGTTCTCGCCCGTGTACGGAGAATCCGGGTTGGGAAAGCCCAGGCCAAAGCCCGCGAACCCATACAGCGTGTTGTCGTAGCGGTACAGGCGGATGCCGGCGGTCAGCGCAAGCTTCGGGGTCACATCGTACGTCAGGTCCGTGAACAGCGCCGAGTCGCGGTCGACCCGGTACGCGTTCTCAAGCCACACCGTGCCCAGCGAGCCGTCGACCGACACGTCCTGCGCGATGCCTGGTACCACATAGTCGTAGCGCATCTCGTCGGTCTGGCGCTCGACGAACAGGCCCAGCACGCCGTGCAGGCGCCAGGTCGTCGGCGTCGCAAGCCTGAGCTCGTGCGACTGCTTGGTGAACGCGTTGCGGCCGTAGACGATCTGGCCGGGGTTGATCAGGTTGCCGTTCTTGTCGTGAAAGATGTCGCCGTAGTAGGCGGGCTGGTACGCGTACGCGACATCGTAGAACAGCGAATAGTCGGAGTAGTCGCCGACGCTGTACTGGTTGCGCTTGATGTAGCCGCCGGCGTACGTCACATCGAGCGAGGACAGCTTGCCTTCGACGACCAGCGTGCCCATCGTCCAGTTGTCGCGATTGACCTCCGCATTGTAGCGGGCGATGTTCAGATCCCCCGTGCCACCGAGGGTCATCGTCGGCCCGCTCGAGCCGTCCCCGTAGACCGGCGTCAGCGTGGTCGCGAACGGCGTGTACGCGTACTGGCCGCCGGCCGTCTGCGCCTGCGTCATCAGCGTCGGAGTCACGGTCCAGCTGTCGTTCAGGTTGAAGCGCACCGCGACCCGGCCGCCGGTCGTGTCGACCCAGTTGGAGTTCTTCTCGACGAAGCGCGCGTTGTCGCGCGCGATGCCCGACGACGGGAAATACTGCGGCGAACTGCGCACGACGTTGATGTAGCCGCCGGTGTGCTCGGCCCAGCCGACGAGGCGGATCGCCGCGTTGTCGCCGATCGGCACGTTGGCGAAGCCTTCGATCTTGCCGCCGGCATCGCCGACGGTGAACTTCTCACCGGTGATGTCGTAGCCGGACTCGGACTTGGCCGGATCGGGCTTGTTCGTGATCAGGCGCATGGTGCCTGCCATCGAGCTTGCGCCGAACAGCGTGCCCTGCGGCCCGGACAGCGCCTCGACGCGCTGCATGTCGTAGACGTGCACGTCGAGGTTGTTGCCAATGGTCGTGACCGGCATTTCGTCGACGTAGACGCCGACCAGCGGCTGCGAGCCGACGTGCACGCCGTCGCCGCCGTTGGTCACGCCACGGACGTACAGCTGGGCGTTGCCAGGGCCGTAGCTCTGCACCGACAGGCTGGGCAGGTAGCGCGCGTAGTCATCGAAGCTCGCGACCTGCAGCTCGGCCAGCTTCTTGGTGTCGAAGGCCTGGATGCTGATCGGCACAGACTGCAGGTTCTCGGAGCGCTTCTGGGCGGTCACGATCACCTCGTCGAGGCCGGTCGAGGCCGGTGGCACGGTCGCCTGCTGCGCATGAGCTGCGAGGCTCGCGGCCAGAATCGAGGAGGTGGCGGCCACGATCGGCCGCAAGCGAACCGTGCGCGGAATACGGGCAGCGATCTTCTTCACTCTGCATCCCCTTTTGTTGTTTTTTGCCGACTCCCGTCCGAGGGGTCGTCCCGGATCGAGTATAGGGGGTGATGCCGCCCGGCGACGAGTCCCTAGCCGGCGCGCAGCGTGGACACCACCTGCAGGACCCGGTCGATGTCGGCCGGTGAGACGTAGATGTGGGCGGAAAGACGCACCCCCTTGTCGTCGCCCTGGGCGCGCACGCGCACCTTCTGCTGCGTCCACAGCGCCTCCTGCAGCGCGCGGGCAGTGACCCGCTCGACGCGGAAGGTGGTGATCGCGGCGGCGAGCCGCGGATCGGCCGGCGACGACAGCACGGCGCCGGGAATGCGCGCAAGGCCCGCCCGCAGACGCATCGTCAGCGCGAGGTTCCAGCGTTCGACGCGCGCCATCGAGTGCCGCTCGGCGAGCGCGAGCGACGCCACCAGCCCGTCGATCAGCGCGGTGCTGCCGGTGCCGTACTGCATAAAGCGGAAGGCGCCCTCGGCCTTGTTGTCCCACTGATAGCTCGCAAGCGTCGTCCACAGCGCGTCCTGCGCACCGCGCCGGACGTACAGCAGGCCCGTTCCCTTCGGGGCGAGCAGCCACTTGTGCGGGCTTGCGACGTAGGCATCGCAGCCGAGCGCGTGCACGTCCACCGGCATCTGCCCGACTGCCTGCGCCCCGTCCACCAGCGACAGCACGCCCTGGCCACGCGCAAGCGCGACCAGAGCCGCCACCGGCATGCGGATGCCGAACTGGGAGGTCACGTGGCTGACCATGATCGCGCGCGTCCTCGCCGTCAGCGCTGCGCGGAACAGCGCGACGATCGCATCGGGTCCACCGCCGACCGCCGAGCCCAGCGGCAGCTCGCGCACGACGATCCCGCGGCGCTTCGCCATCAGGCGGAAGATCGATACCGCCCCGCCGTGCTCCTGGTCGGTCGTCAGCACCTCGTCGCCCGGCTGCCAGTCGATGCCGTTGCCAAGCGCGTTCATGCCCATCGTCGCGTTCTGGGTGATGGCGAGCTCGTCGGCGTCTGCGCCAATCAGCCGCGCCGCGCGGGTACGGGCGGCCAGCAGCGGCTGGTAGCCGGTCAGCGGCTCGCCGTCCGGCTGGAAATACGGCCAGTCCGGCAGGCTCGCCTCGGTGGCGCGCAGCGCCCCGACCATGGCGTCCATGACCTCGCGCGGCACGGCGCCGAGCGTGCCGGTGTTGCAATAGGTGATGTCGGGCGGGAACTGCAGGTCGCGCCGCAGGCGCGCGAATAGCTCGGCATCGTCGGCCGTCGCCGCCGGCGGCGCTTCGGCGGCACGCGCCTCGCCCAGCACCCCCACCAGCGCCGGCAGGCCTGCCAGCGCACCGAGGAACTCACGTCTGTCTGCCATGGCCACTCCCTAAACAACGTAAGACCGGCCGGTCGCGGCAGGCCCGCCGGCGGAGCATTCCAAATTCGGGCCGAATGTGACACGCACGGTGCCGCGGGGGTTATCTATCGCGGCGATGGAATCTTTACATCGAGCGGCTTGCCGTGGCGACGTATTCTGACGTCCCGCCCGTCGCTGCTGGCGCACGGGCCCCACGATCAGGAGCAGACTGATGACCACCCCCCTCGACCAGGTGCTGTACACCGCGCACGCCCATGTCACCGGCGGCCGGGACGGCGAGGCGAAGACCGACGACGGCTTGCTCAGCGTACGACTGGCCGCACCCAAGTCCATGGGCGGCACCGGCAATGGCACCAATCCCGAGCAGCTGTTCGCGGCCGGCTACGCCGCCTGCTTCCTCAGCGCCATGAAGTTCATGGCGGGCCAGGAGAAGATCGCGCTGCCGGCCGCGACGCATATCGACGCCAGCGTCGAGCTGGGCCCGACCTCGCTGGGTTTCGGGCTCGCGGTACGACTGGCGATCGGCCTGCCGGGGCTGGACCGGGCCGTCGCCGAGGGCCTCATCGCCAAGGCCCATGCCGTGTGTCCGTACTCGAACGCGACGCGCGGCAACATCGCGGTGGACATAAGCCTGCTGTAGGCCGCACGCCACGGCCGGCGGGGCCTTGCGCCTGCCGGCGGTGGTCGCCCCTGCTGGCGTCTGATCGGGCCAGTCGATATCGTCCGCCACGGCCCACCGCACGCTTGGCGTCGGGGACCGTCGTATTCCCGCCAGGCGAGGTGTTCCGATGCCGCGATTTTTGCGTGACGCTCGACGTGCCCTCGTCGCGGCCCTCGCCGTTCTCGCCGCCAGTTCGGCGACGGCCGGCCCGGCGGCACGCGAGCGGGAGCCGATCGGCACGGTGCGCGAAGTCTACGACGGCACGCTGACTCCGGATCTCGCCGTCAGCACGTTCCGGCACATCGACTGGCTGCTGCCGTCGAGCCGGATCGCCCCCTCCGCCCACCCGCGCCCGCTGCCGCTGGCGGCGCGACCGCTGTCCGGCGTGCGTTTCCATTCGCGTGGCCGCGACTGGGACCTGTACGACTACCTCGCCGTGAACCGGGTCGCGGGCCTGCTGGTGCTGAAGGATGGCCACATCGCCGCCGAGATCTACCAGTACGGCAATACGCCCGAGACGCGGTGGATGTCGATGTCGGTCGCCAAGTCGATCACCTCGACCCTGGTCGGCGTAGCGATCCACGAGGGCTACATCGCAAGCCTCGAAGATCCGGTGACCCGCTATGCGCGCAGCCTGCAGGGCAGCGCCTACGAGGCGGTCTGCATCCGCGACATTCTGATGATGGCCTCGGGCGTCCGCTGGGACGAGACCTACACCAACCCACAATCCGATCGCCGCCACCTGCTCGAGGCGCAGATCAGCCAGACCCCGGGCGCGTCGCTGGCGCTGATGGCGAAGCTGCCGCGCGCGGCCGCCGCGGGAACCGTCTACAACTACAACACCGGCGAGACCATGGTCGCAGGCGAGGTCGTGCGGCGTGCCGCCGGCCGGCCGCTCGCCGAGTACCTGTCGGAGAAGATCTGGAAGCCCTTCGGCATGGCGTCGGAGGCGACCTGGTGGCTTGCCTCCGGCGATGGAACGACCATGGCCGGCAGCGGATTCGCAGCCACCCTGCGCGACTACGGCCGCTTCGGCCTGTACATCCTGGGCGACGGCGTCATCGACGGCCGCGCGACGCTGCCGGACGGCTGGCTGCGAGAGGCGACGACGCCCAAGACGCTCAAGGGCGGCGAGCGGCAGGACTACGGTTACTTCTGGTGGCCGGCACTGGCGACAATCGACAGCCCGGACCCAGAAGGGGCGTTCGCCGCCGAAGGCATCTTCGGCCAGTATGTGCACATCAACCCGCGCGAGCGGCTCGTCATCGTCGAATGGAGCGCCCGCTCCAAGCCGGAAGGCATGGATATCGTCGACGACCAGGACTTCTTTGCCGCGGTCGCCCGCGCGCTGCACTGATCGCTGGAGTCGTCATGCCGTTTCGTCCTGTCCTCGCCCCGCTCGCGCTGATCGCCTCGATCTTCGCCGCCGCAGCGCCGCCTGCGCTCGCGGCGAGCGAGCCGTCCGCCCCGATCCGCGGCTTCTCACCCGCCCGTGCCGCCGCCGAACACGAGCTCGAGGCATCGTTCCAGGCGCTGCCCTCGACCGCGCGCGCGCGCGACTGGCACCAGCGGCTGACGCGCGAGCCGCATCCGGCCGCCTCAAGCGCCAACAACCGGCTCGCCCGCAACATCGCCGACGAATGGCGCCGGCAGGGCTGGGAGGACGTCACGCTGCGCCGCTACGACGTGCTGCACTCGAGTCCGCGCCACGTGGCGCTGGAGATGGTGGCGCCGCGCCACTTTCGCGCCTCGCTGCGCGAGGACCGCTACGGGGTTGATCCGTCGACCCGCAATCCGTCGATCTCGGGCTCCTACTTCGGCTACTCCGCCTCGGGCGAGGTCACCGCGGAGGTGGTCTATGCCCACAGCGGCAACCCCGACGACTACGACCTGCTGCGCCGGCACGGCATCAGCGTGCGCGGCAAGATCGTGCTGGTGCGCTACTCCAATCCGTACAGCTACCGCGGTTTCAAGGCGCTCACCGCCGAGCGCGAGGGCGCGGCGGCCCTGCTGATCTATTCCGATCCGGCCGAGGACGGTGCCTCCAAGGGCAAGACCTTCCCCGACGGGCCCTGGGGGCCGGAGAGCCACATCCAGCGCGGCGCGATCACCTACGACTTCATCGTGCCGGGCGACCCGACGACGCCAGGCTGGGCCTCGGTCCCCGGCGCCAGGCATGTGCCGGCGTCGAGCGCGCGCTCGCTGCCGAAGATCATCGCCCTGCCGCTGTCGGCACGCGATGCAAGGCCCCTGCTCGAGAGCATGACCGGCGAGGAGGTGCCCGCCGAGTGGCGCGGCGACCTGCCGATCACCTACCGCTACAGCGGCGGCGTGCGTGTCCACCTCAACGTCGACATGGACACCAGCATCAAGCCCTACACGGTGGTCGAGGCACGGCTGCGCGGCGCGCAGCTTCCGGACGAATGGGTGCTGATCGGCAACCATCGCGATGCCTGGGCGTACGGCGGTGTCGACCCGGTCAGCGGCACGGTCTCGATGCTCGAACTCACCCACGACCTCGGCGAGCTCAAGCGGCGTGGCATTCGCCCGCGGCGCACGATCATCGCCTGCAGCTGGGACGGCGAGGAGTACGCGCTGACCGGCTCGACCGAGTGGGGCGAGCAGTTCGGCGACGAACTCAAGCACAAGCTGGTTGCCTACCTGAACACCGACGAGTCGGTCGCAGGCGCCGCGACGACCGCAGGCCCGGACGGCCTGAGCTTCTCGCCGTCGGCGGTCTCGTCGCTCGCGCCGATGCTGATCGAGGCGGCACGCGACGTGCGCGCGCCGTCCGGCGTGTCGCTGCTGGAGGCCTGGCGACGGACCTGGTCGCGCGACCACCGCACGAGCGTCGCACCAACGGACGCGGAACTGGTGGACACCCGCATCGGCAGCGGCTCCGACCACACGGTGTTCCTGAACCATCTCGGTCGGCCGGTCATCAACCTCGGCTTCACCGGCGACTATGGCGTCTACCACTCCGCCTACGACGACCACTACTGGATGGCGAAGATCGGCGATCCGACGTTCGAGTACCACACCGCGCTGACCCGGATCTGGGGCGTCACCGCGCTCAGGCTCGCGAACGCCGACATCCTGCCGTTCGACTTCGCCGTCAACGCCGCGTCGCTGCAGGACTTCCTCGCCGATCTCGAGCAGCGCACCAACGCCGCGCAGACGCCGGTGTCACTGCAGCCTCTGCACGGGCATCTGGCGGAGCTTGCCGAGGCGGGACGTGCGCTGGGCGAGGCGACCCTCGCCGACCTGCAGGCCGGCCACGCAAGTCCGGGCCAGGTCCGCTACCTGAACGAGCGACTCGGGCAGGTCGAGGCGAACTGGCTGGATCCGGCCGGCATCCCCGACCGTCCCTGGTTCCAGCACCTGCTGTACGCGGCGCGCTACACCTATGCGCATCTGGAGTTCCCGGGACTGACCGAGGCGATGGAGCGCGGCGACTGGGCGGCAGGCAACGCGCAGGCGGGCATCCTCGACGCCGCGGTCATGCGCAACACCGAGTTCCTACGCGCCACGCTCGCCGGCTGGCAGGCGCAACGCTAGCATCGACCTCCAGCCGCGCGACCCGGGGGCAGCCATGCTCGTCTTCAGGCAATTGTTCGATCCGACCTCGTCGACCTACAGCTACCTGCTGGGCGATCGCGCCAGCGGCGAGGCGCTGCTGATCGACCCGGTGTTCGAGCAGGTCCGCCGCGACGCGGCGCTGGTCCGGGAACTCGGACTCACGCTCGGCTGGACGCTCGATACGCACACGCATGCGGACCACGTGACCGGCGCCTGGCTGCTCAAGGAACGCTGCGGCAGTCGCATTGCGCTTGCGGCCGCGACGCGAGCCCAGAACGCCGATCGAATGCTGGCGCAGGGCGATCGCGTCGAGTTCGGCACGCGCCACCTCGAGGTGCGGGCGACGCCGGGGCACACCAACGGCTGCCTGACGTACGTCCTCGACGACCAGAGCGCGGCATTCACCGGCGACGCGCTGCTGATTCGCGGCTGCGGACGGGCCGACTTCCAGGAGGGCAATCCCGCGACGCTGTTCCACTCGGTGCGCGAGCAGATCCTGTCGCTGCCGCCCGGGTGCCTGCTCTACCCGGGCCACGACTACCGCGGTCTCACGGTCACCAGCGTCGCCGAGGAACTCGCCTACAACACGCGCCTCGGCGGCAACCTCAACGAGTCCGACTTCGTCGGCTTCATGAAGAACCTGGGCCTGCCGCACCCGAAGCTGATCGACGTCGCAGTGCCTGCGAACCTCGCCTGCGGGCGCGTGCGCCCGGACGGCGCCCGCCCCGACGAGCCGACCTGGGCGCCGCTGACGTTCACCTTCGGCGGTGTCTGGGAGATCGATCCGGCGGGACTAGCCGAGCGGCTCGGCGAGGTGCAGGTGATCGACGTGCGTGAGCCGCACGAGTTCAGCGACGATCTGGGGCACGTCCCGGGCGCGCGGCTCATCCCGCTGTCGAGGCTGCAGGCCGAAGTCGCCAGCCTCGATCGCGAGCGACCGATCGTGACCGTCTGCCGGGCGGGCGGCCGGTCCGCCCAGGGCAGCCTGCTGCTGCACAAGGCGGGTCTGTCGCGTATCGCAAACCTGTCCGGTGGCATGCTGCGCTGGCGCGCGGAAGGACTCGCCGTCGAAGGGACCGCAGCATAGTGGACGGATCGGGGCGATAATCGCCCGCCGCGGCCGCACGCGGGAGCTACGAGGATGAGTTCGATGGCAGGACCGACGCCGCCGGGATTCGAGACGCTGAGCCTGCACGCCGGGCACCACCCGGATCCCGAGCATGGCGCACGCGCCGTGCCGATCTACCAGACCACCTCCTACGTCTTCGAGGACACCGAACAGGCCGCGGCGCTGTTCAACCTCGAGCGCCCCGGCTACATCTACAGTCGCATCTCGAACCCCACGGTGGCGGTGCTCGAGGAGCGGCTCGCGGCGCTCGAGGGCGGCGTCGGCGCGGTCTGCACCGCCAGCGGCATGGCCGCGATGCACATCGCAATCGCGACCCTGCTCGGCGCCGGAGACCACATCGTCGCCTCCGCATCGCTGTACGGCGGCACGATCAACCTGCTGGCACACACGCTGCCGCGCTTCGGCATCACCACGACCTTCGTCAAGCCGCGCGACCTCGACGGCTTTCGCGCCGCGCTGCGGCCGAACACGCGCCTGGTGATCGGCGAGACGATCGGCAATCCGGGACTGGAGGTGCTGAACATCCCGGCGCTGGCCGAGATTGCGCACGCCGCCGGCATCCCGCTGCTGGTCGACAGTACGTTCGCGACCCCTTACCTGTGCCGACCGCTCGACCTTGGCGCGGACCTCGTCATGCACTCGATCACCAAGTGGATCGGCGGCCATGGCATCGCGATCGGCGGGGCGGTGATCGACGGCGGCCGCTTCGACTGGGAGGCGTCGGGCAAGTACCCGATGCTGACCGAGCCGGTCGCGGGCTATCAGGGGATCGTCTTCAGCGAGCAGTTCGGCCCGGCGGCGTTCACGATGCGCGCGCGCACCGAGGGACTGCGCCAGTTCGGCGTGTGCCTCTCGCCCACCAACGCGTTCTACCTGCTGCAGGGCATCGAGACGCTGGGCCTGCGGATGCAGCGGCACATCGAGAACACGCATGCGGTGCTTGCGTTGCTGACCGGCCACAAGGCGGTCGCCTGGGTCACGCACCCGAGCCTGCCGGAGCATCCGGACCACGAACTCGCCGCCCGGCTGCTGCCGCGCGGCGCGGGCTCGATGATCAGCTTCGGCGTCAACGGCGGCAGGGCGGCGGGCGCGAGATTCATCTCTGCGCTGCGTCTTGCGAGCCACCTCGCCAATGTCGGCGACGCCAAGACGCTGGTGATCCACCCGGCGAGCACCACGCACCAGCAGATGAGCGCCGCGCAGTTGGCGACCGCCGGCATCGGCGAGGACATGGTGCGACTGTCAGTCGGCATCGAGTCCGCCGACGACATCGTCCGCGATCTGGACCAGGCCCTGCGGGCCGCCCTGAAGACCTAAGGAAGCGAAGCCCAGTGCAGATGACGGTCAACGGACATGCCGTACATGTCGCCACCGGCGGCCGCGCCCACGCGGCCGGCCGCCCATTCGCCGTCTTCGTGCACGGCGCCGGCCTCGATCACACGGTCTGGGCGCTGCAGAGCCGTTGGCTCGCGTTTCGCGGCTGGAACGTGCTCGCCCCCGACCTGCCGGGACACGGCCGCTCGGACGGCGCGCCGCTGGCGGACATCGGCGCGATGGCCGACTGGCTGGTCGCGCTGCTCGACGCGGCGGCCGCGCCATCCGCGGCGCTGATCGGCCACTCGATGGGCTCGCTGGTCGCGCTCGAGGCGGCCGCGCGCTCGCCCACGCGCGTCGAGCGGCTACTGCTGATCGGCAGCGCGGCGAAGATGCCGGTCCATCCGGACCTGCTGGCGGCGTCCGCGGCCAACGAGCAGGCCGCGATCGACATGGTCAACCTGTGGGGCTACGGCCAGGCCGCGGGCCTGGGCGGCAGTGCGGCCCCGGGCGTCTGGATGGTCGGTGCCGGCGAGCGCGTGCTGCAGCGGGCGCGAGCGGGCGTGCTGCATACGGACCTTGCCGCCTGCAACGCCTTCGATGGTTCCGCAGCCGCCGCGCGCGTGCGCGCGCCGACTTGGCTGGTCACCGGCGAGCGCGACCAGATGACGCCGCTGAAAAATGCCCGCCAGCTGAGCCTTGCGATCACCGGCTCGCAACTGACGGTGCTGCAAGGTGCCGGGCACATGCTGCTGGCGGAGCGCCCCGATGCGTTGCTGGACGCGATCAGGGCGCACCTGATCGCGCCACGTGCCGCAGCCGCCTGAAGCGGCCGCTCGTCCGCGTCAGTCGACGCCGTAGCTGCGGGTGAGATAGGCGAGGATCTTCGCGGCATCCTCGTCGGACACCGGCGCGCCCATGACCTTGATCATCTTGCGGACTTCCGCTTCCCAGCCCACCCGCTTCAGGAACGGCGCATTCATCTGCACGTAGTCAAGGCTGTGGCACACCGAGCAGTTGGCCTGCACGGTCGCAAGCTCGGGGCCATCGACGAGCTTGAGCGCCGTCTCGTCGGCAGCTGCGACGACGGGGGCGACCGACAGCAGCGCCAGCAGCAGGATCGGCGGGCTCGTCGGGCGCATGTCAGACCACCTGCAGCGCGACGCGCTGTGCGACGTTGTTGTGGTAGCCGGAGGCATTGAAGATCAGCTCCATCGTCTGCGTCGAGCCCTGCAGGCTGCTGGCGCGCGCCATCACGCCCTGCGGCCCCCTGGCGTGCGGCGTGAACGCGTAGCGCCAGCCCCGGAAAGAATAGCGGCCGAGGCTCGGGGCGAGCTCGGCACTTCTCCAGCTGCGGCCTTCGTCGATCGACACCTCGACCTCGCGGATGCCCGAGCCGCCGTCCCAGGCGAGGCCGGCGACGACGACCGGCCGACCCGCCGCGCAGCGCTGCCCGTCGCTGTGGCTGGTGATCATCGAGTTCACGAGGATCTCGGTCACCGGCATGCTGGCGTCCGACTCCTGCGAGACGAAGCGGTCGATGAGCGGGTACTTGCCCTTCGGGATCCGGTAGGCGGTGCTCATCCAGAAGCCCGACAGCGGCCGGCCGAGCGCCTGGATCGAGCTGACCTGCTTGGTCCAGTACGTCGCCGCCCAGCCGGGCACCACGAGGCGCGCCGGGTAGCCGTTCCAGTGCGGCAGCGGCGCGCCGTTCATCTCGTAGGCGACGAGGGTGTTCTCGTCGACGGCCTTCCAGGTGGGAATGCTCTTTACGAACTGCGGCGTTGCCTCCAGCGCCGGCAGGTCGCCGCCCGCGAACGCGATCTCGACCGCGTCGCGGGCTAAGCCCGCGCGGGCCAGCAGGTCGCGCAGCCGCACGCCGCGCCAGCGGGCGTTGCCCACCGCGCCGTTGCCCCACTGCACGCCCGGCACATGCGGTTCGGACAGGCCACGGCGGTTGCCGGCGCACTGGCACACGGCGACCACTTCGACCGGCTCGAACTCGCCGCGCAGCTGCTCGAGCGTGAATTCGACGGCATTCGAGGCGGCATCGCCGCCGATTGACAGGCGCCACTCGCGCGCATCGACCTGCGGAATGTTCATCAGGTGCCAACGCACGAAGAACTGGTCGTTCGGCGTGATGTCCTGTGCGAACGCGGCGGGCGGGGACTCGTAGTTGGGCGGACGGTAGGAGCGCTTGAGCAGCGGCTGCTTGCCAGGCAGGGACTCGAGCCGCTGCGAATCCAGCGTGCCCTGCGGCAGGGCGGCCTGCGCGAGCCGGCCGGCAAGTCCGGTACCTGCGAGCGCCAGGCCGCCGATCGCGCTGTGCAGCAGGGTTCGACGCGTCGTCATCGCGAGCCTCCGGCCGTGACCGACTCGCGAAAGCGCGAGACTGGGGAATCACGGTAGCGGATCGACACCAACGGCCGCAATGCCGCGGTGCGGCAGATGCGTCAGGCGACCACCGTGAAGATCGCGGCGGTCGCCGACGCTGTTCATTGCTTCCTGAGAAGATCCTCGGAGTCGCGTCCGTTGACCACATCCTTGGTCTTGACGACAAGGGTCTTGCCGTCGGCAGCCACGGTCATACGACTGACGATGGTGACCTTGCCCGCCCGCTTGTCGGTCTCCTCGAAGGTACGGGCATCGATGCGCTTGACCGAGACGGTATCCGTATACGGATCGCCGATATAGGGCGCCTCCGTGCCATCCAGCGAGGCGCTGTACGACTGACCGGTCGGCGAGCTCATCGTCAGCGTGTTTCCCTGCAGCTTCACCGTCATGGTCAGGGTGGCGTCCGATCCGCTGAGCAGCTTCGACTGGCGCCAGGAGCCGGAATGGGCATGTGCGCCGGCAGGACCCGCCTTGAGACGCGTGTACTCGAATTTCCAGGTCACGGGGCCTGCGGTGCCGACGCCGACGTAGCTGGTGTACTCGCCGATCGCCGTCTTGCCGTCGGACGAAACGCTGAAGGAACTCGAGGCGAGTTTCTTGCCGTCCTTCATGAACGCCTTGTCGACGCGGTGCTCGTCGACGACGCGGACATTGGCCATGTCCATGTCAGGATCGCCCTTGACCGGATTGTCCTTGCCGTCAGCCGCCACGGTGAGCGGCGGTACGCAGCTCAAGCAGCGGTAGACGCCGCCCTGCAACAGGTATTCGAAGGGCTTGCTCGGAAGCTTGCTGCGGGCAGTATCGACCTTCCAGGTGCCGTCGATAGGGTTGGCCGCCAGCACGACGGCCGGCGCCAGCAGCGCCGCCATCAGCAGGATCAGTCGATTGATCATCTCGTATCCCCCTCAGCGGGTTGTCGTTGCCGGTCTCCCGTCAGGCCGCTCGCTCGACGCGCAGTCTGCGGGCTTGCGCGCCTGCCGGATCGTGACCGTCGGCCGTGGCGGGACGGCCCGGCGTGAGCCGAGCTTAGGCGCGCACTCAATGTGGCGGCCAGTACGGTCCTACCGAAAGTATTTGGATCGGCAGGGCGGAGCCGTATTATCTGCACGCCCTCACCTCACGCGGCGCTCGCCTCCGGCGCCCCCCAGGACCGACCAGCATGGTGACTTTGGATCTGATCGTTCTCGCCGTCTATCTCATCGGCATCCTCGGGGTCGGCATCTGGGCGCAGCGCAAGGCGACGACCCAGGAGGACTTTCTCGTCGCCGGCCGTTCGGTGGGGCCGGTGCTGTACTCAGGCACGCTCGCCGCCGTGATTCTCGGCGGAGGTGCGACCGTCGGCGGCGTAAAGCTCGGCTACGTGTACGGCATCTCCGGCATGTGGCTGGTATTCATGTACGGTCTCGGCATGGTGGTGATGGGCGTGTTCCTCGTGCCCCGGATCCTTGAGCTGAAGCTGTACACGCTGACCGAACTGCTCGGGCGGCGCTACAGCCGCTCGGCGCGCCTCGCGGGCGGCATCGTGATGGCCGCCTACGACCTGATGATCGTCGTGACCGGCACGATCGCGGTCGGCGCAGTCATGGAGGGCATCGTCGGCATCCCGCGCACGCAGTCTATCCTGTTGAGCAGCATCGTGATGGTCGGCTATTCGGTATTTGGCGGCATGTGGTCGCTGACGACCACCGACATCGTGCAGTTCGTCATCAAGACGATCGGTATGCTGTTCGTGCTGCTGCCGGCGGCAATCCTTCATGCGGGCGGACTTGCCGGCATGCACGCGCGCCTGCCGTCGGAGTTCTTCTCGCTGACGCATATCGGCAGCGTCAAGATCCTGTCGTTCTTCACGCTGTACTTCTTCGGCATCCTGATCGGCCAGGACAGCTGGCAGCGTGTGTTCACGGCGCGCAGCGTCAAGGTGGCCCGCAACGGCGGTATCTACGTCGGCCTCTATTGCCTCGTCTATGCGGCCGCCGGCGCCGCGATCGGTGCAGCGGGGCACGCGTTCCTCCCGCCGCTCGCGAACTCGGACCTTGCCTTCGCGGCCATCGTCAACGAAGTGCTGCCGGCCGGCATGCGCGGCCTGCTGCTCGCGGCGTGCCTGTCGGCGATCATGTCGACCGCGAGTGCCTGCCTGCTCGCCTCCTCGACCGTGCTGCTTGAGGACGTCTGGCTGCCGACACGCAAGACCAAGACCATCGGCACGGTCACCCAGACGCGGATGCTGACGCTGCTGCTCGGCGTGCTCGCCACGACGATCGCCTGCCTGACGACAGATGTCATCGCCGCGCTCACCGTTGCCTACGACCTGCTGGTCGGCGCGCTGTTCGTACCGGTGATTGGCGCAATCCTGTGGCGTCGAGGCACGGCGACGGCGGCGCTCGCCTCGATCGCGGTCGGCGGCCTCGCGGTCGTGGGGCTGTTGCTGGTCTGCGGCATCGATTCGGACATGCCCATCTACGCGGGCCTTGGGCTGAGCTTTGTCGTCTACGTCGGCCTGAGCCTGCTCGGGACCGCCGACCCGGCTGCCGCTGCCGCCGCAGAAATCCCCTGACACCCTTGAGGATCCCATGAGCTATCGCAAGCGAGGCGTCGTCGACGGCGTCGATTACGAGCCGATGAAGGAGCCGCGCTACGGCGAGATCGCGACGTTCATGCGCGCGCCGCTGGCCACCAGCCTCGAGGGCGTCGACATCGGCCTGATCGGCGTACCGACCGACCTTGGCGTCACCAACCGCCCGGGCGCCCGGCACGGCCCGCGCGAGATCCGCAACCAGTCAAGCCTGATGCGCGCGTTCAACCTCGGCATGAAGTTCAACCCGTACGCCGTGTGCCGCATCGCGGACCTGGGCGACGTGCGCTTCAGTGGCCGCTACGACCTCGAGACCCAGACCGCCGAGATCGCCGACTACTACCGCGCGGTGCACCGCGCCGGGATCCTGCCGGTGACCGCCGGCGGCGACCACTCGATCACCTTCCCGATCTTCCAGGCGATCGCCGCGGACGGCCCGATCGGCATGGTGCACATCGACGCTCACTGCGACACGTGGGGCGACCTGTACGGCTCCAAGTTCACGCACGGCGCGCCATTCCGGCTCGCGGTCGAGCACGGCCTGCTGGATCCGAAGCATACGATCCAGATCGGCATCCGCGGCGGCCAGAACCTGATGGACGGCGTCGATTTCGCGCTCGACCACGGCATGCGGGTGGTCTTCATGGAGGATTTCGCGGCCATGGGCGTGGAGAAGGTCATCGAGGAAGCGCGCCGCGTCGTCGGCGACGGCCCGACCTACATTTCCTTCGACGTCGACGGCCTCGACCCGGTGTACGCGCCGGGGACGGGCACCCCGGAGGTCGGCGGCCTGTCCACGGTGGAGGCGATGCGCCTGCTGCACGGTCTGCGCGGCCTGAACCTGATCGGCGGCGACGTCGTCGAGGTCTCCCCGCCCTACGACCAGACCGGCAACACCGCGCTGGTGGGCGCGACGATGATGTTCGAGATCCTGTGCCTGATCGCGGACCGCCACTGGGGTCAGGGGGCGATCCGGGTGGGCTGAGCCATCAGCAGGCGCGGCCCCGGGGAGCACCCGCCGCCACGACCCAGTGCGCGCAGCCAAAATTTACAAATCCGCACCGCCGCGACCAGAATAGGCCAACCGGACCGCCCCCCCGGCCCTGAAGGCCGGCGAAGACCACGAACTACCATCCATGGAGTGAGATCTATGCTGTCCCCCGCCCGCCCCCTGCTCGCCGGCTGCATCGCTGCCACGTTCCTGCTCGCGCAGGCGACGCCCGTCTACGCCGAAACCGCCCAGGAGCAGCGCGCCAAGAAGGAAGCGCAGATCCCCAAGTGCGAGAAGAAGATGGGCACGCTCGCCGTCATCGAACCGGAGAAGAACTGGTGGACGGAGTTCGGCCTCGGCTCGCCTGCGGCGCTGATCAAGGTCTACGTCAACCAGTCCGGCTGCTTCACGCTGGTCGACCGCGGCAAGGGCATGGCGGCGGCCCAGGCCGAGCGCGCGCTCGCCTCGGGCGGTGAGCTGCGCGGCGGCTCGAACCTCGGCAAGGGACAGGTGAAGGCCGCCGACTACGTACTGGTGCCGGACCTGATCTCGAAGAACAACAATGCCGGGGGCAACCACATCGGCGCCCTCCTCGGCGGCCTGATCCCCGGCGGTGCAGGCATGCTGCTCGGCGGCATCAGCCTGAAGAAGAAGACGGCCGACGTCGTGCTGACCGTCACCGACGTGCGCTCCTCCGAGCAGCTGGTGATGTCGGAGGGCCACTCGACCAAGACCGACCTCGGCTGGGGCGCGGGCGGCGGGTTCTTCTCGGGCGGTGGCTTCGCGGCCGGCGGCGCGAGCGGCTATGCCGACACGGAGGTCGGCCAGGTCGTGGCGCTCGCGTACCTGCAGGCCTACACCGACATGGTCGCCAAGTTCGCCGAGCTGCCCGCCAGCGCGAAGGCCGAGGCCGCGCAACAGGCGGTCACGATGGCCAAGCCGGGTCGCATGTACGCCTCCGGCACCGGCAAGGGCGCAGTCGTGCGCACGCTCGATCCGGGGATGATGCTGTACCCCACCGGCCAGAAGGAAGGCATGCTTTGGGAAGTGGAGGACGAACTCGGCAACAAGGGCTGGGTGTCGTCGGTCCTCTTCCAGCTGTCGAAGTAAGCCGCCGGCGCGCGGGCGCTGTGAAGGTTGCGTGACTGCGCCTCCTTCATCGCGCCCCGGACCGCCGGTGGCGCTGCGCCTGCCCCGCTCGGCGCGCCTGAGCTACACGCCGCTCGCGCTCGACGATGCGGATTTTCTCGTCGAGCTGCTCACGGACCCCGACTTTCGCCGCTACATCGGTGACCGCGGCGTGCGCGTCGCCGCAGACGTTGAGGCTTACCTGCGCGCGGGCCCCTGGCGCAGCTATCTCGACCACGGCTTCGGGCTGCTCAAGCTCAGCGAGGCCGGCTCCGGCCGGCCGGTCGGGATCGCGGGCCTCATCCGTCGGCCCACGCTGGACCATGTGGACCTCGGCTATGCGCTGCTGCCGGCCTCTCGCGGCCGCGGCTACGTGACCGAGGCCTGCGAGGCGCTGCTGCACCTCGCCGCGAACGAGCTGGGGCTGCGGCGCGTCGTGGCGATCGTCTCGCCGGACAACGCGCGCTCCATCGCCACGCTGCTGCGGCTCGGCTTTGCGTTCGAGCGCACGCTGCAGGTGGACGACGACGCGCCGGAAGTACGACTGTACGGCCGCCCGCTCGCGCCTGCCGCGGCTGAGTCTGGCTAGGCAGCGGTGGTCATCCGAACGCGGCAAGCCTCGACCGCCGCCTCGTACCAGTCCCAGGCGCGGACCACGCCCACGCGCTCCAGCAGGTGCACGCGCCGCACGAAGCGCGGCGCGCCTTCGACGGGATGCAGGCGGCCGGACGGCAGATGAGTCGCGGCGAGGCGCGCCGGCAGATAGCCCTTCGCGCCGGTGCGCTGCAGGTACTCGAGCGCCCACTCGGCGGCCGCGATCGTCACCCGCGCCGGCGGCGCGGTCGGGAACGCCTCGGCGTGCTGGCGCCGGAACTCGTCCCCGTGATCAACGTAGACGTAGGCCGCATCGAGTTCCGCCGACGCCTCGGCGCGCGCCGACACCAGCACGAGTTCATCCTCGAGCAGCAACCGGCTGGTGAATCCCTCGCCCGCCTGCGCCGCGTAGCAGAACGCGACGTCGATCAGGCCCATCTCCAGCCAGCGCTGCAGCTGGCGCTGCTCCGCCGGCCAGATCGCCGTCGCCATCGCCGGCGCATGGCCGCGCACCTGGTCCAGGAAACGGCTGCCGACGTCGTGCCACAGGTCGAACTCAAGGCCGACGTTGCAGACGCCCTCGACGCCGGGGGGCAGCGCCACGTCGTAGCGCGCCTGGCGCCACAGCTGGGTCATCAGCTGCGCATAGCGCTGCAGGCGAAAGCCTGCCGAGGTGAGCTGGGCGCCGGATTTGCTGCGACGCAACAGGCGACTGCCAAGGCGGGCCTCCAGTGCGTTGAGGCGGGCGGTGACGGTCGAGGGCGTGACATGCAGGCGCGTGGCCGCAGCCGCAAGACTGCCGGTCTCGGTCACTTCCAGAAAGGTCTGCAGCTCTTCGAGGTTCATGATTCGAATATACCGAACCAAATAACCAATTAATTTTGATTTTCGAGACTGACAGACTCTGGCAGCGTAGAGGCTCGTCGCGAATGGGAATCAGCATGCAGTTCAACAACTTCCTCGGCGCCTACTACAAGGACACCCGCTACGGCGGCGAACGGCTGTACGCCGACATGCTGACGCAGGCGACCCTGGTCGACCGGCTGGGCTTTCGAGGAGTGACGATCCCCGAGCATCACCTGATCAACATCCTACTGGTGCCGGACCCGCTGCAGCTGGCGGTCAAGGTCGCGACCCTCACCCGTTCACTCGAGATCGTGACCTCGGTGTGCGTGCTGCCTCTGCACGACATGCGCCTCTTCGCCGGACAGGCGATCCAGGCGGACATGCTCTGCGATGGCCGGCTCGTGCTCGGCGTCGGGCGCGGCGCCTTCGCCTATGAGCTGGCGCGCATGGGCAAGCCGATCGAGGAATCGCGCGAGCGCTTCGACGAGTCGCTCGAGGTGCTGACGGCGCTGTTCGAGCGCGAGGAAGTCTCGTGGAATGGCAAGTACTACCAGTTCGCGCCCATCACCGTAATGCCGCGGCCGCGCCACGGCCGTCCGCCACCGATCATGATCGCGGCGCTCGTGCCGGAGGCGATCGAGGCGTGCGCGCGGCGCGGCTTCCACGTGCAGACGACCCCCCTGAACGCGACCGTCGGCAAGATGCGCGAGCAGGTGGACGCGTTCAGGCGGGGCCAGGCGACCCTCGGCGAGGCCGGGCGCGACCGCAGGCTCGCCGTGATGCGCGTGTGCTGCGTCGCGAGGGATGAGGCCGACCTGCGTCGCAAGCTCGACTACGCGTACGAATACTACGGTCGCTTTCACAACGTGTTCACCGGTCCGGGCCTGGTCGAGCACGGCGCGATCCAGTCGCTGCCGCTGAAGCAGACCAAGGAGGAACTGCGTGAGAGCCTGTTGATCTGCACGGCCGCGGAGATGGTCGAGCGCCTGCAGGTCTACGAAGAGCTCGGCGTGGACGAGCTGATCATCAACACCAACATCGGCCACAGCAACCAGGAGTGCCTCGAATCGCTCGAGCGCTTCGCCGCGGACGTGATGCCCAGCTTCGCCGGCCCGAAGGGCGTGGCGAGCGGCATGGTCGCCGCATGACGGTTCCGCGGCACGAATTCCTGCAGGCAATGCGCCGCGTCGCCAACAGCGTCGCGATCGTGACGACCGACGGTGCGGCGGGCCGGCACGGCGCGACCGTGAGTTCGTTCTGCTCGGTCTCGGCCGACCCGCCGTCACTGCTCGCCTGCCTGCGCGCAGACTCGCGCATCGCGCGTGCCGTGAGCGGCAATGGCGAGTTCTGCGTCAACGTCCTCGAGCACTCAGCCCACGAGCTCGCGGAGCGCTTCGCCGGCCGCGCCGACCGGCAGCTCGCCGACCGGTTCACCCAGGTCGCCATCGTCACCGGCGCCGGGCGGCCCGCGGTGCTTGCCGCCGCGACCGCAGCGTTCTGCTGCCGACTGGTCGACACGCTCGCCTCCGGCTCGCACCTGGTCGTGATCGGCGAGGTCGTCGAGGTGCGCGCAGCCGGCGGCAGGCCGCTCGCCTACCTCGACGGCGGCTACGCGTCGGTGTCACTGCCCTTCCCTTCGTCACAGCGCTGAGGTCCCACCATGCCGATCATTCGCGTAGAGATGTTCAAGGGCCGCTCGCGCGAGCAGAAGCGGGAGCTGGCCCGCGAGCTCACCGAGACGTTCGTGCGCGTCGCCGGCGGCAAGGCCGAGGCGGTGACGATCATCCTGCAGGACGTCGCCAAGGAGGACTGGTCGATCGCCGGCACCCTCATGGCCGACAAGTACCCGGACTGACCCTTGAGTACCGCCATCCAGTCGGCTTTCTCGGTCGAGGGCAGCGGCCCGCCGCTGATCCTGATCCACGGCATCGGCGCGTCGCGCCACAGCTGGGATGGACTGATCCGCGAGCTGCGCACGGACTTCCGCTGCATCAGCTACGACCTCAGGGGCCATGGCCTGTCCCCCACGCCCGCGCCGCCGTACGTGCTCGACGACCTCGTCGAGGACCTCGAGGCGCTGCGTCGCGAGTTGAACATCGAGCGGGCGCACTTCGCCGGGCACTCGCTCGGCGGCATGATCGGGCCGGCCTACGCCCGCCGCTATCCTGAGCGCGTGCTGTCGCTGGGCCTGTACAGCACGGCGGCCTTTCGCACCGAGGACGACAGCATGAAGGTCCGGGGCGTGGTCGCCGCGATGCGGGCGAAGGGCATCCCACCGATCCTGGCGACCCTGAAGGATCGGTGGTTCACGGCGGAGTTCGCGCAGCGCTGTCCCGAGGTCATGGAGCGTCGCATGCAGCAGGTCATCGATACGGACCCGCAAGTGTTCCTCAGCGTGTTCGACATCTACGCCCAGACCGAGATGGCGCCATGGATCGGTGAGATCGCAAGCCCGAGCCTCGTGCTGACGGGCGA
>JANXQL010000016.1 GCA_025356815.1 Pseudomonadota bacterium
GCCCGCCCGCAGCGCGAACGCTGACGGCCAGCGGGGAACGGCTCTGGCTTTCGGCGTGGCCGGTTCGGACGGAGGGTCGGACCGCGAATCCGACGGCAAGCGGCGTAGGCGGCTCGTCGGGCGCGCAGGCATCACCCGGCATCCTCCACCCCTGCCCCGGCCGAGGCCACGATGGGCTCGCAGCGAAGCCGCACCCCGGCAAACGCTGATCGCGACGCCTGAATGGCCAGACCTAGACTCGGCCGGAAGACGGTCACCTAGAGCGAACATCATGTTGCGCAACGCGACGCCTGCGACCGGTAGGCTGTGGCTGCCCGTCACGCTCGGTCTGCTGCTCTGCAGCGGCTGCATCCACACGCGATCGCCAAATCGGCCCGCTCAGGGCGCAGGCATGGCCGCGGGCCTTGTGCTGGTCAGCGGCGAGGCCGCCACGACACGTCGCGATGCGCAAAGTTCGAACGGTCGCCAGGCGACCGAGGGAGCGGCGACGGGCGTGGTCGCGGGCCTCTACACGGCCGCCTCGACCGGGCCGTTCGCACTGGCCATTGCGCCGTTCGCCGTTGCCGCAGGTGCGGTCGCGGGCGCCGTCGTGGTGCCGCTGCTGGGCCCACGCTCCGGCAAGGTTCCCGAACGCAGCGCAAAGGTCGTCGATGCCGCGATGCGCACGGCGATCAGCGAGTTGGAACTGTCCGACCGGTTGCTCGCGCAGATCGAGCGCGAGGCGCGAGCGGTCGTGCCGTATCGCGTCGAGCTTGCGCCACCCGACGAGGCGACACGGCGCGAGCTGCGCGCCAGTCACCGCGCCGCAGGCTACGCCGGCGTGTTCGAGGCGCGCGTGACGCAGATTGGCTTCGTCGGCGCTACGGGACTGGACAGTCGCCTGGCGCTCTTCATGGCCGCTGAAATCCGCCAGTACGATGCGGCCAACGGCACGCTCGCGGCACGCCGCGGCCTCGTCTATCAAAGCGACTTCCGCGGTGATCGCGACTGGGCCCTCGACGACGCGAGCCGCGTTCGCGCGGAAATCGTTCGCGCCTACGTCACGCTCGCCCGCCGCGCCGTCGACAGCGAACTGCTCGATGAGCAGGCAGGGGCTCGCTTTGCCGCCCACGGGCCGCTCGAAGCCGCCGTGTGCGGCCTGCAGCCGCTATCGCCACCGATCCATTCCAGGATGCACCTTCTTGCACGTCGACCCGGCGCGCGCCTCTCGGCCACCCAGATCGACACCCGGACGCCGACCTTCCGCTGGCAGTCGCTGTTCGAGCCCGAGGCGACGCCGCGTGCAAGCCAGGAGGCGGACGCGCAGCCAACCGACGGCGAGGAACCGATCGCGGCTCCAGCCGCGGCTCGCAGCGTCGATCCAGGTGCCATGGCGCGCGTGCAGGACATCGCCTATGACTTGCGGGTGTGGCGCGATGCCAACGAGGATGCGCAGGCGCTACCCTACGAGCGCTTCGGGCTCACCACGACCGAGCACCGGATCGAATTGCCACTCGCGCCGCGGGCGACCTACCACTGGAGCGTGCGGGCGCGCTACGTGCACGACGGCAAGCCTGACGCCCTGCGCTGGACCGCCGCGACTGCGCCCACGACCGAGTTGCACCCGCTGCTGCAGGCTTTGAGCTACCGCTCGGCGCTCGACGGCGACCGGCTGGTGGACGTCGATTGCACCGGCCACCGGCCGCCGAGCGGTCGCTGGAGTCTGGGCGCAAGGCCCGCGGACTCGCCCTGTGGCTGCCTGGACTTCATCCCGGACAGCAGCGCGCTCACGTTCACGACGCCGGACTGAACCCGCCGAGGCCCGGTTCGGCCTGCGGTGCTACGCTCGATCCCTTGCCACGCCCGAGGGGAACCCACGCATGCGCCTCCGTCACGCCTTGCTCGCCCTGCTCTGCACCTTTGGCGCCGCCTCGGCACCTGCGGCTGCAAAGCCCGCCCCGGCCGATTACGACCTGGTGATCAGCCACGGACACCTCGTCGACGGCAGCGGCTCGCCGTGGTTTGCCGCCGACATCGGAATCAGGGGCGGCCGCATCGCGACAATCGGCAACCTCGCGAAGGCGAGCGCCAAGCGACGCATCGATGCCGGCGGCCGCGTCGTCGCGCCCGGCTTCATCGACATGCTCGGCCAGTCCGAAATCTCCATCCTGGTCGACCCCCGGCTGCCGTCGAAGATCTACCAAGGCATCACGACCGAGATCACCGGCGAGGGCGATTCGATCGCACCCCTGCTCGGCGAGGCACGCACCGAGATGCAGATGGGCTTCGACCGCTACCAGATCAAGCCCGACTGGACCGACTTTGCGGGCTACTTCCGCCGCCTTGAGCAGCAGGGCATCGGCATCAACCTCGCCTCCTACGTCGGCGCAACGACCATCCGCAAGGTGGTCATCGGCACCACCAACCGGCCGCCCACCGCGACAGAACTGCAGCGGATGCGCGCGCTGGTTCGCGACGCGATGCACCAGGGCGCCATCGGCGTGTCGAGCTCGCTGGAGTACTCGCCGGCGCCGTACGCGAGTACCGAGGAGCTGATCGCGCTCGCCAGCGAGGCCGCGCCCTTTGGCGGCATCTACGCCACTCACCTTCGCTCGGAGGGCGACGGCATGGACGCGGCGCTCGACGAGGCGTTCCGGATCGGGCGCGAGGCGCACGTGCCGGTCGAAATCTGGCACCTGAAGATCGCCGGCAAGCGCAACTGGGGGCGGATGCCCGCGATCGTCGCGCGCATCGAGGCCGCCCGCGCAAGCGGACTGGACGTCGCCGCCGACACCTATGCCTACCCGGCCTGGTTCAACGGCATGTCAGCCTTCGTGCCGCCCTGGGCGCACGATGGCGGCACGGCGAAGATGGTCGAACGACTGAAGGACCCGGCGACGCGCGAGCGGGTCCGCAAGGACATGCTGACCCCGAGCAGCGACTGGGACAACGAGTGGGAGGAAGTCACCGGCCCCGAGGGCGTGCTGATCGGCGTCACCAACAATCCGGCGTTGCACGGCCTGCAGGGCAAGACGGTGCAGCAGATCGCCACCGCGCGCGGACGCGACCCGCTCGACACGCTGCTCGACATCCTGGTCGAGGACGGTGGCGGCACCGAGTGCGCCGTCTTCGGCATGAGCGAGGACGACGTCGCACTCGCGCTGATGCAGCCGTGGACCTCCGTGAACAACGACAGCTCCGGCACGGCCACCGACGGTCTGCTCGGCGCCGAGCACCCGCATCCGCGCGCCTACGGCACTTTCCCGCGCATCCTGCGCAAGTACGTCCGCGAGGAACACAAGCTCACGCTCGAGGATGCGGTGCGCAAGTTCACATCACTGCCGGCCGCCCGGGTCCGCCTCGCCGATCGCGGCCTGATCAAGCAGGGCCTCTGGGCGGACCTGGTCATCTTCGATCCGGCGACGGTGGCCGACCGCGCGACGTTCGAGTCGCCCAACCAGCTGTCGAGCGGCATGCAGTGGGTGCTGGTCAACGGCGTGCCGGTGATCGAAGACGGTCGCATGACGGGCGCGCGGCCTGGCCGCGTGTTGCGCGGGGCCGGCTATCGGGCGCCGCCTTCGCACTAAACCGCCGCACGAGGCGGGCTCAATTTCCCGGCGGGCGGTGCTGCCCGCCGGGCGACGAAGTACCGCCGGCCCGCGCGACTGCGCACAATAGCCGCTCCAACCACTGATCCGGGGACCTCAATGACCACAGCACTCTGGTGCGTACTGGCGGCAGGCCTGCTGCCCTACGTCGCGACCGTTTCGGCCAAGGTCGGCAAGCGCTTCGACAACCACCTGCCACGCGCCTGGCTCGCGGCGCAAAGCGGCTGGCGCGCGCGGGCCAATGCCGCGCAGATGAACAGCTTCGAGGCGTTTCCGCTGTTCGCGGTCGCGGTCCTGGTGGCACACCACACCGGTGCCCCGCAGCCGCGGGTCGACACGCTCGCGCTGGTGTTTGTCGCGGCGCGCATCGCCTACATTGTGACGTATGTCGCAGACCTCGCGCTGCTGCGCAGCATCGTCTGGTTCGCAGGCATCGCCTCGGCGGTCGCGATCTTCGTAGCTGGGACCTGATCGCTGGCAGTAGCGGTGGGTTTTGGCTAGGGTGGCGACGTCCTCCTCGCGAGCGGCTGGCATGCACCCCGCGGAACAACGCGTCACCGAACTGCTCGACAAGTGGCTGCAGAGCCTCGAACTGCACCGTAAGTACGCCTCGCTCAGCAACGAGGCGTACTGGCAGGCGCAACCGTGGGCGGCGCATCAGCGGCCGGCGCCGTGGATCATCGAGCTTGCCCGCACGCGCGTGCTCGAACTGCAGTCGCACATCGCGACCCGCATCGCCAGCGGGGACCCGGCGTTCGCCGAGGCGCTCGAACTGATGTCGTTCCTGGCGACGCTGGTCGGCGTGCAGGACATCGCACGTTACATCCCGCTTGCGGACGCCGCCCGCGAAGGCACGGCCGCAGCCACGAACCCGCCCGGCGACACGGTCCTGATGCCGGCCCAGCCGGGGGCGGCCAACGCACCGGCGTCGCCTGCCGCCGCGCCGCCGCCGGGGCTCGCCGCCGGCACCACCGACGACCCCGAGGCCGCGATCGTCGCTGACGCCGTGCGGTTGCTCAAATGGGGTCGCGAATGGCACGAACTTGCCCCGGCAATCGCCCGCATCGCCGGGCGCCCCGGCGTCGTCGAGGTGCGTCGCGTGCTGCGCGCGCAGAAGGGCCGGATCGAGGCGGCCGCCAAGGCCTGAGTCACCGGCCGCGGCGGGTACAATGCCCGCTCCGCTGATCACCCACCGGCACCGGCGCGCGGTCCCACCTCATGGGCGCCGGCGCGCAGCCGCAATGCGCCAGGGGCCCAGCGCCTCCGGCCGGGAGCACTGACACTTGCCGCCAACCGCAACGCCCGCCGCGACGGGTCCTGCACCCGCCCGCGCAGTTCCCGCCGGGACCTGGCGCACGCTCTGCGCGAGCGCCTACGACGGCCTGCTGCTGCTCGCGCTGCTGATGGTGCTGACCGCCGCCCTGCAGACGTTCACCGCCGGCGAGGCGATCACCCGCGCCCGCGTGGGCGCCTGGGAGTACGCTTATCGCACCCTGCTGCTGCTCGCGGTCGTCGCCTACTTCGGCGTTACCTGGACGCGCCGCGGGCAGACGCTGGGCATGAAGGCCTGGCACCTGCGCCTGGAACAGCGGGACGGCTCGCTACCCAGCTGGCGCACCGTGCTGGCGCGGCTCGCGTGCGCGATGCCCCTCTACTTGCTGCCTATCGCAGGCGTCGCGCTGTACATGGCGCACGAGGGCGGCTGGCTGCTGCTGTGCGCCAGCGCGCTGCCACTGGCCGCAAGTCACGCCTGGCACAGCCTCACCGGCGGCGGCACGCTGCCGGATCGCGCGTCGGCGACACGCATCGTGCGCGTCCGCAAAGAAAGCTAGCGCACGCGGGCGATGGCGACGGTCGTGACCGCGGCCAGTGCGGCGGCCGGCCCCCAGGCGACCAGCAGCGGACTCAGCCCATAGACGTCGCCGCTGTTCTCGAGCGTGCGGTTGACGAGGAAGTAGGCGATGCCGATGACGATGCCGATGGCCGTCCGCGAGCCGGCGCCGGTCGAGCGCAGCGGGCCGAACACGAACGGCACGGCCAGCATGCACAGCAGAATCGTCGACAGGCTGCGGGCGATGCGCGACCACAGCGCGATCTCCCAGGAGCGTGACTCCAGGCCGTTCGCGCGCAGGTGCGACACGTAGTGCCAAAGCCCGCGCAGCGGCAAGGATCCCGGGTCCACCGCCGCGGCGGCGAGCAGTTCGGAGCTGACGTCACTGTCGACGAGCGTCGTCGCGGCGCGTTGCGTGGTAACGCGCTCGGCTCCCAGCAGGGTCGCCGCGTAGTTGCTCAGCCGCCAGGTCTGACCGCGAACGAGCGCGGCGCTGTCGGCGCGCACGACGGCCGCGAGATGCTGGCGACCGTCGGCGCCTGCCTGCAGCTGGAAGACGAAGATGCCGCCATACAGGTTGTCGGCCGACTGCTGCTCGATGCTGACGATGCGCGGGCCGTCCTTGAGCCAGATGCCTGCGCGGCCGGCATAGTTCATGTTCGAGTACTTGCCGAGCGTCTTCACCTGCCGTGCGTACGCCTCCAGCGGCGGAGCGAGGACCTCGCCCAGCACGGCCCCGACCAGCACGAGCACGGCGCCGGCCATCGCCGCGGCCAGCGCCACCCGCAGCACCGAAACGCCCGCGGCACGGATCACGATCAGCTCGCTGCCGCGCGCGAGGTTGCCAAGGCCAAGCAGGGCACCAATCAGCGCCGCGATCGGCAGCAGCTGGAACGTCTGCTTTGGCACCAGCAGCAGCGTGACCAGGAAGGCGTCGAGCATGCCAAAGGAGCCGACGCCGACGTCGCTCTGCTGCTCGATAAACGCGAACAGTGCAGCGAGCGTGCCCAGTGCCGCAGTGACCAGCAGCGTGAACCAGAGCATCTGGCCGATCAGGTAGCGGTCGAGCAGCCTCATCGGGTGGCCCACCGCGGCGGCGACTGACGCCACCACAACCAGCCGGCCGCGGCCAGCACGAGCAGGTGCGGCCACCACATCCCGAGCAGTTCCGGCGCGGTGCTCTTCTCGACCCAGGTTCTGGCGACCGACAGCAGATTGAAGTAGATAAAGAGCACGAGGATGACCACGCCGACCCGCGCGTAGCGCCCCTGACGCGGCTGCAACTCCGACAGCGGCACGGCCAGCAGCGTCAGGATCACGACCATCAGCGGCAGCGACATTCGCCACTGGAACTCGGCTTGCGCGCCCGGGGCGGGGTCGGCGTACAGGTCCCAGGTGCCGCGGCTCTCGACCCGCTGCGGGCCGGCGGCCTGCCCGCCCACCGGGACCGGGATGCCGTGCTCGGCAAAGCGCACGCGGCGCATGGCCGCGAGCCCCGGAGTTCCCTCGAACCGCTCGCCGTCGTACAGCACGAGCGTGTGCAGGTTGCCGTCATCGCTGACCAGATGGCGCGCGCGGTCGGCAAGCACGATCTCGATGCGATCGGCGTCGCGGCGCTGCAGGAAAACCCGGTGCAGCGTCCCGTCCGCATCGGCGGACTCGGCATAGAGCACCGCCCGGCCGTGCGACAGGGTCAGGAACTTGCCCGGCTCGAGCAGGCTGAATTCGGCGCTCTTGAGGGCATCCCTCTGGATCTGCTGGACCTGCTCGTAGGCGTGCGGGGCAGTCTCCAGCACCAGCCAGCCGACGAAGCCGGTCGCCACCAGCGCCAGCAGGGCGATGGGCCGCAGCAGCGCGCCAGGCCCCACGCCGCAGGCCCGCAGCGCCGCCATCTCGCTCTCGTGGTAGAGCCGCCCGAGCGCCAGCGTGATGCCCAGCAGCAGGCCGAACGGGACCAGCAGAGTGCCGTTCTGGATCGACATCAGCCCGATCAGGCGCAGGATCGCGGCCTTCGGGTAGCCGCGCTCCGCGGCCTGACCGAGGACCTGGGCCAGCTGGTTGCTCACCAGGATCGCGAACAGCACCCCGGTCACCGCGAGCGTTGATTGGGCCACCTCGCGCAGCACGTAGCGATCAAGCGTCCGCAACCCGCCTCCGATATTGGCCCGCCCGGGGCCCCGCGCCCGCCCGCGCCGGCAAGCCCTTGAAGTACACTCCCACCCCAGGACGAGAGCGGCGGCGAAAACCGCCGCGCCCCGTAAGTTAAACCCAAAGCAGCGCGCTTAGAAAGGCAGCGAGACCTGAGCAATCGGCAGGGTCGCGGTCGTGCGCCACGGAGAGGTCGATGGAGTTTAAAGCAGAGACGGGCGGCAAGCGCCGCGCACGCAGCGAATGTGTGGTGATCGGCGTGCACGAGCGCTCGGAGCTCGCGGGCGAGGCACAGGCGCTGGACCGCGCCCTCGGCGGCCGCCTCGGACGCATCCTGCGCGGTGGCGACTTCGCCGGCCGCCTCGGCGAGACGCTGCTGCTGCCGGATCTCGGCGCCGGGCCCGCCGCACGCGTCCTGCTGGTGGGCCTTGGCGGCACCAAGTCCTGGTCGCGGCGGCACTATCGCCGCGCACTGCTGACGGCGGCCCAGGCGCTGCTCAAGTGCGGCGCGCGGGAGGCGCTGGTGACGCTTGCCACCCAGGAGGTGCCGGAGGTCGACGCGTATTACCGCGCCCGCCACGTGGCCGAGGCGTTCGGCCAGGCGCGCTACCAGATCCCTGCGCTGAAGTCGGCGCGCAAGCCGGCCGCACCGAAGCTCAGCGCGGTGCGGGTGCTGGTCGCCGAGCGCGGCGATCTCGCCGCGGCGCGCCGCGGGCTTGAGCATGGCGCGGCGATCGCCACCGGCAGCGCCGTGACGCGCGACCTCGCCAACCTGCCGGCGAACATCTGCACGCCGAGCTACCTTGCGAACGTCGCGACCCGCATGGCTCGCACCCATCGCAAGCTCAAGACCCGCGTCCTCGGCGAGCGCGACATGAAGCGCCTCGGGATGGGCTCGCTGCTGTCGGTCACCGAGGGCACCGAGGAGCCCGCGCGCCTGATCGTCGTCGAGTACCGCGGCGGCAAGGCCGGCGAAGCGCCGGTGGCGCTCGTCGGCAAGGGTGTCACCTTCGACTCCGGCGGCATCTCGCTGAAGGACCCGGGGGGCATGGACGAGATGAAGTTCGACATGACTGGCGCCGCGTCGGTACTCGGCGCGATCACCTCGCTTGCGGTGCTGCAGGCGCCGATCAACGTCGTCGGCATCATCGCCGCCTGCGAGAACATGCCCGGCGGTCGCGCGACCAAGCCCGGTGACATCGTCACCTCGATGTCCGGAATCACGATCGAGGTTCTCAACACCGATGCCGAGGGACGCCTGATCCTGTGCGACGCGCTGACCTACAGTCGCCGCTTCAAGCCGCGCCTGGTCGTCGACATCGCGACGCTGACCGGGGCCTGCGTCGTCGCCCTCGGCGCCCACAACAGCGCCGTCATGAGCAATGACGAGGATCTGGCGGAGCAGCTCGTGGCCGCCGGCCGCCGTGCCGCCGATACCTGCTGGCGCCTGCCGCTTGGCGAGGAGTACCAGGAGCAGCTCAAGAGCAACTTCGCGGACGTCGCAAACGTGGGGGGCCGCGACGGCGGCGCGATCACCGCGGCGTGCTTCCTGTGGAAGTTCGTCGACGGCATGAAGTGGGCGCATCTGGACATCGCGGGGACCGCCTGGCAGACCGGCGCCGCGAAGGGCGCCACCGGTCGTCCGGTGCCGCTGTTGGTCGACTTCCTGCTATCCAATCGCTGATGGCGCCACGGGTCGACTTCTACGTGCTGGAAGGCGCCGACGACCGGGCGCGGCTGGTCTACGCCTGTCGCCTGGTCGAAAAGGCGTTCCAGCAGCAGAATACTGTCTGCGTGACGCTCGATACGCCCGCCGCCGCCGAGGCCTTCGACAACCTGCTTTGGACCTACGCCGACCACAGCTTCGTGCCACACGCGCTTGCCGTCGATGCGGCCGCGAGCGCGGGTCCCGCGCCGCTGACCCCCGTGCATGTCGGATGCGGTGTGCCGGTCGCGGCCGATCTGCTGGTGAATCTCGGCCAAGAGGTGCCGGCGTTCTACGACCGCTACGCGCGCGTGGCCGACTTCGTCGACGCACAGCCGGCCCGGCGCGACGCCGGCCGGCGCCGCTTCGCCCAGTATCGCGACCGTGGCCACACTCCCCAGACCCATAAAGTTATCGCCTGATACCCATGGACAAGACCTACTCCCCGCGTGACATCGAAGCGCGCCTGTACGCGCACTGGGAGGCGGAAGGCCGCTTCAGGCCGGCCGGCGACGGTACGCCGTATGCCATCGTGATTCCGCCGCCGAACGTCACCGGCACGCTGCACATGGGCCACGCCTTCCAGGACACGATCATGGACGCGCTGACCCGCTATCACCGCATGCGGGGCGACCGCACGCTGTGGCAACCGGGCACCGACCACGCCGGCATCGCGACGCAGATGGTGGTCGAGCGGCAGCTCAATGCAGCCGGCCAGACGCGCCACGACCTCGGCCGCGAGGCGTTCATCAAGCGCGTCTGGAAATGGAAGGACGAGTCGGGCGGCACGATCGCCCGGCAGATGCGCAGGCTCGGCACGAGCGTCGACTGGACGCGCGACCGGTTCACGATGGACGAGGGACTGTCGCGGGCGGTCACCGAGACATTCGTGCGGCTGTTCGACGAGGGCCTGATCTACCGCGGCAAGCGACTGGTCAACTGGGACCCGGTGCTGCACACGGCGCTGTCCGACCTCGAGGTGCTGTCGCACGAGGAGACCGGCAGCCTCTGGCACCTGCGCTACCCGCTCGCCGACGGCAGCGGCCACCTGGTCGTGGCGACGACGCGGCCCGAGACGATGCTCGGCGACACGGCCGTCGCCGTCCACCCCGAGGACGAGCGCTACGCGCACCTGGTCGGCCGGCAGATCGCGCTGCCCCTCACCGAGCGCAGGATCCCGATCGTCGCCGACACCTATGTCGAGCGCGAGTTCGGCAGCGGCTGCGTCAAGATCACGCCGGCACACGACTTCAACGACTACGAGCTCGGTCAGCGCCACGACCTGCCGCTGATCAACATCTTCGACCGCAACGCAGTCCTCAACGACGAGGTGCCCGCGACCTACCGTGGCCTGGACCGGTTCGAGGCCCGCAAGCGCGTGGTCGCCGACCTCGAGGCCGCCGGCCTGATCGAGAAGATCGTTCCGCACAAGCTGATGGTGCCGAAGGGCGATCGCAGCAACGCGGTAATCGAACCGTGGCTGACTGACCAGTGGTACGTGCGCATCGAGCCGCTGGCAGGACCTGCGATCGAGGCAGTCGAGTCGGGGCGCATCAAATTCGTGCCCGAGAACTGGGACCGCACCTACTACGAATGGATGCGCAACATCAAGGACTGGTGCATCAGTCGCCAGCTATGGTGGGGCCATCGCATCCCGGCCTGGTACGCCGCCGACGGCAGCATCTACGTCGGCCGCGACGAGGCCGAGGTTCGCGCCCGTCACGGGCTGGGCGCGGACCTCGCACTGCGCCAGGACGACGACGTGCTCGACACCTGGTTCTCGTCCGCGCTGTGGCCATTCTCAACGCTCGGCTGGCCAGAGAGCACGCTGGAGCTGAAGCAGTTCTACCCGACGGCGGTGCTGGTCACCGGCTTCGACATCATCTTCTTCTGGGTCGCCCGGATGATCATGATGGGACTGAAGTTCATGGGGGACGTGCCGTTCCGCGAGGTCTACGTCCACGGCCTGATCCGCGATGGCGAAGGCCAAAAGATGTCGAAGTCGAAAGGCAACGTGCTCGACCCGCTCGATCTGATCGACGGCATCGACCTCGAGACGCTTCTCGCCAAGCGCACCGCGGGCCTGATGCAGCCGCACCTCGCCGCCGGCATCGAGAAGGCTACCCGCAAGCAGTTCCCGGACGGCATCGCCTCCTACGGCACCGACGCGCTGCGTTTCACATTCGCCTCGCTCGCGACACTGTCGCGTGACATCCGCTTCGACGTCGGTCGCATCGAGGGCTACCGCAACTTCTGCAACAAGCTGTGGAACGCCGCACGCTTCGTCATCATGAGTGTCGAGGGCCATGAGCTCGGTGACGGCCCGCAGGCGCCCACGCTCGCCGATCGCTGGATCCGCTCGCGACTCGCCGCCGCCCTCGAGGCGACCCGCACCGGCTTCGACGGCTATCGCTTCGACCTCGCAAGCCAGGCGCTGTACGAGTTCACCTGGTACGACTTCTGCGACTGGTACCTCGAGCTGAGCAAGGCCGTGCTCAATTCCGAGACCGCAAGCGAGGCCGAGAAGCGCGCGACCCGCCACACGTTGATCTCGACGCTCGAATCGTTGCTGCGCGCCCTGCACCCGCTGATGCCGTTCATCACCGAGGAGATCTGGCAGCGCGTCGGCGTGCTCGCCGGCCGCACGGGCCCGACGATCATGCTCGAGCCGTGGCCGGTCGCCGACACGACGGCGCGCGATCCCGAGGTCGATGGCGAAATGCGCTGGGTCATGGACCTGATCCTCGCGGTGCGTCAGATCCGCGGTGAGATGGACATCGCGCCGTCGCGCCGCTTCGAGGTACTGCTGGCCCACGCCTCAGAATCCGACCTTGGGCGCCTGGCGCGGACGCGCCACTGGGTGGAGCGGCTGGCGAACCTGAGCAGCTTGCGCCCGCTTGAATTGGGTGTCGCCGAGCCCGAATCCGCGGTCGCGCTGATGGGCCAGATGCGCATCCTCGTGCCGATGGCAGGCCTGATCGATGTCGTCGCCGAAATGGCGCGCCTCGAGAAGCGCATCGTGAAACTGCGGGCCGACCTGGGCAAGACCGAGGGGAAGCTGTCGAACGCGAACTTCGTCACCAACGCGCCGCCTGCGGTGGTCGAGCAGGAGCGCGCCCGCATTGCCGATTTCAGCCGCGAGCTGGCCGGGCTCGAAGCCCAGCTCGAACGCGTCCGACGGCTGCAGTAGGAACACTCCCGCCATGAGCCCAGGCATCGATGCCCGCCGCACGCTCGAGCCGGTGATCGCGGCCCTGAACTCGATCGTGCTGGGCAAGGATCGCCAGATCCGGCTCGCGGTCGCGTGCCTGCTCGCCCGCGGCCACCTGCTGATCGAGGACCTGCCGGGGGTGGGCAAGACGACGCTTGCGCAAGCGCTGGCAAAGACTCTCGGCCTGAGCTACCAGCGCGTGCAGTTCACCAGCGACCTGCTACCCGCCGACGTGATCGGTGTGTCGGTGTTCGATCGCGATCACGCCCGCTTCGAGTTCCGTCGCGGGCCAGTGTTCACGCAGCTGCTGCTGGCGGACGAGGTCAACCGCGCGACGCCAAAGGCGCAGAGCGCGCTCTTGGAGGCGATGGAGGAACGGCAGGTGACGGTCGACGGCCAGACCCACCCGCTGCCCGAACCGTTCTTCGTGGTCGCCACCCAGAACCCGAGCTACCAGCTCGGCACCTATCCGCTGCCGGAGTCGCAGTTGGACCGGTTCCTGATGCGCATCGACCTGGGTTACCCCGACCCCGTGCACGAGCGCGAACTGCTGCGCGGGCGCGACCGACGCGCGCTGCTTGCCGAGTTGCAGCCACAGCTGCCGGCGGAGACCTTGCGCGCCCTGCAGGCGGCCGTGCCGCAGCTGCATGTCGCCGAGCCGCTGCTGGACTACGTCCAGGCACTGGTGCGCCGCACACGCGACTCGGGCCTGTTCGAGGCCGGCCTGTCGCCGCGCGCGGCGATCGCGTTGTTGCGGGCGAGTCAGGGCTGGGCGCTGTGCCACGGCCGCACCGGCGTGCTGCCGGAGGACGTGCAGGCCGTGACCCGCGCGGTCGTCGGGCATCGTCTGCAGCTGCGGACCGCCGTGGACGGCGACCGCGCCGCCGACCTCGACGGCCTGCTGCTGCAGGCGGTCGCCGTCCCCTGAGGCCGGCCGCGGTGGGCGCGGCGGCATCGCTGTGGACGGAGCTGCGACGGCGCGGCCGGGAGCGGGTCGCGGCCTGGGCCCGCCGCCGCCACGGCAGCGAACCGGGACCGGTGACGATCAGTCGTCGACGGGTCTACATCCTGCCTACCCGGCTGGGCCTGACCTACGGTGCGATGCTGTTCGCGATGCTGCTGGCGGGCCTCAACTACGGCAACAACCTCGCGCTCGCACTGACGTTCCTGCTCTCGGCTGCGGGCTGGGTGGCGATGCACCAGTGCCACTACAACCTCGCAGGCCTCAGGCTTGCCCCGGCCGGCACCCGTCCACCGTTCGCAGGCAGCCCAGCGGAGTTTTCCTTTCGGCTGTCGACCGACTCGGCGCGCGAGGAGCTGGCGATCAGCGGCGGCCCGCTGTCGCGTGCCACGCTCAGCCTCGGGTCCGGCGACACCGCGGTCGCGACGGTTGCGTTGGCGACCACGCGGCGCGGGCGAACGCGCCTCACGCGGCTGCGCATCGAGTCGACCTATCCGCTGGGTCTGTTCACCGCCTGGGCCTGGGTTCACCCGGACCTGGACTGCCTCGTGTACCCGCGGCCCGCGGCGCGCGACGGCGGCGGGCCGCCGCCGGCTGCCGAAGCCGGCGCCGCGCACGATGGCCGCGCGCGCGGCGAGGAGGATTTCGCCTCGCTGCGCGCGTTTCGCGCCGGCGATCCGCCGCGGCGTATCGCCTGGAAGGCGTGGGCGCGCGGCGGTGAACTGGTCGTCAAGCAGTACGTCGGCGCCGCCCGCGCGCCGGTGATGCTGGACCTCGCCGCCGTGCCGGGCCCGGACCTGGAGCAACGCCTGGCGCGGCTCGCGCGCTGGATCCTGGACGCCGAAGAGCGCGGCGATCGCTACGGTGTGCGCCTCGGGTCGTTCGAGGTGCCGCCAGGCAGTGGCCTGCCGCACCGCAACCGCTGCCTCGCGCCACTGGCCGTGTGGGGACTGCCGGAGGCTGCGCCATGACGCCGTCGCCGGCGCTGCGCCGGCTGATGGCGACCTGTGGCGCACTGTCGGTCGCGGTCCTGCCGCACGTCCCGCAACTGCCACCGTGGATCACCGCGACGTTCGCGCTTGCGGTGATCTGGCGCCTGGTGGCCGAGCAGCGCGCGTACGCCCTGCCGTCGCGCTGGCTGCGCCTGGCGGCCGCGCTCGCCGCGCTGCTCGCGGTGCTCTTGAGCTTCCACACGCTCAACGGACTCGCCGCGGGCACGGCGCTGCTGTGCCTGATGGCGGCACTGAAGCTCGGCGAGACGCGCACCCCGCGCGACCACGCGGTGCTCGTGCTGGTCGGCTACCTGCTGTGCCTGGCCGCGCTGTTGCACGAGGAATCACTCGCGCGGCTGTGCTTCGTGCTGGTGGCCGTATGGCTGCTGACCGCGGCGTTGGCACGCGCGCAACGCCCGCTCGAAGCGGCTTCGTCCGGACATCCGCTGCGCCTGGCCGCACGACTGCTGGGGCTGGGCCTGCCGCTGGCGGCGATCCTGTTCGTGTTCGTGCCACGCCTGGAGGGTCACTTCTGGGCGTTGCCGTCGCAGCCGGATGCGGCCGTCACCGGCATCGGCGACGACATGACGCCGGGCGATGTGGCGAGCCTTGCGCGCTCGGACGAACCTGCCTTTCGGGCCTGGTTCGAGCAGGGTGCCCCGCGGCCGCCGCAGCGCTATTGGCGCGTACAGGTGCTGGAGGCCTTCGACGGTCGCGGCTGGCACCGTGCCACCGCCCGTGCCGACGCGGTCCCGCCGCCGATCGAGGCCGACGGCACCGAATACGACTACCGGGTGGCCCTGGAGCCGACCCACCGGCCGTGGCTGGTCGGCCTCGACACCGTGCTGGACTGGCCGCACGCACTCGCCGGGCGCAGCCGCACCGGCGCGCTGATGCGCCTGGGCCGGGGGCCGGGCGGTCTGCAGGCCATCGACACGCGGCTCGAGTACACGCTGCACTCGGCGCCCACCGCGCGCGTGATGGCCGCGGCGCTGCCGGCGGACCTGCGCCACCGGGACCTGGAACTGCCGCCGGCGGCGGCTCCGGCGACGCGCGCGCTCGCAGCCACGCTGCGCGCCGCGGCGAGCGGCGATCGCGATTACATCGACCAGGTGCTGCGACGCTTCCACGACGAGGCCTTCGAGTACACGCTCGAGCCGCCCCGACTGGGCGCGGAGCCGACCGACGAGTTCATGTTCCGCACGCGGCAGGGATTTTGCGAGCACTACGCAGCCGCGTTCGCCGTGCTGATGCGCGCCGCCGGCATCCCGGCGCGCGTCGTGATCGGCTATCAGGGCGGTGACTGGAACCGCTACGGCGGCTACCTGCTGGTACGGCAATCCAGTGCGCACGCCTGGAACGAGGTCTGGCTCGAGGACTCGGGCTGGACGCGCGTCGACCCGACCGCGGCGGTGGCGCCGGAGCGCGTGCGTCGCGGCGCGGATGGCCGTGCGAACGCCGCCGGCGGGGTCGCCGGCGCGCTCGCCGACTGGGCCTGGCTCGGCCGCGCGCGGCAGCTGTGGGACGCCGCGCGTACCGCGTGGTACGAAGGTGTCGTCAACTTCAGCGGCACCACCCAGCAACGACTCCTGGACGCGCTCGGACTCGGCGAGTGGGGCCTGCGCGGTCTTGCGATCGCGCTGACCACGGGCTTCCTGCTGACGGCGCTGCTGCTCGGCGCATGGTTGGCGTGGGAAATGCGCCCGCTGCCACTGGATCCGCTGCAGCGGGCCTGGCGCGACGTGTGCGCGAGCCTCGCTGCGGCCGGACTGCCGCGCGATCCGTCCGAGGGCCCGCTGGACTACGCCCGCCGCGTCGCGCGGACGGCGCCTGCGCTCGCCGCCGTCATGATGGCGTTCACCGAGGTCTACGTGCGTGCCCGCTACCTGCCCAGGCCCGTCGCGGCGGACATCGCCACGGCCGGGCAGCTCGCGCGCCAGGTGCGCCTGCAGGCACGCCGAGGCGGCGTGTGAACGGACTCGGGCTCGCGCTCGTCGCTGCGTTCGGGGTCATCCTCGCGATCGTCGCACCGCCGTGTCTGCGCCTGCGCCGACGCCGACGGCTGCTCGCCTCGCCGCTCCCCGCAGCGCTCGGCGCGGGACTTCGCCAGACGCGCGCGTGGCAGCGCCTGCCCGCCGCGCTGCGACCACAGCTGGAAGGGCGGGTGCGGGTATTCCTGGCCGAGCAGTCCTTCGTCGGCTGCGGTGGGCTCGAGGTCGACGCCGCGATGCGGATGGAGATCGCAAGCCAGGCCTGCCTGCTGCTGCTCGGATCCCGCGTCGCCTACGACGAATTGCGCGCGATTCTCGTCTACGCCGAACCGTTCGTCGTGCCCCGGCACGACGAGGAGGACGGCGTGGTGACCGAGTACGAGGAGGAGGTATCCGGCGAAACCTGGGATACGTCGCGGATCATCCTCGCCTGGAGCGATGTGGCGAACGCGGACGAGTACTGCAACCCGGTGCTGCACGAGTTCGCTCACCACCTGGACCATCTGGAGGGCACGCTGAGCGCGCACCCCGCGCTCATGGCGGCCTACCGGCAGCTGCAGGCGGCGGTAGATGCCGGCGACGAACCGCCGATCGATCCGGACGCGCTGCAGAACCTGGCGGAGTTCGCCGCCTACGCCACCGAGGTGTTCTTCGAGGCGCCACAGGCGCTCTTGTCATTCTCGGCGCCGCTGAACCGGGCGCTGATCGAGTACTACGGCGTCGACCCCGCTCGCTGGTAGCGCGATCAGCCGGGACCGGTCTGGTGCTCGCGGGTCTCGCGGAACTTCACGCCCGGCCAGCGCTCCATCGTCAGCTCGAGGTTCACGCGCGACGGCGCGAGGTAGACCAGCCCGCCGGCATGATCGAGCGCGAGGTGCTCGTAGCAGCGCTCGCGGAACTCGGCGAGCTTCTTCGCGTCGCCGCACTCGATCCAGCGAGCCGTCGCGACCGGTACCGCCTCGAACACGCACTGCACGCTGTACTCGTCCTGCAGGCGGAACGCGACCACCTCGAACTGCAGCTGCCCGACCGCGCCGAGGATGGAGTCGTTATTGCGAAGCGGCCGGAACAGCTGCGTCGCTCCCTCTTCGCAGAGCTGGGCCAGCCCCTTCTGCAGCGCTTTCGCCTTCAGCGGGTCCTTCAGCACCGCCCGGCGGAACAGCTCCGGCGCGAAGTTCGGGATGCCGGTAAAGGTCAGTTTCTCGCCCTCGGAGAACGTATCGCCGATGTTGATCGTGCCGTGGTTGTGCAGGCCGATGATGTCGCCGGCGAAGGCCTCCTCGGCGGCCTGGCGGTCCGCCGCCATGAACGTCAGCGCGTCCGCGACGCGCACTTCCTTGCCGAGCCGCACGTGGTAGAGGCGCATGCCGCGCTGGTAGCGACCGGAACAGATCCGCAGGAATGCGATCCGGTCGCGGTGCGACGGGTCCATGTTGGCCTGGATCTTGAAGACGAAGCCGGCGAACTTCGGCTCGCACGACCCGACCTCGCGGGCGAGGGTCGCGCGCGGGCGCGGGCCGGGGGCATGCTCGACGAACGATGCGAGCAGTTCCTCGACGCCGAAGTTGTTGATGGCGGAACCGAAGAACACCGGCGTCTGCTTCGCGGCACGATATTGGTCGAGATCGAAGTCCGTGGTCGCACCGCGGACGAGTTCGATCTCGTCGGTCAGCGCCTTGCGCCGGTCACCGAGCAGTTCCTGCGCGGCGTCCGAGGCGAGCCCGTCGATCACGAGGTTCGTGCCGGCGCGGCCCTTCTCGGCGGCAGAATAGACGTAGATCCTGTCCTCGGGCAGATGGTAGATGCCGCGCAGGTCGCGCCCCATGCCGATCGGCCAGGTGATCGGGGCGCAGCGCAGTCCGAGTACGCGCTCGATCTCGTCCAGCAGCTCGATCGGCTCGCGGCCCTCGCGATCGAGCTTGTTGACGAAGGTCATGATCGGCGTGTCGCGCAGCCGGCATACCTCCATCAGCTTGATGGTGCGTTCCTCGACGCCCTTGGCACAGTCGATGACCATCAGCGCCGAGTCGACCGCCGTGAGCGTGCGGTAGGTGTCTTCGGAGAAGTCCTCGTGACCAGGGGTGTCGAGCAGGTTGACGATGCGCTCCCGGTAGGGGAACTGCATCACCGAAGAGGTGACCGAGATGCCGCGCTGCTGCTCCAGGCGCATCCAGTCGGAGGTCGCATGGCGAGCGGCCTTGCGGCCCTTGACGGTGCCGGCCATCTGGATGGCGCCGCCGAACAGCAGCAGCTTCTCGGTCAGCGTGGTCTTGCCGGCGTCCGGATGCGAAATGATCGCAAAGGTCCGGCGCCGCTCGATCTCGGCGGTTAGAGTCGAATCGTTCATCGGATACGGCCTCGAGGGGCCGCAATGGTAGCCGGTCAGCGCTCTGGCCGCACTGCGTTCGCCGCCCGCTCCCTGGCCGCTGCCCACTGGTCGAGGTCGAGGCGATAGACGATCGCGTCCTCGCGGCCACCGACGGCCTGGTAGTAGCCGCGCCGCAGGCCGACTTGGGCGAAGCCGAGCGATTCGTACAGCAGGATCGCCGGCCGGTTCGAGGGGCGCACCTCGAGAAAGGTCCAGCCCTGCCCTGCACGGCGCGCCTCGTCCAGCAGCCAGGTCATCAGGCGCCTGCCGACGCTTTGCCCGCGCAGGTCGGCTCGGATGCAGATGTTGAGGATATGCGCCTCGCCGGCGCCCATCGACATGATGCCGTAGCCGCCGATCCCATCCGGCACCCGCACCAGCCGGCAGGTATAGCCGACGCGCAGGCAGTCGCGGAAGATCCCTGCGCTCCACGGGAACATGTACGACAGGTTCTCCAGGTCGCTGACCGCGCCCACGTCGGCTTCGGTCATCGCCCGGTGCGTGACCCGCGCCGGCGGCAGGCGGTCATGCGCGCTGGCCAAGTGCCGTCTCCATCGCCAGTTGCAGGTCGGCCCAGGCCTTGCGCTTCTCGCCGGGCGAGCGCAGCAGGTACGCCGGGTGGTAGGTGACGACGACCCGTTTGCCCAGCGGCTTGAGTTCGTGGACACGGCCACGCAGCTGGCCCAGCGGCGTGTCGACGCCGAGCAGGTTCTGGGCAGCGATGCGGCCGACGCAGAGGATCAGCGACGGATCCACCAGCGCGATCTGGCGCTGCAGGTACGGCAGGCAGCAGCGCACCTCGTCCGGGTGCGGATCGCGGTTGCCGGGCGGGCGACACTTCAGCACATTGGCGATGAACACCTGCTGCCGCGCCAGGCCCGTCGCGCGTAGCATCGAGTCGAGCAGCTGGCCCGCGCGGCCAACGAACGGCTCGCCGGCGCGATCCTCGTCGGCCCCCGGCGCCTCGCCAACGACCAGCCAGCGGGCGGCGCGATCACCGACGCCGAACACCGTCTGCGTGCGACTGCCGGCGAGCCCGCAGCGGGTACAGGCCCCGACACGGGACGCAAGCTCGTCCCAACCGAGCGCGGCGACGTCGGGCGCATCCATCGCGGCGGCGGCAGCGACCACGGGCAGCTCCACGACGGACCCGCTCGCAGGCGGCGCCTCGGCCGTCGCCCGCGCGACGAAGCGGTAGATGCCCATCGCCTCGAGGATCGCCGCGCGTCGCGCGTCCATCAGCGCGGACCCGCCCCCGCTGACTCGTTCGGCCGGCGACGCGCACGTCGCCACACCCACATCACCGGCGCGGACAGCGCGAAGGTGCCGAACATCGCGAACAGCACCAGCGGCGGTTCGCTCGCGATCACGGCGAAGGTCAGCGGAATCAACAGCACCGAGGTGTAGCGCACGCGACCGGTGAGCTTCAGCCCCTTGAAGCTCGAATAGTAGAAGCGGCTCACCATCAGCACGCCGATCACCGCGGTGACGACGAAGGCCGCGATCAGCGACGCCATGCCGCTGAGCGGCAGGTAGCGATCGTAGCTGTGGACACACCAGATGAACGAGGCCACGACCGCGGCGGCGGAGGGCGACGGCAGCCCCTCGAAGAAGCGCTTGTCCACCGACGCGGTGCGCGTGTTGAAGCGCGCCAGGCGCAGCGCCGTGGCGACAGCGTAGAAGAACGTCACGAGCCAGCCGAGCCGGCCCCAGACCGCGTTGTGCTCGGTCAGGCGGGCGACCCCCCACTGGTAAACGACGAGCGCCGGCGCAAGCCCGAACGCGACCAGGTCGGACAGGCTGTCGTACTCCTTGCCGAACAGCGTCTCGGTATGGGTCCAGCGCGCCACCCGGCCATCCAGGCCATCACAGAGCATCGCGCCGAAGATGGCCATGGCCGCGCGGTCATAATTGCCGTCAATGGCCGCCACGATGGCGTAGAACCCGGAAAACAGAGTGCCGGTCGTCAGCAGGTTGGGCAGCAGGAAGACGCCGCGGCGGGTCGGCCGGGACGGCGGGCTGATGGTCGGGTCGTCGGTGTCTGGCATGCGGCGGATCATAGGGCCGGGCGGTGTCAGCAACAACCTCGGGGCGGCCGGGGGCCGCGTGCCTGATAAGATTCGGCCTTGGCTGCGCTCCCGAGCCCCCCTTTAGACCGAGGCCCCGTCCCGCATGCGCCTGTCCGCCTACCCGATCGTGAACCTGAAGGAACTCCCGGCCGACGCCGAAATCGTCAGCCACCAGCTGATGCTGCGTGCGGGCCTGATCCGGCGCCTGTCGGCCGGCCTGTACACGTGGCTGCCGATGGGCCTGCGGGTGCTGCGCAAGGTGGAGACCATCGTCCGCGAGGAGATGAACCGGGCCGGCGCGCTGGAACTGCTGATGCCGACGATCCAGCCGGCGGAGCTGTGGCAGGAGTCCGGCCGCTGGGAGCAGTTCGGGCCCGAGCTGCTGCGCCTGAAGGATCGCCATGATCGCAGCTTCGTCTATGGCCCGACCCACGAGGAGGTCATCACCGACATCGCCCGACGCGAGCTCAAGAGCTACCGCCAGCTGCCGGTGAACTTCTACCAGATCCAGCTGAAGTTCCGTGACGAGATCCGGCCGCGCTTCGGGGTGATGCGCGCGCGCGAATTCCTGATGAAGGACGCCTACAGCTTCCACATCGACGAGGCCTCGCTCGATGAGGGCTATCGGCTGATGTACGAGGCGTACACGCGGATCTTCACGCGCCTGCAGCTGAAGTTCCGCGCTGTGCTGGCCGATCCCGGCGCGATCGGCGGTACCGGCTCGCAGGAATTCCACGTGCTGGCCCCCTCGGGCGAGGACGCGATCGCGTTCTCCGATGGCGACGACTACGCGGCCAACATCGAGAAGGCCGAGGCGCTGCCGCCGGCCGGCCCTCGCCCGGCGCCCGCCGAGGCCATGGCGCAGGTCCCGACGCCACACGTGAAGACCATCGCAGAGCTCGCCGCGATGCTCAAGGTGCCCGCCCAGAAGACCATCAAGACGCTGATCGTCGATGGCGCCGACGGCGGTCTGGTCGCGTTGGTGATCCGTGGCGACCACGAACTGAACGCCGTCAAGGCCCAGCACCTGCCGGCGGTGGCGCAGCCGCTGCGCATGGCCGCGCCGGAACGGATCGTCCAGCTGCTCGGCGTCGAAACAGGCTTCCTCGGCCCGGTTGGCCTGGGGTGCCCGATCATCGCGGATCATTCCGCACTCGCGCTGACTGACTTCGTCTGCGGCGCCAACGTGCGCGACGCCCACCTGACGGGCGTCAACTGGGGCCGCGACCTGCCGCCAGCGGCGGCCGCGGACCTGCGCAACGTCGTCGAGGGGGACCCGAGCCCGTCGGGCAAGGGCCGCCTTTCGATCGCGCGTGGCATCGAGGTGGGCCACGTGTTCAAGCTTGGCCGCAAGTACAGCGAATCGCTGGACGCAGCCGTGCTCGACGCCCAGGGCGCGAAGATCCCGATGCTGATGGGCTGCTACGGGATCGGCGTGACGCGCGTCGTCGCGGCCGCAATCGAGCAGAACAACGACGAGCGCGGCATCGTCTGGCCGGAGCCGATCGCACCGTTCGACGTCGTGATCGTGCCGATGAACTACCAGAAGTCGCAGCGCGTGCGCGAAGCGAGCGAGCAGCTGTACACCGACCTCACGACCGCCGGTTTCGATGTGCTGCTGGACGACCGTGACGCCCGACCGGGCGTGAAGTTCGCCGACGCCGAGCTGTATGGCATCCCGCACCGGATCGTGGTCGGCGAGCGCGGCCTGGACGCCGGTCGGCTCGAGTACCGCCATCGTCGCGCGACCCAGAGCGAGGATTTCGAGGCCGGCGATGCGATCGCATTCCTGCGCGGGCGCAGGACTGCCTGACGACGGGCAGCCCCGATGCGCGCGGCGGCAATCGGACTTGCAGCGCTATTGGCGCTTTCGCTGCCGGCGCGCGCGGACCAGCAGCAGGACCCGGAACTGCGGGCGGTGCTCGAGCACGCGCTCGCATCGACCCGCTGCGACGGCCACAGCGACCGCTTCGGCGGGGAGGTCTTCTTCAAGCTGCACGAGCCGCAGATGCGCCGCATCGTGCACGAGCCGGCCGAGCGCATCGACATCCTGCGTGCTGTCTACTGCGAGTCGAACGCCGTCATCAACCGCTACCGCGACGAACGCGGCATCGAGCTGCGCATGACACCGGAGCTGGTGCTCGCGGTCATCGATATCGAGAGCCGCTTCAACCGCTATGCGGTGTCCAGGGCCGGGGCGGTCGGCCTGATGCAGGTGATGCCGTTCTGGCCCAAGCGCCTGGGCATCGACAATCGCCTGTTTGGTAGCGTCGACTTCAACATACGCGTTGGCTGCGCGATCCTCGGCTTCTACATGAACGCCGAGCACAACGACTATCGCAAGGCGCTGGCACGCTACAACGGCAGCATCGGGCGCCGCGAGTATCCGGACCTGGTGCTGATGCGCCTCGCGGATCGCTGGCGCGGTTGAGAAGGATCAGCGCAGCCGATGCTGGGTGGCGCTGAGCGCGTCCGCGGCGCTCTGCCGCGCCGCCTCGGCCTCGCGTCGCGCGGCGCGGTACTCGCCGCTGCGGATCATCGCCTCGGCACGGCGCAGCTCGTCCCGCGCGGCGGCCAGCAACTCCGGTGCCGCCTCCGAGGCGCCGGCCGACTCCGCTGCTCGGATTGTCTGGCGGGTGTCGCTCATCGTCTGCACCGGTGCGCCTGCGCAGGCCGCGGCCAGCCACGCCGCCGCGAGCAGCACACAGCAACCGCGCCGGGAAAACATGCGATTATTGGCCGTCCCCATGTCAGCAGACGCTAGCAAGACGCCGAATCGCGCGTCAAGCAAGCCCCCCGCCGCCCGCGCCGAGAGCCCCCCATGCACACCGTCCTTGTCCTGTATTACTCGCGCAACGGCAGCACCGCCGAACTCGCTCGCCACGTCTGTCGGGGTGTCGAGAGCGTGGCGGGTGCGACCGCGATGCTGCGCACGGTGCCCGCGGTCACCACGGCAATCGAAGCACCGGCGGCGCCCGTGCCCGCCAGCGGCGCACCGTACGCGACGCTTGACGAGCTGCGCCAGTGCGATGGGCTGGTGCTCGGCAGTCCGACGCGTTTTGGCAACATGGCGGCGCCGATGAAATATTTCGTCGATGGCACCAGCGCGCTGTGGGCGGGCGGCGATCTGGTTGGAAAGCCGGCCGGGGTGTTCACCTCGACCAGCACCCAGCATGGCGGCCACGAGTCGACGCTGCTGTCGATGATGCTGCCGCTGTTGCATCACGGCATGCTTCTGCTGGGCCTGCCGTTCACCGAACCCGCCCTCGCGCGGACCCGTCGCGGCGGCTCGCCCTACGGCGCAGGCACCGTCACCGCCGGCGACAGTCCGGGCATCGCCGAGGATGAACGCATCCTCGCCCAGCTGCTCGGACGGCGCGTCGCGCAGACGGCCGTCCGACTCGCAGGCGGCAGCAACACGTGAGCGACCCGGCGCGACTCGCCGCGCGCAATGCGGTCGCACTGCTGGAACTGCTGCTGCTCGCAGACTTCGGGTTGTGGCACGCGCTGCGTTATTCGCCACCGACCGCCGCGCTGCTGATCGCGCTGGCCGTCATCCCATGGCTTGCGATCGCCCCGTCGCTGTGGCGTGGCGATCGACGCCGCCACGCCTGGGCGACGCTGCTGACGGCCCCCTATCTCGGCTACGGGGTGATGGAGATGCTGGCCAACCGCGGCGCGCGTGCCTGGGCAGGAATGCTCGTGCTCGCCGCGTTCGCGCTGTTCGTCGCGCTGACGGCGTTCCTGCGCATCAGTCGCCCGCCAGGCCGAGCACCGTCCTGACGAACGGCACCGTCAACCGTCGCTGGTGCGACAGCGACGCGGCATCGAGCTGGTCCAGCGCGTCGCACAGGACCGCAAGCGCGCGCGGCAGGCGCCGCTGCAGGTACTGCAGCGTGTCGTCGGGCAGTTCGACTCCCAGGCTGCGCGCCCGCGCCTGGAGCGCGCGCCCCTGATCCGCCTCGTCGAGCGCCCGCACCTGGAACACGACGCAGGCAGTCAGGCGCGAGGCCAGATCCGCCAGCCGCACGCCGAGTCCGGCCGGAGCGGCATTCGCGCTCATGACCAGGTTGCCACCGCGCTCGGCGATGTCGTTGTAGAGCCGAAACAGCGCGGCTTCCCACGCGTCGCGGCCGAGGACGCGATCGACATCGTCCAGGCACAGCAAGTCCAGTTGCTCGAGCCCGGCGAGCATCGCGGCATCCGGCCAGGACTCGGCGAGCGGCAGGTAGCCGGCACGGCGGCCCTCCGTCGCGGCACGGGCGCAGCACCCCTGCAGCAGGTGTGACCGGCCCAAACCCGGGAGCGACCACAGCAGCAGTGGCGGCAAATCGCGGCCCGTCGCACGCGCCTCCAGCGCCGCGACGAGCGCGCCGTTGCCGCCCACCTGGAAGACGGCCATGGTCGAGGCAGGACGAAGCCGCACGCCCAGCGGCAGTTGTTCCATCACGTCGCCGATGGCGCGCGCCGGCTCGCGCGCATCGCCTCGCGGGCATAGGTCAGCACGTAGTCCAGGCCGCTCACGACCGTGGTCACGAACGTTGCCGCACCGAGCCCGACCAGCAGCGCGTACGGCACGGTCGGCCACGCGGCGTCCGCAATCACGGCAAGCACGAACGAGAGCTGCAACAGGGTGTTGAGCTTGCTGATGGGCGTCGGGTGGCCCTCGATGTAGCCGATCAGGAAGTGATAGGCCGCGGCACCGCCGACGATCAGCAGGTCGCGCACCACGACCGCGACGGCGAGCCACAACGGCACGCGACCGAGCCAGGCGAGCGTCAGGAACACGCACACGAGCAGCAGCTTGTCGGCGATCGGATCGAGGATCTTGCCGAGCCTGCTGGTCCAGCCGAAGGTCTTGGCGAGCCAGCCGTCGAGCGCATCCGACACGGCCGCGACGCCGAACAGCAGCAGCGTCAGTTCATAGCGACCGACGAGCAGCGCGATGACGCTCGGCAGCACCAGCACGATCCGGCCGATGCAGATCGCGTTGGGCAGCCAGGCCAGCCTCATGGCCGCAGCACCAGCTGCAGCTCGCCGCCGGACGGCGCACTGTCGTCGATCTGCAGCCGACCGGCCTCCCGCACGGCGCGACGCAGCGCGTCGGAGTCGCCGTCGAACACGAGCCTGAAGCGCAGCCGCGCGCCGGTCGCCTCCTCGAGCGTGACGCCGCGGATACTCGGGATGGTGCTCACCGCTGCGAAGGCGGCCGCGTAGGCGCCCAGATCGTGGATGCCCTGCACCACCGCGACCAGCCGGCCGGCGTCGGCGGGGACCGACGCCAAGAGCGCGCCGTACCGGTCCGCCAGCGCCTGGACCGCGTCGGAGGGCGTACCGGTGACGAGCACCTCGCCTGCGGCGCCCAGATACGACCAGGCGATGCCGCCCGGCGCGACACGCCCGAGCAGCACGCCGTCCGCGCCGTACTGGCGGGCGAGGGCCGACAGCGGCTCGAGCCGTCCGGCGAGCGCATCCTGGTAACTGGCGTCCTCGACCGCCGGGGCAAGGCCCGAGGGGAAGCTCAGTGGCAGGCCGCGCAGCTGGGCGGCGGCCTGCGCCTCGCGGCGCGCGCCGGCGGTGCCCGGGGCGGCAAAGCGGGCTCCCGCGGCGGCACCGGGAGCCACGAGCACGAGCAGGGTGGCGGGCCGCTCGCGCGACCACAGCCGCTGGCCCGCCTTGGCCAAGCGGGTATCGAGCGTCGACGGATCAAAACTGGCGATGACCTGCCCCGCGGTCCCCGACCGGAATGTCTGCGCGAGTCGCGGGGCGTCGGCATACAGGGCGGCAAGCGCGGGATCGGTCGCCGCGCCACGGCGTCCGGTGACCCGCACCACGACCTGGCGCAGGGCCTCCTCGGCGGCCGCGCCGCGGCCGGCCTCGGTCAGCGCGCCGGCGACCGAACCTTCGTATAGGGCGTCGACGCCCGCCGCGCGGCTGCCGGCCGGCGATCCCAGGGCCGCCAGGGCGAGGAGCAATGCGGTGGCGATACGGTTGACAGCGCGCATGAATATCCCGGCGAAACGCTAAGGTCACCGCTCGGCCGGCGGCGACCCGGATCGGCATGTAAAATACCACAGCCTCCACCCATGCCCCGGCGACCCCCCATGACCGACCAGCGCCCCTCCGTGACCTATCGTGACGCAGGCGTCGACATCGACGCAGGCGACGAGCTGGTTGAACGCATCAAGCCTCACGTCAAGCGCACGATGCGCCGCGAGGTGATGGGCGGCCTGGGTGGCTTCGGCGCACTGGTGCGGGTGCCGCTGGACCGCTACCGCAAACCCGTGCTCGTCTCGGGGACGGATGGAGTCGGCACGAAGCTGCGACTGGCGATCGACACCGGACGCCACGACACGATCGGCATCGACCTGGTCGCGATGTGCGTCAACGACGTCGTCGTGCAGGGTGCCGAGCCGCTGTTCTTCCTGGACTATTACGCCACCGGCAAGCTCGATGTCGCCATCGGCGAGCGGGTCGTGGCTGGCATCGCCGAGGGTTGCGTGCAGGCGGGCTGCGCGCTGGTGGGCGGCGAGACCGCCGAGATGCCGGGGATGTACCACGGCGAGGACTACGACCTCGCCGGATTCTGCGTCGGCATCGTCGACGAGGATCGTCTGCTCGATGGCAGCGCCACGCGAGCCGGCGACATCGTGCTCGGCCTCGCCTCCTCCGGCCCGCACTCGAACGGCTACTCGCTGATCCGCAAGCTGCTCGCGATCAGCCACGCCGGCCTGTCGACCCAGGTCGACGGAGGGTCGTTGTACGACCAGCTGCTGGCGCCCACCCGCATCTACGTGAAGCCGCTGCTGGCGCTGCTCGCGGCAGTGCCGGTACATGGGCTCGCGCACATTACCGGCGGTGGCCTGCTCGACAACATCCCGCGCGTCGTCCCCGACGGCCTCGAGGTGCGACTGGATCGCACGAGCTGGCAGCGGCCTGCCGTGTTCGAGTGGCTCAAGTCGACCGCCAACATCAACGAGACCGAGATGCACCGCACGTTCAACTGCGGCATCGGCATGACCGTGTGCGTGCCGCCGGACTCGGTCGACGCGGCGACCACGCTGCTGCGCGCGCAGGGCCAGACGGTCAGCATCATCGGCGAGGTGCGCCCGGGCATGAACGGTGTCGTCCTCGACACCTGAGCGCACCGGCCGCCTGCCGGTCGTCGTCCTGCTTTCCGGCAGCGGCACGAATTTCGCGGCGATCGCGGCGGCTGCGGCGAGCGGGCAGCTGCCGATCGAGGTGCGCGCGGCGCTCTCCGACCGCCCCGCCGCGTTCGGCCTCGAGCGCGCCCGCGCGCTGGGCATCGCCGCGATCGCCGTTGCGCCTGGCGATTACCCGGACCGGGCGGCCCACGACCGTGCGCTGATCGCGGCGATTGATGCACACGACCCGGCGCTCGTGATCCTCGCCGGCTACATGCGGATCTTCACCGCCGAGTTCGTCGCGCACTACGCCGACCGGATGCTCAACATCCATCCGTCGCTGCTGCCGGCCTACACTGGCCTGCACACGCACCGTCGGGCACTGGCGGATGGTGCGACGCGGCACGGCTGCACCGTGCACTTTGTCACCGAGGAGCTCGATGGCGGCCCGCGCGTGGCGCAGGCGACGGTGCCGGTACGCGCGGGGGACGACGAGGACTCGCTCGCACAACGGGTTCACCGGGCGGAACATCGGCTCTATCCCGAGGTCATACATTGGTATGCGACCGGTCGCCTGCGTTCGGCAGGCGGGGTCGTCACGCTCGACGGCCGCGTGCTGGCGGAACCGTTGCCACTGGAGTACGCGGATGCGCAGGACTGAATCGATGCCTTCACTGGGCAAGCTCGCGGCAATGCTTTGGCTGGTCGCATTGCCTGTCGCCGCGCACGCCGAGGGGTTGCGCGCCCATCAGGCGACCTTCCACACGACGTTCAAGGGACTCAGCGCTGGCGACCTGCAGCTCACGCTCACGCCGGACACGCCACCGGACAGCTGGGTCTACGAGACACGCGCGTTTCCGAGCTTCCTGGCGAGCTTCGTGATCAGCCCGAAGTCGATCGAACGAAGTTGGTTTCGGGTGACGCCGACGGGCGTCGAACCGCACCGCTACCAGCTCAACGACGGCAGTGCCGACGGCGACAAGGCCACCGACTTCAGCTACGAGCAGTCGTCGCATCGCGTCACCGGCATCGCCGACGGCAAGCCGCTCGACATGAGCGTCGACGCCGGGACCCAGGATGTGACCTCGATCCGGGCAGCGCTGATGGTTGACCTCGGTGCCGGGCGCGAACCGCACGAATACGCGATGATCGACGGCCGCGAGCTCAAGCATTACGTCTACACCCGCGTGGGCACCGCGCGCATCCCGACCGCGCTGGGCGAGATGGACACCGTGATCTTTCGCAGCGACCGCAAGGGCTCCAACGGCAAGGGCCGCATCTGGCAGTACTGGTACGCGCCGTCGCTGGACTGGTTGCCGGTGCGAATCGAGCAACGTGAGGACGGCAACACCCGCATGACGTTCGCGCTGCGGACTCTGAAGTGGCTGCCGGCGGACGCCGGCAGCCACTGATCGATCAAGTCTTCGGCAGCGTCACGCCGCGCTGACCCTGATACTTGCCGGCACGATCGGCGTAGGACGTGCTGCACACCTCGTCCGACTCGAAGAACAGCATCTGCGCGACACCTTCGTGCGCGTAGATCTTCGCAGGCAGCGTCGTGGTGTTGGAGAACTCGAGGGTGACATGCCCCTCCCACTCCGGCTCCAGGGGCGTGACGTTGACGATGATGCCGCAGTTGCGGACGAAGACGCCGGCCTGCAGGGCGAAGTTGCCGGCCTCCGGCACCGTCAGGCAGAACACGTCATGGACGCCCGTCACCGGCCGGATCGACGCCACCTTGTGGTTGCGCACCGCGTGGCGGACGGCGAACGTGCCGGTGCCGGGACTGCCAGTGCGCCGGCGGGCTGCCTGCGCCTGCTGCGCGCCGCGCGACCGGTCACCCTTCGCCCACGCAGCGCCCATGACCGCCGCGCGGCGCGCTGCGTCGAATTCCTCGCCAGGCGCCTCGCTGTCGTGCCGGCGAAGCTGCTCCGGCGCATCCAGCCGGACGATGTTGGTCGGATAGTTGTTGCGGCGATCCTGGTCGAGGTGGTGGCGATGAGCGCCCGGTCTCTCGGCATAGGTTCCGTGACGCAGGTTCCACTCGTCGCCGAGCTGATGGGTCGGCAGCAACTGGCCCGTCAGCGGCTGGTATGCCGTCTCGTGACCACCCCGCGACTGCCGGTACAGGGGCATCAGCGAATCTCCCGCCCGCAGCGCCTGCGCCGCCACCATGCGGCCGTCGCGGGTCAGGAACAGATGATCCGGAGTCGCGTGAACGACGGCGCCATCGTCCAGCTCGATCTCGAGCAGCGAGTCGCGGCCGATGTAGCGCGGCGCCTCGAGCCTGGACACGATCATGCGGCCCTGCGCGCCGATACTGTAGCCAAAGAATACCTCGCCGCTGTCGGCGCGCCGCGCCATATCCTCGAGCGTCGCACTCGAGCCGTTGGCGAGCGCGACCTGAGTGTCGCCGCGAAAGCACCGGGCGTAGGTTGAATTGTGAACGATGAGTCCGTTGGCGAGGAAATTGTGCAGGCGTGAAATGGAGATGTCATACACCTCGTCTTCGCCAGCGGGCTGGATCGATTCGACGACATCCCACAGCGGCCCGTCGGCAAGCGCAGGCGTTGCCCCCTCACCGGTTGCTCCCGACACTGCCGGCGCTTCATGCAGGGACACTGATGGGCGCGCAGTCGCGCCAGCGGCGGCGCGCTGCACCGACTGGCACGCTTCACGCGCAAGCGCAGCGACATCGCGCGCGAGCAGCGACGCGGTCTGCGCCTCGAGCCGACGCTGCTTGATCGAGCCCGACACGAATCCGACGCGTCCTGCGAAGCGCAAGATCTGCGCCTGGTCGGTGATCTGCACCGAGCAGGCCGGCGCGCCGACTGCCGAGGCGGTGTCCCTGAGCACGGCCAGTACGCCGAAACGCAGCAGTAGGTGCTGGACGTCCTCGGCGAGGCGTCGCGACTTCGAGCAGTACTCGAGGCACGCGTCCTCGCCCTGACGATAGTGCCCGCCATCCCCTGCGAAGAGCGACTGCAGGAAGAGTCGCACCGACTCGCGCGGGGCCATGAAGACTGCCTGTGGCACACAGGCGGCTGAGGCGTCGCCATTCAAGTCGTATTTCGCAAGCCAGGCCGCCGCGCGACTGGCTGGCGGCATTTCGCCCTGGCTTTGATCGTTGCCGGGGCAGCGCCCCGTCACGGCCTCGCGCGTGACCTCGTCAGGCCCCGTCGTGGCCACGCACGCTGCAAGCAGCGCCGCCTGCCGCGGGTCTTCCGCGGCGAGCACGGGGCTGCCCCCGGGCGTGGCGCACTGCCCCGCGGCGATCATCATGCCCAGCAGCGATGCCTCCCAGTCAGGCAGCGGGGTGTGGCCGAAGACCGGCACCTCGCGTGCGGCCGCGATCCGGTCGCCGACCTGCAGTTCCCCGAGTGGCTTCCAGCCGTCGAGCTGTCGGAACGGATGATTGGCCGTCGCCCGGATGCGAAGCCCGGAACGGGTCTGCAGCTCGAACACCGGCTTGCGGCCCTGCACCATGAAGGCAGTGACGCTCGCGGGCTTGAGCTGCCAGTCCTCCAGCGCGAGCGTCGCGCGCCCGAAGCGCATCTCGGTGATCGGCAGGTAGGCGCCCGTGTCGGCGTCGACCACGCGGGTGTCGCCCGTGACGCACTTGCCCAGGCACACGACGAGCGTGCTGCGCGGGATCCGGAAATACTCCACGGTTCGCGCCAAGGCGAACGAGTTCGGCGGAATGATGCACACGTCCGCATTGACGTCGACGAAGCTCGCCGGATCAAACGCCTTCGGGTCGACGATCGTCGAGTTGATGTTCGTGAAGATCTTGAACTCGCCCGCGCAGCGCACGTCGTAGCCGTAGCTCGAGGTCCCGTACGATACGATCTTGCGGCCATCGATCTCGCGCACCTGGCCGGGCTCGAATGGCTCGATCATGCCGGCGGCAGCCTGGCGACGGATCCAGTGGTCTGACTTGATGCTCATGCGGGCCCTGCTCGAAGTGCTGTCTGGTCGGTGCTCACGAACCGCCTGCGGCGGCTCAATCGTCGCTGACGCTCAACGTCGGGAACGCGGCGCCGGCGCCGGCCGCGAGGTGTGCCGCGGCGCGTCGGGCGATCCGGCCGTAGGCCGCCGCCAGCCGGCCGTCGGGTTCGGCGACGACCGTCGGCCGACCGCTGTCGGCCTGCTCGCGGATGCGGATGTCCAGTGGCAGACTGCCGAGCACCGGCACGCCGTAGTCGCGCGACATCTTCTCGCCGCCACCGGTGCCGAAGATGTGCTCCTCGTGACCGCAGGCCGTACAGATGTGCAGCGCCATGTTCTCGACGATGCCGAGGACGGGCACCGCGACCTTGCGGAACATCTGCAGGCCCTTCGTCGCGTCAGCCAGCGCGATGTCCTGCGGGGTCGTGACGATGATCGCGCCGCTGACCGGCACCCGCTGCGCCAGCGTCAGCTGGGTGTCGCCGGTCCCCGGCGGCAGGTCGACCACCAGGTAGTCGAGATCGCCCCAGCTGGTGTCGCCGAGCAGCTGCATCAGCGCCTGGGTCACCATCGGACCACGCCACACCATCGGCTGGTCGGGATCGATCAGGAAGCCGATCGACATGACCTCCACGCCGTAGGCCCGCAGCGGCTCGATATGCTTGCCGTCGGGCGAATTTGGGCGCTCCCCAGCGAGGCCCATCATCAACGGCTGGCTCGGCCCGTAGACGTCCGCGTCCAGCAGCCCCACCCGGGCGCCCTGGGCGCACAGTGCCAGCGCGAGGTTGGCGGCAGTGGTCGACTTGCCCACGCCGCCCTTGCCGGACGCGATCGCGAGGATGTTGCGGATGTTCGCCAGCGGCTTCAGGCTGCCCTGCACCGCGTGCGCGGTGATCCGGGCGGTCGCCTCGACGCGCACGCTGCCGGTCCAGCCGACGGCGGCGAAGGCCGGCGCGAGCGCGGCCTCCAGTTCCGCACCATAGCCGCCGACGGGGTAGCCAAGGGTCACCTCGACCACGGCGACCGCACCGTCGGTCCGGACGGCGGTCACGGCGTCGCCGAGCGGCCGACCGAGGGACGGGTCGGCGACGCCGGCGGCGAGGGCTCTGAGTTCTTGGGGGTTCATGCCGGGAAACGTGTGGCTCGAGGGGCGGCCATTCTAGCGGAGCGCGACCCGGAAGGGCGGCTCGCGCTTGGGCGTATGGCATAATTCCGGCGTGAAGTTTCTCACGTCCCTAAGAAGCGAAAGGATCCTTGCCGACCTGAAGTCGAGCCAGGACCCTGCCAGCCCGCAGTTCCGCAAGGCCGTCGAGCGCCTGATCGGACTGGGACGGGACGCCATCCCGATCGTGATCGAGGCGCTGCCGACGGCCGACAAGCGCGAGACGATGGCGTTTGTCGAGGTGCTCGGCGCGCTGGCGGACGCAAAGACGCTGCCGACGCTGCTCCATGGCCTCGCCGAGAACAATCCGCGCACGGTGGCCGCCGTCTCGTGGGCGCTTTCCAGCGCGCGAGGATTCCCTCCCAACCTGCTGCTGGAAGCGCTGAAGGACCCCGACTTCGCCGGGCCGCCGCTGATGGAAGTCATCGCGGCGCACAAGACCCGCATCCCGCTGCGCGAGTTGCTGGCGGCCGCCTATGCCCAGGACACCGGTGACAAGGCGGCGCTGTTCAAGATCATCGGCGACGTCGCCGACGAGCAGGCGATCCCGGAGCTCCTCTCGCGGCTCGACGGCAAGGACATCGCCGTCAGGGTGAACCTGATCCAGATCCTTTGCCGCTTCAATACGCCCGAGGTGCAGGACGCCCTGCTCGGGCAGCTGAAGGACCCGAACAGGGTCGTCAGGCAGGCCACCCTCGGCGCGCTGCTGAAGATGCCGGCGGTTCTGAACGTAGCCGCGGTGGCGCCGCTGCTCGGCGATCCCGACATCGAGGTCTCGAATCGTGCGGTTGAGGTCCTGATCCGCGCGAAGAACCCGGAGACGGTCCGCTACCTTGTGCCGGCGCTGCAGGACGAGTCCGAGTTCGCCCGTCGTGCCGCCGTTGAGGTCCTGAACGAGGTCGGCGATCCCACCTCGATCAAGTACCTGCTGGAGCGGATCAAGGACAGCGACTGGTGGGTGCGCAGCCGTGCCGCCGACGCCCTCGGCAAGATCGGCGGGCCACGGGTCGTGGATGCGGTTCTCGAACTGGTCAAGGACAAGGACGACGACATCCGCCGCACGGCGATCGAGATCCTCAACCTCACCAAGGACGAGCGGGCCATCGACCACCTGCTGCAGGCAACCCGCGACTCCGACTGGTGGGTCTGCGAGCGCGCCGTCGACGCGCTCGCCGAAATCGGCAGTGTGCGGGCCGTTCCGCGCCTGGTCGAGATGCTCAACGGCCAGGTACACACGATCCCGGCCACCATCCGGGCGCTGGCCAAGCTCGGCGACGCGCAGACGGTGGATGCCCTGCTGCCGCAACTGGCGCGACCGGAAACGGAAATCCGCGTCGAGGCCATTCACGCCCTGGCCAAGCTCAGCGACGATCGCACCGCCGAAGCCGTCCGAAACCGCATCCGCAGCGTCGGCGAGCTGTCCACCGACCAGACCATCTCGATGGCCGCCAGCCGCGCGCTGCAGGACCTCGATGCCCGCTTCTCCACGACTCAGGCGTTCGCCAACCGCAAGACCGAAGCGATCATCGCGGCGCCTGCCCGCACGATGCTGATCGAAAACGCCGACGTGCGGCAGCTGGTGGAGCAGAACGAAGCGTCCGCGCAGCGCCTGGACATCTCGACGCTGACGCCCGGGGACGTCCTCGATGGCCGCTACAAGTACATCGAGAAGATCGGCAAGGGCGCATTCGGCACGGTACTGCTGATGGAGGACACGGTCGTCGACGAGCGACTGATCCTTAAATTCCTCAATCCCGCGGTCTCCGGGGACGAGGAAATGATGAAGCGCTTCGTGCACGAGCTGCGTTACTCGCGCAAGATCACCCACCGCAACGTCATTCGCATCTACGACTTCCTCTTCATCCGCGGCAACTACGCGATCTCGATGGAGTACTTCCCCAGCCACACGCTCGGGCAGGAAATCGTCAATGAACAGCCGATGCCGATCGCCAAGGCCGTCAAGTACGGCATCGACATTGCCACTGGCATGACCGTGGCGCATCAGGTCGGCATCGTGCACCGCGACCTGAAGCCCGCCAACGTGCTGATCAACGATCAGGGCCTCCTGAAGATCGTCGATTTCGGCGTGGCCGCCGCGCAAAAGGAAGGCGACGCGCAGCTGACCAAGACCGGCTACGTGATCGGCTCGCCGAAGTACATGGCCCCGGAGCAGATCCTCGGCAAGCCGGTGGACCCGCGAGCCGACATCTACAGCACCGGCGTGATCCTCTACGAAATGCTGACCGGTGTGCCGCCGTACTCGCGCGGCGACCACATGGCCGTGATGTACCAGCACGTGCAGGGCAAGGCCAGGATCCCGATCGAGTTGAACCCGCGCCTGCCACAGCAGCTGTCGGAGCTCGTCATGAAGGCGATGGCCGTCGACAAGATGAAGCGCTTCCAGAGCATGGACGAACTGCGCTCGGCTCTCGAGCGCTTCATCTAGGGAGAGACCCCGATGCCGCGCATAGACGCGTTCCTGAAGCTGGGCACCGCACAGGGGTGCTCGGACATCCACCTCGCGGTCGGCGTTCCGCCGATGCTGCGCATGAACGGCGACCTGATGCCGATCCGTTTCCGCAACCTTGGCGACGCGGAGCTGGAAGGCTACGTCAGCGAGATCATGACGAAGAAGCAGAGCGAGTCGTTCAAGACCGGCCACGACCTGGACTTCTCGTACGTCGCCGAGGATGGCGGCCGGTTTCGTGTGAACATCTTCCGCAAGGAAACGGGCGTCGGCGCCGTCTTTCGCGCGATTCCCTCAAGCGTGCCGACGCTGGACAGCCTGAACCTGCCGCCGATCGTCAAGAAGCTGCTCGACTACCACCAGGGAATGATCCTGGTGACCGGCTCCACCGGCACAGGCAAGTCGACCACGCTTGCCGCGATGATCGACGAGATCAACCGCAAGCGCCGACTGAACATCATCAGCCTCGAGGACCCGATCGAGTTCGTGCACCGCAGCCAGGAGGCGCAGATCATCCAGCGCGAGTACGGCACGCACGTGCCCTCGTTCGCCGAGGGCGTTCGGGCCGCGATGCGCGAAGACCCGGACGTGATCCTCGTCGGCGAAATGCGCGATGCCGAGACGATCCGCATGGCGATGACCGCCGCGGAAACCGGCCACCTCGTGCTCGGCACCCTGCACACGACCAGCGCCACCAAGACCATCGACCGGATCATCGACGCGCTCCCCATCGAGGAGCGCGAGCAGACCAAGAGCTTCCTGTCGCAGAGCCTGCTCGCCGTGATCACGCAGGTGCTGGTCAAGCGCGCGGACAGTCGCTCCCGCCGCGCCGTCTGCGAGATCATGGTGATGAACCGCGCGATCGGCAAGCTGATCCAGACCGATCAGTCGCACCAGATCACCGCGCAGCTGCAGACCGGCAAGGACTCTGGTATGCAGACGCTCGACCAGGCACTGATGCTCGGGATCCAGGCCAAGGAACTCGACCCCGACGACGCTTACATCTACGCCGCGGACCGCAAGCAGTTCCAGCGCTTCGTGACCGATACGAGCATGCTGCCGAAAAACGAACTCGCCGAGTGAGGATGCTACATGGCAGCCATTGACGAGTACCTCGCCGATGTCCTCAACCGCAAGGGATCGGACCTGCATTTCCTGGCCGGCGACCCGGCCAGGCTGCGCGTCTACGGCGACCTGCAGGCGCTGCGCCCGGAGCCGCTGAAGGCCGATTTCGTGCGCGAAGCGCTGCTGGAGATCATGCCGCAGAAGGCAATCTCGCGCTTCGAGGAGAAGGACGGCGCCGACTTCGCCTATTCGGTGCCCGGCCTGGCGCGCTTTCGAGTCAACGTGATGCGCCACCTGCACGGCATGGGCGCGATCTGCCGCGTGATCCCCTCCGCGGCACTGACGCTCGACCAACTGAGCATGCCGGACGCGGTGCGCAACATGTGCCGCGTCAACAGCGGCCTGATTCTCGTCACCGGCAAGACCGGCTCCGGCAAGTCGACGACCCTCGCGGCGATGATCGACGATATCAACACGCGCGTGCAGGGGCATATCCTCACCGTCGAGGACCCGATCGAGTTCGTGCACCAGCGCAAGAGCTGCCTGATCAGCCAGCGCGAGGTCGGCGTGCATGCGCCATCGTTCTCGGCTGCCGTCCACTCGGCGCTGCGCGAGGATCCGGACGTCGTGCTGGTCGGCGAAATGCGCGACCTGGAGACCATCAGCGTCGCGGTCTCCGCGGCAGAGATGGGCATCCTCGTAATGGGCACCCTGCACACCAACGGCGCGTCCGCGACGGTCGATCGCATCGTCAACGCGTTCCCCTCGGACAAGCAGCCACACGTGCGCACGATGCTCTCCACCAGCCTGCGTGGCGTCATCTCGCAGCAGCTGATCCCGCGCGTCGGGCAGCCCGGCCGGGTGGCGGCGCTGGAGATCATGGTCAACACGCCGGCGGTTGCCAACCTGATCCGCCAGGGCAAGATCGACCAGCTCGAGAACACCATGCAAAGCGGTGCCGCGCATGGCATGCGGACGATGGACATGGCGATCACGCAGCTGCTCGAGGCCCGCGCCATCAGCGGCCGGGAAGCCTACCGCAAGGCCATCAACAAGCAGCGCTTCGAGCAGTACAAGGACGCCCGTTGACGACCCCGCGGCGCCCCTGAGCGGGACGACCGCCGCGCTGGCATAATAGCGGGCCGTCCTGCCCCCAACCGTAGACCCTTCATGCGCCGTATTCTCGTCACCAGCGCCCTGCCCTACGCCAATGGTCCGCTGCACTTCGGGCACATCCTTGAGGCTGTGCAGACCGACATCTGGGCCCGCTCGCTGCGCATGGCCGGCCACGAGTGCACCTACGTCTGCGCGGACGACACCCACGGCACGCCGATGATGCTCAAGGCGCAGGCCGAGGGCATCACGCCGGAGGAACTGATCGCCGCCGTGGAGGCCGAGCACCGCGCGACCTATCGCGACTTCATGGTCGACCACGCCCAGTTCCATTCGACGCATAGCGCCGAGAACCGGGAGATGACCGAAAGGATCTTCCTGGCCCTCGACAAGGCCGGCTACATCGCCAAGCGGACGATCCGCCAGGCGTACGACGCCCAGGCACAGATGTTCCTGCCGGACCGCTACGTGAAGGGCACGTGCCCGCGCTGCGGCAGCAAGGACCAGTACGGTGACAGCTGCGAATCCTGCGGTGCGACCTACTCGCCCTCCGAACTGATCGACGCGGTCTCAGTCGTCAGCGGCACGCCCCCGGTGGAACGCGAGTCCGAGCACCTGTTCTTCCGGCTCGACGCGTTCGAGACCATGCTGCGAGCGTGGACGCGCTCCGGCGCCCTGCACCAGAGCGTCGCCAACAAGCTCGACGAGTGGTTCGACGCGGGCCTTCGCGACTGGGACATCTCGCGCGACGCGCCATACTTCGGCTTCGAAATCCCCGGCCACCCGGGCAAGTACTTCTACGTCTGGCTCGACGCCCCGGTCGGCTACATGGCCTCAAGCCTCGCCCTCGCCCGCCGCAAGGGGCTTGATTTCAACGCCTGGTGGGGCGCCGAGAACCCGGGCGTCATCAAATGGGGCGACCGGCTGCAGAGGGACTACAACAAGGCGTGCGAGGCCATGCTCACTGAGCTCTGGTCGAACTACGGCGAGCTGACCGAGATCTGGTTCGACGGCGGAGTGCTGCCCGTGGACAAGGGCGGCCCCGACCTGTTTCCCATACTGCAGAAACATCAGCCCGACGCGGTCGTGTTCCAAAGTCCCGCTCCCGGCGGAATCCGTTGGATCGGGAACGAGAACGGCGTTGCGAAGTATCCGTGCTGGAGCACCGTCAAGAAGCTGAACGATTCGGGGGCCGGCGACCCGGACGGCG
>JANXQL010000110.1 GCA_025356815.1 Pseudomonadota bacterium
ACCACGCCGCCCTTCATGACGAAGCTCAGCGTGCGCAGCGCGTGGATGTCGGCGAGCGGGTCGGCGTCGAGCGCGACCAGGTCCGCATAGCGCCCCGGCGTGATCCCGCCGAGATCCCGCTCGGCGCCGAGCAGGCGCGCGGGGCTTACCGTCGCGGCGCGCAGCGCCTCGAGCGGCGTCATGCCCGCCTCGACGTACAGCTCCGTCTCGCGCACCGCGGCTACGGTGCCCTGGTTCGGCTCGAACGGAAACTGGTCGGTGCCCATGGCGATGTTGACGCCCACGCGGATGGCGGTCCGCAGCGCCTGCCAGTGCACCTGGCCGACCGACTTCGCGCGCTCCAGATACCAGGGTGGCGAGCCGATCTTGGCGAAGAACTCGAGCGCCCCCGCCTGGCTCACGACGATCGTCGGCACGTACCAGCCGCCGCGCTTCTTCATCTCGCGGAACACCGCCTCGTCGAGGTAGTAGCCGTGCTCGAAGCAGTCGACGCCGGCTTCCAGCGCCTGCATCGTCGCGATCGGCGAGCCGGTGTGCGCGTCGACCTTCACGCCGTGGCTGTGGGCGATCTCGACCGCGGCGCGCATCTCGGCCACGGTCATGTCGGCGGCCGCGATGTCGCCCTTGGTGTCGGCCAGTCCCTTGCTGATCATCAGCTTGATCCAGCTCGCGCCCGCCATGATCTGCCGGCGCGTGAACTTGACCACCTCGTCCGGGCCGTCGACGCCGTTGGCCAGGAACTCGGCGCCATGGCCGCCGGTGGGGATCAGCGGCTCGCCGGCCGACCAGATGCGCGGACCCTCGAGCGCGCCCTGATCGATCGCGGCCTTGACCGCGAACTCGGCGTGCCGTTCCTCGCCGGTAAGCCGCACGGTGGTGGTGCCCGCGTGCAGCGAGGCGCGCGCGTTCTGGGCCATGCGCAGCGCGAGCGCGGCCTCGGACTCGTGCGCGAGCGCCTCGCCCTGCGCGCCGGGCAGCACCAGGCCCAGGTGCACGTGCATGTCCATCAGACCCGGCAGCAGCCAGCGGCCATCGGTGCGGATCAGTCGCGCACCGGCAGGCACCGCGACGCGCACCGACGGCCCCACCGCGACGATCCGCTCGCCCTCGATGAGCACGGTCGCATTCGCGATCGAGCGTCCCGCCTCGAGGTCGACGACGGTGCCGCCGACCAGCGCGGTGACCGCAACCGGTGTCGCAGGCGAGGGGGCTGCGCCCAGCATGCCCAGCGCGCCAAGGAGGACTGCGATCGCTGCCTTCATCGTGATGCTCCAGCGCGTGTCGCGCACGCGCAGCCTTAGGTGTTGAGGTGGTACTTCATGATCCGGCCATGCCGGCCGGTGCGGTCGCGCTCGAGCGCGTAGACCTCCCCCGCAGGTCCAGCCGCGCGCGCCGTGACGCGTTCGATGGCGGCCAGGTCCTCGGCGGACAGCGCAATCGCGCCCAGCCTCAGGTGCGACCGCAGGTGCGCGGTGCTGGTGGCGCCCACGATCGCGGCGGCGACCTGCGGCCGCGCCAGCATCGCGAGCGTCGCGACGCTCGCGATGTCGCAATCGTGGCGGGCGGCGATCGAGGCGAGCACCTCGAGCAGCTGCTGGAACAGCGCCCAGCCGCCGAATTCCTCGATGATCAGCCGGTACTTGGTCAGCGAGCGGTTGGCGAGCTCACCCGTCGGCGCAGGCTCGCCGAGCCAGCGCTCGGAGGCGAACCCGCCGAGCACCGTGCCGTAGCACAGCAGCCCGATGCCGTGCTCGCGGCAGAACCCGACCATCGCCTGCGCGGGGCGCGCATCGAGCAGCGAGTACTGCAGCTGGTGCGCGAGCAGCGGCACGCCGGCGGCCACCAGCTCGGCGAGGCGCGGCACGTCGAAGTTGGTGACACCGAGGTGCGCGATCTTGCCCTTCGCCCGCAGGCGGGCGAGCTGCAGCGCGACCTCGACGTAGCGCGGAACCGCGTAGTCCCACCAGTGGAGCTGCACCAGGTCCAGCCGCTCCACACCGAGTCGCGCGAGCGAGCGGTCGATGATCGACTCGACGTAGCGGCCATCGGCGTCGGCGAGCCGGTCAAGGTCCGGCACGAACTTCGTGTGCACGCGCAGCTGCGCGGCGAGCAGCGGATACTGGCGGCGGAATGCCCCGATCAGCGCCTCGACGCCGGTGTAGATGTCGGCGCAATCGAAGGTCGTGATGCCGGCCTCGACGAAGGCGGCCATGTCGCGCAGCGCCTGGCCGGGTTCGATCACGCCGTGGCCGCCGGCGAGGTGCCAGCCGCCCTTGATCAGCCGCGAGATCTCATGGCCCGGCGCGAGGACCTGGCGCGGGATCACGTCGCCGCGCCGCCCGGCAGCGGCGTCGCGGTCGTGTCTGCGTGCCGGAATCGGCGCTTGCCGGTGCGGGTGATCCTGAACCGCGTCGGGCAGTTCGGGTCCGGGCAGGCGACCTCGGCGTCGGTCGACATCCAGTCGGCGGCGTCGGTCGGCCGCTGCTTGGCCGGCAGCAATGGCAGCAGGGCGGCCAGCGAGTACAGCGAGAACCCCTGGCCCGGCGGCAAGTGCAGCAGCTCGCCGTGCACCTCGAAGTAGTCGCCTGCTGCTGCGCCGCAGTAGATGCGGGCGCCCGCGGGCGCGATCACCTCGACCCGCAGGTCGTACAGTTCGAACGAGCCGTCGCTGGCGGCGGGGTCGGCGGTCACGGCGTGCTCCGGGGCGGGTGGCGCCACCGGAGGCGGTGGCCAGGGCGCAAGAGGATGACATCTTTCGCGTGCAGCGAGTATCGCTGTTCCCTCCCCGCCACCGGCATAATCCGCGTGCGGCCGGACCCAAGGTCGGAGGAGTTCCCATGACGATCCGCAGCGTGCGCCAGGTGCTGACGGGCCGACCGACCTCGGACGGCGGCGGCGTGCGCCTGACGCGCGTCATCAGCCCCGAGCAGGGGCTCGACCCGTTCCTGCTGCTCGACGAGTTCGACTCCAGCGAGGCCAGCGATTACCTCGCGGGTTTCCCGGCGCACCCGCACCGCGGCTTCGAGACCGTCACCTACATGCTCGACGGCCACATGCTGCACGAGGACCACCTCGGCAACCGCGGCGAGCTCAAGGCCGGTGGCGTGCAGTGGATGACGGCGGGGCGCGGCATCATCCACTCGGAGATGCCACAGCAGGTCGGCGGCCGCATGCGCGGCTTCCAGCTGTGGCTCAACCTGCCGGCGGCGGACAAGATGAAGCCTGCCGCCTACCAGGACCTCGAACCCGACCTCATCCCCTCGGTCGAGGTGCCGGGCGGCACGGTGGCGGTGGTCGCGGGCGTCCTCGTCGCGGCCGACGGCGGCACGGCCAGGGGACCGATCTCGGGCGGTGCGACCCAGCCGCTCTACCTGGACGTCGCGCTTGAGCCCGGCGCGACGCTCTCGGTCGCGACCCCGCCCGGCCACACCGTCCTTGCCTACGTGTTCGAGGGCGCGGCCGTGATCGCGGGGCAGGCGGTGCCCAAGGGCACGCTCGCGCGCCTGACGGACGGGGACACGCTGTCGCTGTCGGCCGCCGCGGCCACTACGCGCGTGCTGGTCATCGGCGGCCGGCCACTGGGCGAGCCGGTCGCCCACTACGGACCGTTCGTGATGAACACCGGCGCCGAAATCCAGCAGGCGGTGCGCGACTTCCAGGCCGGCCGCCTGACCGGCTGAGCCCCATCGCGCGCCGGCTGCGCTTCCCACTCACGGAGTCACCATGAACCTGCGCATCTATCGCCCGCTCGCGTTGCTGTGCCTGCTGGCGCCGGGACTCGCCGGTGCGACCGTCGTCGCGAGCGGCGCCGGCGGGTTCGTGCTGCACACGGAGGTCGTGTATCCCGGCGGTGTTGATGCCGCCTGGCAGCGACTGGTGCAGCCGGCCCTGTGGTGGAGCGCCGACCACACCTACTCCGGCAGCGCCGCGCACCTGACCTTGACGCTGCAGCCCGGCGGCTGCTGGTGCGAGGCGCTCGCCGAGGGCGGCTGGGTGCGCCACATGGACGTGCTGTTCGTCTCGCCCGGCAAGCGGCTTCGCCTTGCAGGCGGGCTCGGGCCGCTGCAGGGCATCGGGGCGAGCGGCGCACTGACGTTCACGTTGAAGGCCGACGCGAACGGTACGACCCGCATCCTGACCGACTACACCGTGTCCGGCTTCGCCGCCGGCGGCTTCGAGGCGCTCGCCGCAGGCGTGGACAAGGTGCTGACCGAGCAGCTGCAGCGGCTCGGCACCCCCTGAGCGTCAGCCCAGGATGCGCTCGCGCTCGTACAGCGCGATCGCCGCGCGCGCGAGCAGCGCGCCGAGCGCGAGCGTGCAACCCGCCGACAGCGCCACCGAGCTTGCGCCAATCGGCTCGGCGCGCAGCAGCGACTGGATCAGCAGGTGCTGGCTCAGCGACGGCACCCACATCAGCAAAAGACGTGGCGCGAGCTGGTAGATCGCCGCGAACATGATCGGCATCGTGGGAACCAGCAGCAGCGCGCCGAGCCAGCTCTGCGCTTCGCGGTAGCTGCGGGTGAAGGACGCGACCAGCGTCAGCAGTGCCGCTCCCATCAGCACGAATGGCAGCATCAGTGCGTAGATCGACAGTGCCACCCGGGGACCCAGGTTCAGCATCATGCCGTACGCATCCAGGTGCAGCAGCGGCAGCGCGAGCGAGAAGGTCGTGATCGTGAGTCCCAGCGACAGCGCCATGTACAGCGCAGCGGCGAGGATCTTGCCGCCGACCAGCGCGCGGCGCGTGACCGGCACGGTCAGCAGCGGCTCGAGCGAGCCACGCTCGCGTTCGCCGGCGGTCGCGTCGATCGCGACGTACAGCCCACCCATCAGCGTTGCGAAGACGATGAAGTAGCTGAGCATCCCGAGGTAGACCGTCGCCCGTGCGGCCGGGGTCGACACGTCGATGTCGTCGACGACGATCGGCTGCGTGATGTCCTGCGACAGCCCGCGCGCGGCGAGGCGCCAGTAGGCGACCTGCCCGGAATACGCCGCGACCAGGCTCGCCGCGCGCGCGTGGTCGGCGCCGGCGCCGGTGTCCGAGCTGTCGGCGTACAGCAGCACCCGGCTGGGCTGGCCGGATCGCAGTCGCGCCGCGTAGCCGTCGGGGATCACCAGCACCAGCCGCGCGCCGTGGCGCCGAACGGTCTCGGTGGCGCCGGCCGAATCGCCCGGCGCCGCGACCACGTGCACGCCGTGACCCTGCAGGAAGGCGACCAGGTTGGGCGCCTGCTCGCGGCCGGCGACCGCGAGCTCGAGCGGCCGCTCGTCGTGCTCGCGGCCGCGTTCGATGCCCAGGTGCATCATCAGCGAGAACAGCAGCGGCGCGCCGAGCGGGCCCAGCACCAGCGCCGACAGCACCGTGCGCCGGTCGCGCAGGTTCTCGACCACCTCCTTGGCGAACACCGTCCACAGCGCGCTCATCCGGCCTCCCCGGCGACCAGCGCCGCCACGAACGCGTCCTCGAGCGAGCCGCCGGCCACCGCGTTCGCAAGCTCCGCGGGCGTGCCGCGCGCCACGACCAGGCCCTGACCGATGATCGTGATCTCGTCGCACAGCGCCGCGACCTCCTGCATCACGTGGCTGGTGAACAGGATGCAGTGGCCGGCGTCCTTCAGCCGCAGGATCAGCGCGCGCAGGTTGCGCGTGGCGAGTACGTCCAGCCCGTTGGTCGGTTCGTCGAGCACCAGGTTCTTCGGCTCGTGCACCAGCGCCCGGGCGAGCGCGATCTTGACGCGCTCGCCCTGCGAGAACCCCTTGGTGCGCCGCGCCAGGAGCGGCCCGAGCTCGAGCAGCTCGGCGAGTGCGTCGATGCGCCGCTCGAGTACCGCGCCCGCGAGTCCCTGCAGCGCGCCGTAGTAGCGGATGTTCTCGCGCGCGGTCAGGTGCGGATAGAGGCCGGCGTTGTGCGGCAGCACGCCGAGTCGTGCCAGTGCGCGGGCAGGCTCGGTGGCAACGTCGATGCCGTCGACCAGCGCGCGGCCGGCATCCGGGCGTTGCACGCCATACAGCAGGCGCAGCGTCGTGCTCTTGCCGGCGCCGTTGGGGCCGAGCAGGCCGGTGACGCGGCCGTCCGTCGCGATCAGGCTGACATTGCGCACCGCCGCGAGCGGACCGAAGCGCTTGGCGAGTCCCTGCAGCTCGATCATGGCGCGGGCCCCGCGAGGTCGATCACGAACGGTGGCGGCGCCGCCTGCTCAAGGCAGCGGCTGTCGAGGCCGCGCGTCGTGCCGGCTTCGAGAAACGCGGCGATCAGGCGCGGCGCGCAGCCCACCGCCAGCTGACCGTGCGCCTGGCCGGGCACGACGATATGGCGCCGGTCGGCGAAGGCCGCGGCGGCGCGCGCGCCGAACGCCGGCGGGGTCACCGGGTCCAGCTCGCCCGACAGCACCAGCGCCGACATCTTCGCGTGCAGCGGCGCATACAGGTCGGCATCGACCAGGCCGGCAGGCCAGCCGCTGCACAGCGCCGCGAGCTGCTCGAACGGCGCGACGCCGAGGAAGCTCGCCGCCGCCCGCACTCGATCGGCCGCCGCGACCTGCGGCAGATCCTCGCTACAGGACACGGCGAGGTTCATGCCGTAGGCGAGCTGCGTGTCCAGGTGCGCGCCGAACAGCAGCAGCTGCGCTGCGAGCGGCGCATAGTCGCCATGCGCGGCCCGATCGACCAGGTAGGGCAGCAGTGCCGCGGTCATCGTCGAGTAGCTCGCAAGGCGTACCGTGCCGGCGAGCGCGCTTGCGTCGAACGGCAGCGACCGCCGCTCGCCGCTGGTCGGATCGGCCAGCTGCAGGAGCTGCGGTCGTGCGACAAGCCCGCGCCGCAGCGCCTCGAACGTCGCGGCCGGATCCGTGAACGCCGCGGCGCAGGCGGCGTCGGCGCGGCAGCGGGCGAAGTTCAGCGCCAGCGCCTGCGCTGCGTGGTCGGTGAGCCGGGGCTCCGGGCTCGCGTCCGGCGGCAGCGCGCCGTCCAGTACCACGGCGCGCACGTGCTCACCGTGGCGGCGCACGTAGTGCAGCACCACGCGCGTGCCGTACGACACCCCGTACAGGCTCAGCTGCGGCGCGCCGAGCGCCGTGCGCACCGCTTCGAGGTCCCGTACCGCGACGCTGGTGGTGTAGAACTGCGGCCTGCCGGGCAGCGCCGCCCGGCAGGCCGACGACAGCGCCTGCAGACGCGCGATCGAGGGTGCGCCCAGCTCCAGCTCCGACGGCATCTCGCAGCCGAGCCGGCCGGAGTCGCCGGTGCCGCGCTGGTCGACGAGCACCAGGTCGTGCCGGCGCTGGACGCGGGCGAACGCCGGCGCGTAACCGGCGTAGAACCCGCTCGCCGCCTGGCCGGGGCCGCCGGCGACGATGAACAGCGGTTCGAGCGCACGCGCCCGGTCCAGGGCCGGCACCACGGCGACCGCCAGCAGTAGCGAGCGGCCAGTCGGCGCGGCCGGGTCCTCGGCGACCGCGAGCCGGCCGCAGCGGGCCGCGACCGAGGACGTGCCGGTCGGGCTCTGCAGGCGACAGTCATGCAGCACCAGCTCGCCGGGCGACGGCGCCGGTGTCGGAAGGGCCGGCTGCGCGACGAATAGCAGGGCGCAGAGTGCGGCGCGCGCGATTCCTGGGCCGGCACGGTGGGGCGACATCCGGGCATTGTCCATCGCGGCCCGGCGGGGCGCCAGCCACGCTAATATCCCCGCATGTATCCCGCGCAGACATTCGACGTGCTGATCGTCGGCGGCGGCCATGCCGGTACCGAGGCGGCGCTCGCCGCGGCGCGTGCCGGCGCGCGCACGCTGCTGGTGACGCAGAGTGTCGAGACGCTCGGTGCGATGAGCTGCAATCCGGCCATCGGCGGCATCGGCAAGAGTCACCTGGTGCGCGAGATCGATGCGCTCGGTGGCGCGATGGGCCGCGCCGCCGACCGCGCGGCGATCCAGCTGCGGGTGCTCAACGCGAGCAAGGGGCCGGCCGTGCGCGCGACGCGCGCGCAGGCCGATCGCGCGCTGTATCGGCGCGCGATCCGCTCGCTGCTCGAGAACCAGCCGCGCCTGCAGCTGTTCCAGGCCGAGATCGCGGACCTGATCGTCGAGCACGGCCGCGTGGCCGGCGCCGTCACCGCCACCGGCGTGCGCTTCGCGGCGCGCGCGGTGGTGCTGACCACGGGCACGTTCCTCGGCGGCCTGATCCACGTCGGCCTCGAACAGACGAGCGGCGGCCGGGCGGGCGATCCCGCCTCGAACCGGCTGGCCGTGCGCCTGCGCGAGCTGTTGCCGCGGGTCGGTCGGCTGAAGACCGGGACGCCGCCACGCATCGACGGTCGCAGCGTCGACTATTCGGTGATGGTCCCGCAGCACAGCGACCAGCCGCTGCCGGTGCTGTCGTACCTCGGCGTCGCGAGCGACCATCCGCGCCAGGTGCCCTGCCACATCACCAGCACCAACGACGCGACGCACGCGCTGATCCGCGCGGCCGCCGATCGCTCGCCGATGTACACCGGCGTCATCGAGGGCCGCGGCCCGCGCTACTGCCCGTCGATCGAGGACAAGGTGGTGCGCTTCGCCGGCCGCAGCGGTCACCAGATCTTCGTCGAGCCCGAGGGACTCGACACGCACGAGCTGTACCCGAACGGCATCTCCACCAGCCTGCCGTACGACGTGCAGCTGGCGTTCGTGCAGAGCATCCGCGGCTTCGAGCGCGCGCACCTGACACGTCCCGGCTACGCGATCGAGTACGACTTCTTCGACCCGCGCGACCTGCAGTACACGCTGCAGACGCGCGCGCTGCCCGGGCTCTACCTCGCCGGCCAGATCAACGGCACGACCGGCTACGAGGAGGCCGCGGCGCAGGGGCTGGTCGCGGGCCTCAATGCCGCGCGCGCCGCGCGCGGCCTCGAACCGTGGTGGCCGGGCCGGGCTCAGGCCTACATCGGCGTGATGCTCGACGATCTGGTCACGCGCGGTGCGCCGGAACCGTACCGGATGTTCACCAGCCGCGCCGAGTACCGCCTGAGCCTGCGCGAGGACAATGCCGACACCCGACTCACGCCGATCGGTCGCCAGCTCGGTCTGGTGGACGACGAGCGCTGGGCTTTCCACGAGGCGAAGCACGCCGCGATCGCGGCCGGGGGCGCGCCCGACGGCGCCGACCCGCGGCTCGCCGCGCAGGTCGCGCTCGCCATCGAGGTCGAGGCCAAGTACCGCGGCTACCTCGTCCGCCAGCAGGCCGAGGTCGAGCGGCTCGACCGGCACGAGGCGACGCCGCTGCCGACGGATCTCGACTACGGCGCGGTCCGCGGCCTGTCGACCGAGGTGCGCGAGCGGCTGCTCGAGGTGATGCCGGGCACGATCGGCCAGGCCGCGCGGATCCCCGGCCTGACGCCGGTCGCGGTGTCGCTCCTGCTCGTCCACCTCAAGAAGCTCGGCCGCGTGGGCTGAGTGCGCCTCCCCCCGCTCGCCGGAGACAGGACCGTGCCCGGATTCTTCGATTTTGCCGTGGCGGCGCTCGATGGCGGCGCGGACCTGCTCGGCCCCCTGCGCGGCGAGGCGGTGCTCGCGGTCAACGTCGCGAGCCGCTGCGGACTCACGCCGCAGTACGCGGGTCTGGAGCGCCTGCAGCGCGAGCTCTGCGTCGAGGGCTTCGGGGTGGTGGGTTTCCCCTGTGACCAGTTCGGCGGGCAGGAGCCGGGCGGCAGCACCGAGATCCGCGCGTTCTGCACGGGGACCTATGGCGTGACGTTCCCGCTCGCCGCCAAGCTCGAGGTCAATGGCCCCGGGCGTGCGCCGCTGTACGCGTGGCTCACCGATCCGGCGCAGGGCCATCCGGGCGACATCCAGTGGAACTTCGAGAAGTTCCTGATCGGCCGCGACGGGCGCGTGCTGCATCGCTACCCGCCTGCCGTGCCGCCCGAGGACAAGGGCCTGCTGCAGGACATCGCCGATGCGCTCTAGCCTGCTCGCCACCGCGCTGCTCGCCGCCGGCGCGATGGCGGCGAGCGCCCCGGCGCCTGCGCCGCTCGAGGCGGTCACGCGCGCGCTCGGCGAGGAGTTCGGCAAGCGCCTCGTGGTGATGCTGTGCGCAGCACCGGAGCGGATGACGCGCGACGGCGCGCGCCAGCTGCGCGCGGCACGGCCGGACCTGGCGCCGGCGGAGCTGGCGGCGTTCGACGCGCGCCTCGCCGACACCGCGCCGCGCATGCACGTGGCCTGCGAGGAGCGGGTCGGCAAGCTGCTGGAGGCCGACGATGGGCCGCGCGCGCAGTACGTGGCGCGCCTGCGCGAGGCACTGCCCAAGGCGCTCGCACCGCGCGAACTGGAGCAGTTGCGCACGTACTTGCGCTCGCCTGCCGGCCAGCATGCGGAGGCGGTGCGTCGCGAGGTCGATGGTGCCGCCTACGAGCAGGTGGTGCCGTGGGCGCAGCAGGTGGCGCCGGGCCTGTACGGCGAGCTCGGCATGATGCTGCGCGCCGAGGTCGGCATGCCGCCGCCGAAGGCGAGCGCCGTCGATGCGCCGCCGACGCCCGCGGTCCAGGCGAAGCTGCGCAATGCCGCCACGCTGGGCGAGCGCTGCGCCGCGTTCTACCCGGACGCGTCGCGGCGGGCGGGCGAGCAGGGCAGCGTCGTGCTGCTGGTGCACCTGTCCGACGCCGGCCGCGTGATCGGCCTGCTGCTGGAGACCTCCAGCGGCTATGCGTCGCTGGATGTCGCGGCCGCCGCCTGCGTCGGCGCCAACGGCGAGTTCGAGCCGCTGCGGATCAACGGCGCGCCGGTGCCGAGCTGGCAGCGCATGAAGTGGACCTGGCGGCTGACCGAGTGAGCGCTCAGCGGCAGCCACGCGCGGCGCGCGTTTCCGCGCCCGCGTCGGCCGCGAGCGCCCCGGCGCGCAGCCCCGCGGCGTCCAGCGCCGCGGGGCTGAGCAGCTCGCCGACGCGTTCTGCGGCGCCGAGTGCCTCGCCGGCCGCGCCGAGGTCGAAGCCGAAGCAGCCGTCCTGGGCGAGCCCTGCTGCGAGCCGCGCCCAGCCGTAGCGTTCCGCCGCCGACAGCGGCAGCGTCGCCTCGGTGGGCGGCAGTGGACTCACCGTCGTCGCCGCCGCGAGCCACCGATACGGTTCGCGTCCCGCTCCCGGCGACGCCAGCAGGCCCAGCGCCCAGTTCGAGCCGCGCCGGGCGGCGGCTTCCAGGGCATGCTGTCCGCCGGCCGCATCGGCGGGCCCGCCGCAGCCCGCGAGCCGGCAGGCGGCCAGGTAGGCGGCCGCTTCCGCGTCGCGAGGCGCGACGGTCGCGAGCCAGCCGCGCGCGTCCTCCGGGTGACTGCCCCACAACTCGAGTGCGAGCAGGTACCCCGCCCGCGGTGCCCCGAGCACGGCCGCGGCGCCCAGCCGGGCGGGCGGCAGCAGGCCGTCCAGCACGGCCCGCTCGAGGCTTGCGCCGTTGCCGGCAAGGGCGCTGGCCCGCAGTCGCTCGGCAATCGCCGTGGCGTCCAGCCTGGCCGACGCGCAGCCGTCGGCGAGCCGGGCACGGGCGTGTCGGCGGGCGTCGGCCAGCTGCTCGAAGCGCGCCCGCAGCCGCGGCGCGAGCACCGCCGGGGCCGGGGCCTCGTCCGTGGCCGCCACCGCAAGCTCCAGGCACCAGTCCGACAGCCCGGCCAGCGCCGCCGGCGCGTTCGGGTCGGCCGATCCCTGCAACGCCCGGGCGGCCCCCTCGACGTCACCCGCCGCGAGCAGGCGCGCCGTGTCCGCGGGCAACGCCGGGGCAAGGTAGCGACCCGCGACGGCACTCGCGAGGGTCTGCGCGGCCAGCGGCTCGAGCACGGGGGTGACCGGCCTGGTCGCCGGCGGTGGCGCTGCCACGACCAAGGTGCGCGCCGGCGCGTCGGGCAACGGCCCCACCTCCGGCAGCAGCGGTCGCGTCCACCATGCCGCGCCGATCAGCAGTGCCGTGGCGGCGCCCGCCCACGCGAGCCGGCGTCCGTTCAACGACGCGCTCCGGCCGGGGCTGGCAGTGGCGGCGGGTACGGGTTCATCCACATCCCTTAATATAGTGGGCTCGCCTGGAGATTCTGACCGGGTGGAATTTTCCCGGGCGCCTCCGTACCATTCGGCGGCTTTCAAATCGCGTTCAGGCAAGCCGGCGGCGGCGGGCGGAGAAGTATGGGATTCAGCAAAGGCACTGTTTCGATGATCGCGGCGGCGCTGCTGGCGACGCTGGGCATGCAGGCGGCACGCGCCGACGCCCCGGCCGGCGATCCGGCGCGCGGCGCCAGGATCGCCTATACCTGTCTGGGCTGCCATGGCATTCCCGACTACCGCAACGCCTACCCGAACTACCACGTCCCCAAGATCGGCGGCCAGCACTACGGCTACCTAGTCGCGGCGCTCGGCGAGTACCGCAGCGGCGCCCGCCCGCACCCGACGATGCGCGGCCAGGCCTCGAGCGTGTCCGAGCAGGATGCCCGCGATGTGGCGGCGTACTTCTCGAGCTCGAAGCCGGTGCTCTCCGCCGGCAAGCCCGCCGGCACCGCGCCGGCCGCGGCTGCGACCTGCGTCGCCTGCCACGGCCCGGACGGCGTCGGCATCCTGCCGGACTACCCGACCCTCGCCGGCCAGCACTCCGACTACATCGAGCAGGCGCTCAAGGCGTATCGCGGCGGCAAGCGCCAGAACGCGATCATGAACGGCATGGCCGCGTCATTGAAGGACGAGGACATCCGGGCGCTCGCCGAGTACTTCTCGCGGCAGTCGCCGTCGCTGTGGGTGCCGCTGCCACCGACCCGCGTCGCGGCCCGGTAGGGGTGACCGCGCAGCCGACTGGTGATTCGGGGCCGGCGCATGCCGGCCTCGACGCGTCTGAGCTGATGGATTTCGAGCACGGCATCACCGCCATCGACACGCACTACGTGCGCGCGCGGCTCGACGCGAGCCACCTGATCCGCCACGGCGGGCGCGCCGCGTTCGTCGACACCGGCACGACGCTGTCGGCGCCGTACCTGCTGGCCGCGCTCGAGGCGCGCGGCGTCGCACGCGAGGCGGTCGACTGGGTGTTTCTGACCCACATCCACCTCGATCACGCCGGCGGCGCCGGGGCGTTGCTCGAGGCGCTGCCCAATGCGCGCGCCGCCGTGCATCCGCGCGGCGCAGGCCACCTAGCAGACCCCGCCAGGCTGATCGCCGCGACCCGGCAGGTATATGGCGACGCGCTCTACGAGCGGCTGTACGGCGAGATCCGCCCGATCCCGGCCGAGCGACTGGTGGTCACCGACGACGGCGCGGCGCTTGCGCTTGCCGGGCGCACGTTCCGCTTCCTGCACACGCCCGGCCATGCGTTGCACCACCAGGTCATCCACGACCCGTTCGCCGACGCGGTGTTCACCGGCGATACCTTCGGCATCGCCTATCGCGAGCTGGACGTCGGCGGCCGGCCGTTCCTGATGCCGACCACGACACCGACCCAGTTCGATCCCGACCAGCTGCACGCGTCGATCGACCGCGTGTTGGCGCTGGGCACGTCGGCGGCGTTCCTGACGCACTACAGCCGGGTGGGCGACCTCCCCCGCCTCGGCGCCGAACTGCACGCGGGCCTCGACGCCTATGTCGGCTTCGCCCTGCGCCATGCCGCCGACCCCGACCCGATCCCGGGCATCGTCGCCGCCATGACCGCCTGGGCCTGGGGCGAGCTCGACGCACGCGGGCACGAGGCCTGCGAGGCGACCCGCCGGCTGCTGCTCGAGGACGACATCCGCCTCAACGCCGACGGCCTGCTCGCCTGGCTGGCGCGGCGCCGGGCATAAGCCGGTCGGGGCGGATCAGAAGCTGATCCGGTGGGCTATACTGCGGCGCAACACGAGTAGAGGGGTAGGCGCATGTCTCGTACACCGTCCTCGGCCGGAAGCCGCCTGTGGGCAGCCCTCGAGCAGGAGCGGCCGCTGCAGGTCGCAGGGGCGGTCAACGCCTACTCGGCGCTGCTCGCCGAACGCGCCGGCTTCAAGGCGCTGTACCTGTCCGGGGCCGGCGTCGCCAACGCCTCGTTCGGGCTGCCGGACCTCGGCATCACCTCGCTGAATGACGTCTGCGAGGATGTCCGCCGGATCACCAGCGCAACCGATCTGCCGCTGCTGGTCGACGCCGATACCGGCTGGGGCGCGGCCTTCAACATTGCCCGCACAGCCGCTGACCTGATCAGGTCGGGGGCCGCCGGCATGCACCTGGAGGACCAGGTCGCGGCCAAGCGCTGCGGTCATCGTCCGGGCAAGGCGCTGGTCTCCACCGAGGAGATGGCGGATCGCATCAAGGCGGCGGTCGATGGCCGCACCGACGATGCGTTCGTGATCATGGCGCGCACCGACGCGCATGCCGTCGAAGGCCAGCAGGCCGCGGTCGACCGCGCGCTCGCCTACGTCGAGGCCGGCGCCGACATGATCTTCGCCGAGGCGCTCAACACGCTCGACGAGTATCGCCAGTTCACCAGGGCCGTGACGGTGCCGGTGCTCGCCAACATCACCGAGTTCGGCAAGACGCCGCTGTTCACGACCGCCGAGCTCGAAGGCGCGGGCATCCGCCTCGCGCTCTACCCGCTGTCGGCGTTCCGGGCGATGAGCCAGGCGGCGCTCGCGGTGTACGGCGAGATCAGGCAGGCCGGCACGCAGAAGGCGGTGCTCGACAAGATGCAGACGCGCATGGAGCTGTACGACATGCTCGGCTATCACGAGTACGAGCAGAAGCTGGACAGCCTGTACTCGAAGTAAGTCATCCGACGCCAGAGATGGGGGTAGAGCCGTGAGCACCGAGACCCAAGCGCCCGCAGCGGGACCGAAGCCGAAGAAGTCCGTCGCCCTGTCGGGCGTCGTCGCCGGCAACACCGAGCTGTGTACCGTCGGGCGCAGCGGCAACGACCTGCACTACCGCGGCTACGACATCCTCGAGACCGCGGTCGCGTCGGAGTTCGAGGAGATCGCGTACCTGCTGATCCACGGCCACCTGCCGACGGTGAGCGAGCTTGCCGCCTACAAGCGGAAGCTCAAGGCGCTGCGCGGCCTGCCGCTGGTCGTGCGCGACGTGCTCGAAGCCCTGCCGGCCGGCTCGCATCCGATGGACGTGATGCGCTCTGGCGTCTCGGCACTCGGCTGCGCGCTCCCCGAGAAGGACGATCACGCCGCCGCGGGCGCCAGGGACATCGCCGACAAGCTGATCGCCTGCCTCGGCTCGATGCTCTGCTACTGGTATCACTTCAGCCACAACGGCCGGCAGATCGACGTCGAGACCGACGACGACTCGATCGGCGGGCACTTCCTGACGATGCTGCACGGCACGACGCCGCCCGCCGAGTGGGTGCGCGCGATGCACACCTCGTTGAACCTCTATGCCGAGCACGAGTTCAACGCGAGCACATTCGCGGCGCGCGTCGTCGCGGGCACCGGCTCCGACATGTACTCGGCGATCACGGCCGCGATCGGCGCGCTGCGCGGCCCCAAGCACGGCGGCGCCAACGAGGTCGCGTTCGAGACGCAGAAGCGCTACCGCACGCCGGAGGAGGCCGAAACCGACATCCGCGCGCGCGTCGCGAACAAGGAAGTGATCATCGGCTTCGGCCACCCGGTCTACACGATCGGCGATCCGCGCAACGAGGTGATCAAGGGCGTCGCCCGCGCGCTGGCCGAGCAGGCCGGCGACACGCGCATGTTCGACATCGCATCCCGCCTCGAGACCGTCATGTGGGACATCAAGAAGATGTTCCCGAACCTCGACTGGTACAGCGCGGTCAGCTACCACATGATGGGCGTGCCGACGGCGATGTTCACGCCGCTGTTCGTGATCTCGCGCACGACCGGCTGGGCAGCGCACGTGCTCGAGCAGCGTGTCGACGGCAAGATCATCCGCCCGAGCGCCAACTACACCGGACCCGAGCCACGCAAGTTCGTGCCGATCTCCGCCCGCTGATCTCCACCGCCCCAGGCTGGTCGACATGAACACCGCGTATCGCAAGCCGCTGCCCGGCACGGCTCTGGATTACTACGACGCCCGCGCCGCAATCGAGGCCGTGGCACCGGGTTCCTGGGACGGCCTGCCGTACACCTCGCGCGTGCTGGCCGAGAACCTGGTGCGTCGCTGCGAGCCTGCGATCCTCACCGCGTCGCTGGGCCAGTTGATCGAGCGCAGGCAGGAACTCGACTTCCCGTGGTTCCCGGCGCGGGTCGTCTGCCACGACATCCTCGGCCAGACGGCGCTCGTCGACCTCGCCGGCCTCAGGGACGCGATCGCTGCCAAGGGCGGCGATCCCGCGCAGATCCACCCGGTGGTCCCGACGCAGCTGGTGGTCGACCATTCGCTCGCGGTCGAGCATGGCGGATTCGAAAAGGACGCGTTCGCGAAGAACCGTGCGATCGAGGATCGTCGCAACGTCGACCGCTTCGACTTCATCCGGTGGACCAAGCGGGCGTTCCGCAACATCGAGGTGATTCCGCCGGGCAACGGCATCCTGCACCAGATCAACATCGAACGGATGTCGCCGGTCGTGCAGGTTCAGGACGGCGTCGCCTACCCCGACACGCTGATCGGCACCGACTCGCACACGCCGATGGTGGACGCGCTCGGCGTCGTCGGCATCGGCGTCGGTGGACTGGAGGCTGAGAGCGTGATGCTCGGACGCGCCGTCTGGATGCGCCTGCCGGACATCGTCGGCGTGAAGCTCGCCGGGCGCGCAGTTCCTGGCATCACCGCCACCGACGTCGTGCTGGCGCTGACCGAGTTCCTGAGGAAGGCCAAGGTCGTCTCGGCGTACCTGGAGTTCTACGGCGAGGGCGCCGCGAACCTGACCCTGGGCGACCGCGCGACGATCGCGAACATGGCGCCGGAGTTCGGCGCCACCGCGGCGATGTTCTACATCGACCAGCGCACCCTCGACTACCTGAAGATGACCGCGCGCGAGCCGGAGCAGATCCGGCTCGTCGAAAGCTACGCCCGCGCGGCGGGCCTGTGGGGCGAGACGCTCGCGCACGCCCGGTATCCGCGCGTGCTGGAGTTCGACCTCGCCACCGTCGTACGTACCATCGCGGGACCTGCGAACCCGCACCAGAAGATCCCGACCTCGACCCTCACCGAGCGTGGCCTCGCCAGGGCCTACGACGACACGCCGGGCCAGATGCCCGACGGCGCGGTGATCATCGCCGCGATCACCAGCTGCACCAATACCTCGAACCCGCGCAACATGATCGCGGCGGGCCTGCTCGCGCGCAACGCGAACGCGCGCGGACTCACGCGCAAGCCGTGGGTGAAGAGCTCGCTCGCGCCGGGCTCGAAGACCGTGCAGCTGTACCTCGAGGAGGCGCGGCTGCTGCCCGAGCTGCGGAAGCTCGGCTTCGACGTCGTCGCGTTCGCCTGCACCTCGTGCAACGGCATGAGCGGCGCGCTCGATCCGGAGATCGAAAGGGAAATCCTCGAACGCAACCTCTACACGACCGCCGTGCTGTCGGGTAACCGCAACTTCGAGGGCCGCATCCACCCGCGCGCGAAGGAGGCCTATCTCGCCTCGCCGCCGCTGGTGGTCGCCTACGCGATCGCAGGCACGGTGCGGGTCGACATCGAAAAGGACGCCCTCGGCATCGATCGCAACGGCAGGCCGGTGATGTTGAAGGACCTGTGGCCGCAGGACGCGGAGATCGACGCCATTATCGCCAAGAGCGTCAAGCCAGAGCACTTTCGCAAGGTCTACGACCCGATGTTCACCTTCGCGGTGGACAACGGCCCCGGGGTGAGCCCGCTGTATGCCTGGCGAGCGGCCAGCACCTACATCCGCCGGCCGCCGTACTGGGAAGGCGCGCTTGCAGGCGCCCGGACCATGACCGGCATGCGTGCGCTGGCCGTGCTCGGCGACAACATCACCACCGATCACCTGTCGCCGTCGAACGCGATCCTCGCGGACAGCGCGGCGGGCGAGTACCTGACGAAGATGGGCCTGCCGCAGGAGGACTTCAACTCTTACGCCACCCACCGCGGCGATCACCTGACCGCGCAGCGCGCGACGTTCGCGAACCCACGCCTGAAGAACGAGATGGCGAGGGACGCCGACGGCAAGGTGCGCGAAGGATCGCTCGCCCGCCTCGAGCCCGAAGGCACCGTCGTGCGGATGTGGGAGGCCATCGAGACCTACATGCAGCGCAAGCAGCCGCTGATCATCGTCGCCGGCGCCGACTACGGCCAGGGCTCGTCGCGCGACTGGGCCGCGAAGGGCGTGCGCCTCGCCGGCGTCGAGGCAATCGTTGCCGAAGGGTTCGAGCGAATCCACCGCACCAACCTCGTTGGCATGGGCGTACTGCCGCTGGAGTTCAAGGCCGGTACGAACAGGAAGACCCTCGCGCTCGACGGCACCGAGACGTACGACGTCGTAGGGACGCGCACGCCGCGCACGACGCTGTCGCTGGTGATCACGCGCGCGGGCGGCGAGCGCGTCGAGGTGCCGGTGACGTGCCGACTGGACACGGCCGAAGAGCTCGCGATCTACGAGGCGGGCGGCGTGCTGCAGCGCTTCGCACAGGACTTCCTCGAGGCAACCACCGCTTAACAAAGCGTCAGTACCGCGCCGCGGGCGCCACGGACTTCCAATGGCACACGTTGCACAGATCCGCATTGCCGCCAGCTACATGCGCGGTGGTACCAGCAAGGGCGTGTTCTTCCGCCTGCAGGACCTGCCCGAGCGCGCGCAGGTGCCGGGCGCGGCGCGCGACGCGCTGCTGTTGCGCGTGATCGGCAGCCCCGACCCGTACGGCAAGCAGATCGACGGCTTGGGCGGGGCGACTTCGAGCACCAGCAAGACGGTCATCCTGGCCAAGAGCGCGCGACCGGATCACGACGTCGACTACCTGTTCGGCCAGGTCGCGATCGACAGGCCGTTCGTCGACTGGAGCGGCAACTGCGGCAACCTGTCGGCCGCGGTCGGTCCGTTCGCGATTCGCCACGGCCTGGTCGATGCCGCTCGCGTCCCGCACGACGGCGTCGCGGTCGTGCGCATCTGGCAGGTGAACATCGCAAAGTCGATCCTCGCGCACGTGCCGGTCGCGGCGGGCGTCGTGCAGGAGACCGGCGACTTCGAGCTCGACGGCGTGACCTTCCCGGCCGCGGAGGTGCAGCTGGAGTTCCTGGACCCGGCGGCCGAGGAGGAGGGCGCGGGCGGGGCGATGTTCCCCACCGGCCGCCTCGTCGACGAGCTCGTGGTGCCCGGCGTCGGCAGGCTGCAGGCGACGATGATCAACGCCGGCATTGCAACGATCTTCGTCGACGCCGCCGCGATCGGCTACACCGGTACCGAGCTGCAGGACGCGATCAACGCTGATCCCAAGGCGCTCGCGATGTTCGAGGCGATCCGGGCCCACGGGGCGCTGCGCATGGGCCTGATCAAGGACCTGGCCGAGGCAGGCAGGCGCCAGCACACGCCGAAGGTCGCGTTCGTCGCGCCCCCGGCCGACTATGTCGCCTCCAGTGGCAAGCCGGTGGCGGCGGCAGACATCGACCTGCTGGTGCGCGCGCTGTCGATGGGCAAGCTGCACCACGCGATGATGGGGACCGCGGCCGTCGCGATCGGCACGGCGGCGGCGATTCCCGGCACGCTCGTCAACCGTGCCGCCGGCGGCGGCGTGCGCAGCGCGGTGCGCTTCGGCCATCCGTCCGGGACGCTGCGCGTCGGCGCCGAAGCACGCCAGGTCAAGGGCGACTGGACCGTCACCAGGGCGGTTATGAGCCGCAGCGCGCGCGTGCTGATGGACGGCTGGGTCAGCGTCCCGGGAGACGCGTTCTAGGCACGCCCCCGCGTCGCGACGAACCGAGCCGACCGCGCGACGAACGGCGGCGCGCCCGGCAGGCCGTGGCCGACCATGAACCGAGGCAGGCGGGCCGCCGGATTGGGCATCATCGCCTTGCGGCAGTTACGGCACGGTCACCAAATACTAGGGAAGGGACTCGCAATGAGGAAATTCTGGCGCATCGCCGGCTGGACGGCGCTGGTGCTCGTGGTCGTGCTCGGCTACGCGGGCTACCGCACGATCTGGGGCAAGCCGTTCACGCTCAATACCCTGGCCAACCGCCAGACGCTGCTGTTTCTCGTCAAGAACCCCGAGATCTTCACCCAGGTCGGCATCGCCGACGGCACGGTGTTCGACCACCACTCCGACAAGCTCGCCGCGGTCGGCGTCGCCAAACGCGACCAGGACTACGCCGACGCACAGCAGTACCTCGCCGAGGTGCGCGCCTTCGACCGCTCGAAGCTGGATCCGCAGGAAAAGATCACCTACGACATCCTGGTCGACCAGGACGAGACGGGACTCGCGTTCCGTCGCTTCGACTGGCTGTCGTCGGAGGGGCTCTACCCGATCGCGCCGATGTGGGGCGGCGAGGTGACGCTGCCGAGCTTCCTTGAGAACGCGCACGTCGTGAAGAACGCGAAGACCGCCCGCAACTACGTCAAGCGGCTCGAGGCGATGGGCGTCAAGTTCGACGGCCTGACCGCCGAGATGCTGCGTCAGGCGAAGCTCGGCGTCGTGCTGCCCAAGTCGCTGCTCGAGCGCTCGCTGGTGCTCGTGCACGACGCGGTGGAGCCCAAGCCCGCCGACAACCCGCTGGTCACCTCGTTCGTGACCAAGCTTGCCGACGTCAAGGACCTCGATCCGAAGGCCCGTGACGAGCTCAAGGCGCAGGCCATCGACGCCATCACCCATGCGGTCTATCCCGCCTATGCGCGCATGCAGGCGGCACTCGAGGGTCTGCGCGAGACCTCGTCGACCCAGGCGGCGGGCGTCGGCCGCCTGCCCGACGGCGCCGCGTACTACGCGCTGATGCTCAGGCAGATGACGACGACCGACTACACGCCGGAGCAGATCCACGCCAAGGGACTTGCCGAGGTGGAGCGAATCTGCGCCGAGATGGACGCGCTGCTCAAGGCGCAGGGACTGGACAAGGGCACCGTCGCCGAACGCATGCAGACGCTTGCCAGGGACCCGCGGTTCCTGCTGCCCAACGACGATGCGGGCAGGAAGCAGGCGCTCGACCGCTTCCAGCAGATCCTTGACGAGATGAACGCGAAGATGCCGGCGTACTTCCGCACGCTACCGACGACGCGCCTGGTCGTGCAGCGCGAGTCGCTGGCTGCGGAGAAGGGCGCCGCGGGCGCACACTACGAGCCGGCGGCGATGGACGGCTCGCGCCCCGGACGGTTCGTCGTCACGCTGCGCGACCTTGCGGAACTGCCGACCTTCGGCATGAAGACGCTCGCCTACCACGAGGGTATCCCCGGCCATCACTTCCAGATCGCGACCGCGCAGAACCTCAAGGACGTGCCGCTGATCCGCCAGCAGACGCTGTACTCGGCCTATGCCGAGGGCTGGGCGCTGTACACCGAGCGGCTCGCCGCCGAGATCGGCATGTACAAGGACGACCCGTGGGGCGATCTCGGCCGGCTGCAGGCCGAGCTGTTCCGCGCGGTGCGGCTGGTGGTCGACACCGGCCTGCACGCGAAGGGCTGGAGCCGCGAGCAGGCGATCCGCTACATGGTCGACACCACCGGCATGCACGAGGCCGAGGTCACCTCGGAGGTCGAGCGCTACATGGGCCTGCCGGGCCAGGCCTGTGCCTACAAGGTCGGCCAGCTGAAGATCCTCGAACTGCGCGACAAGGCGAAGCAGGCGCTCGGCGCGAAGTTCGACCTGAAGACGTTCCACGCAGTCGTGCTCGAGAACGGCGCCGTGCCGCTGACGATGCTGGAGCGGTTCGTCGACGAATGGATCGCAAGCGTGCAGGCCGCGCACTGAGCGCCCAAGGCGGCGGGCCGCCGGCCCGCCGCCTGCCCGGCGGCGCAAGCGACGCGCCGGCCGTCGCCGGCGTGGCGTAAACTGCACCGATGGATGCATCCGCGCGCTCACTGCTCGAGGCCGGCGCCGCCGAACTTGGGCTTGCTCTGGATGCGACCCAGGTCGAGCGGCTGCTCGCGCTGCTCGACCTGCTCGTCGAGTGGAACCAGAAATTCAATCTCACCGCCATCACCGAGCCGGTCGCGATGGTGCAGAAGCACTTGCTCGACAGCCTCACGGTGCAACCCTGGATCGGCGGTCCGTTCGTCACCGATGTCGGGACCGGCGCGGGCTTCCCGGGGCTGCCGCTCGCGATCCTGAACCCGACGCTGCGCTTCACCCTGATCGACTCGACCGCCAAGAAGATCCGCTTCGTCGAGCACGCGGCGGCGACCCTCGGGCTCGGGCAGGTGACCGCCGTCTGCACGCGCGCCGAGGCGTGGAAGCCGTCGCAGCGCTCGCTTACCGTCGTCTCGCGCGCGCTGTCGAGCATCCCGGAGTTCGTGAAGAACGCGGGCCACCTGGTCGCCCACTCCGGCCGGTTGCTCGCGATGAAGGGCAAGGACCCGATCGGTGAGCTCGACGACCTGCCGCCCGGCTGGATCGCGAAGAGCATCGAGCGGCTGCATGTGCCCGGACTGCCCGACGAGCGGCACCTGGTCATCATCGAGCGGGTGCCCAGGACTTGAGCGCCGCTCTGGAATACGTGCTCGACGCGCCGCCGGCGCTCGCGAGCGGCATCGCGCTCGCGCCGGGCATTGAGTGGCTGCGCCTGCCGGTACCGGGCGCGCTGCGCCACATCAACCTCTGGCTGCTCGATGACGACGACGGCTGCACGCTGGTGGACACCGGCATGAACGTACCGGAGTCACGGGCCGCCTGGGAGGGGCCGCTCGTCGCGGTGCTGCGCGGCCGGCCGATACGGCGCATCGTCTGCACGCATCATCATCCGGACCACGCGGGGCTTGCCGCCTGGCTCGCCGAGCGCCACGACGCCCCGGTGCTGATGAGCGCCCCCGAGGTCGCGCTGATGCGCCATCTCTTCGACACCCGGGACGATGCCGAAGTGCTCGCCGAACGGCTGGCGCACTACGCGCGCCACGGCATGGCCGCGACCGACGCCAACCGCTGGTTGCTGGCGGGCGACGGCTACCTGCGGGTGATGTCCGGGCTGCCGACCGACGTGCGGATCGTGCGACCGGGCGAGGTGCTGCAGGCCGGCGGCTACCGCTGGGACGTGCTGCAGCTGGCCGGCCACACGGACGGTCAGCTGCTGCTGCATGCCGCCGACCCGGGCTACCTGATCGCCGGCGACCAGCTGCTGCCGCGGATCAGCTCCAACATCGGCATCTACCCCGAACGGCGCGACACCGACCCGCTGGACTCGTTCCTCGCCGGCTTCGAGCGGCTCGCCGCGCTCGGACCCGACACGTTGGTGATGCCCTCCCACGGCGAGGTGTTCCGCGGCCTGGGCGTGCGCCTGACGCAGCTGCGCCTGCATCATGACCAGCGGCTCGAGCGGCTGGAGGCGTTGCTCGACGACGGCCCCGCCACGGCGACAGACCTTGCGCAGCGGCTGTATCGGGGCGCCGTGGATCCGCTCAACCAGACGCTGGCGCTGGGCGAGACGCTGGCGCACCTGCGCTACCTGGAAGTCCGTGGCCGGGTGGGGATCGACGCGCCTTCGGCAGGCCCCCACCGGTATGTCGTGCGGCGCGACGGCTGACAGCCGGTCACGGTGTTATTCTGGCCGGCCTATGAACCGGACCATCGCCATCGCCAACCAGAAGGGCGGCGTCGGCAAGACGACCACCGCCGTGAACCTGACCGCGTCGCTGGCAGCGACCAAGCGGCGCGTGCTGCTGGTCGACCTCGACCCGCAGGGCAACGCGACGATGGGTTGCGGCATCGACAAGCGGACGCTCGAGCGCTCCTCCTGCGACGTGCTGCTCGGTGACTGCCTGGCCGCGGACGCGATCGTGCGCGTCGAGCCGGGGGGCTTCGACCTGATTCCGGGCAACCAGGACCTGACCGCCGCCGAGGTGCGCCTGCTGGGCCTGCTCGCCGGGCGCGAGACCAAGCTCAAGCAGGCGCTGGCTGCGCTTAAGAAGTCGAACTACGACCTGATCCTGATCGACTGCCCGCCGGCGCTGAACATGCTGACGGTCAACGCACTGGTCGCCGCCGACACGGTGCTGATCCCCATGCAGTGCGAGTACTACGCGCTCGAGGGCCTGTCCTCGCTGCTGGCGACGATCGAGCAGATCCGCGACAACATCAACCCCGAGCTGAAGCTCGAGGGAATCCTGCGAACCATGCACGATCCGCGCAATAACCTCGCGAACGAGGTCAGTTCGCAGCTGATCGAACATTTCGACGACAAGGTCTTCCGCACCGTCATTCCGCGCAACGTGCGCCTGGCGGAGGCGCCGTCATTCGGCCTGCCGGCGCTGTACCACGACAAGGAATCCCGCGGCGCGCTCGCCTACCTTGCGCTCGCGGGCGAGATGATTCGTCGCGAGGACGAACCGGCCGCCGCCGCCGCGCTTACCGCGAACACCGGAGACTGATCGATGAGCCTGAAGAAGCCCGCGCTGGGCCGCGGCCTCGGCGCATTGCTCGGCGAGACTGCCGCCCGCCAGGTCACGGCCAACGCCGCCGCGGTCGCGGCCTCCCGACCGACCGCCGACGCCCTGACCAAACTGCCACTGGACCTGCTACAGCGGGGCAAGTACCAGCCGCGCACCGACATGCGCCAGGACTCGCTGACCGAGCTTGCCGACTCGATCCGGGCACAGGGCATCGTCCAGCCGATCGTGGTCCGGCCGCTGGGCACCGCGGGCCCGACCGAGTCGCAGCGCTACGAGATCATCGCCGGCGAGCGTCGCTGGCGTGCCGCGCAGCTCGCGGGTCTTGCCGAGATCCCGGCGATCATCCGCCACGTGCCGGACGAGGCCGCGGTCGCGATGGCGCTGATCGAGAACATCCAGCGCGAGGACCTCAACCCGCTGGAAGAGGCGCGCGCGCTGGAGCGGCTGGTCGGGGATTTCGACCTGACGCACCAGGAGGCGGCCACCGCCGTCGGCCGCTCGCGCGCCGCCGTCTCGAACCTGCTGCGCCTGCTGGAGCTTGCCGATGAGGTGAAGGCCCTGGTCGGCAACCGCCAGATCGAGATGGGCCACGCGCGTGCGCTCCTGGGGCTCGTCAACAAGCGCCAGCAGGTGGAGGTCGCGACCGAGGTGGCCCGCAAGGGCCTGTCGGTGCGCGAGACCGAGGCCCTGGTGCGCAAGCTGACCGCTGCTACCCGCGGCGGTCGGACGGCTGAGGGGGCCGCCAGCAGCGGCCGCGATGCCGACGTGCGCAGGCTCGAGACCGAGCTGAGCGAGAGGCTCGGCGCCAAGGTCACCTTCAAGCAAGGCAGCGGCGGTCGCGGCCAGCTCGTGATCAGCTACTCCAGCCACGAGGAACTGGACGGGATCCTGGCGCACATCCGCTGACAGCCGGCCAAACCGCAGGCCCGGCCGGCACTTAGCGCTCCTACCTAGGCGGTTGCGGTTGCTCGCGGTTTTCTTGAAGCACTGCAAAAAGATCCCTATAATGCGCGCGCTTCGCAGCCGGTCGGCTGTCAGGCTGCCGTCGCACGAGCGCGAGTGGGCCACGCCATCGGGGGTACCCGGACGTGGCTTTTTTGTGGTCTTCGGCAGGCCTTGCGGGACGGTGACGGTGCCTTTGAACGACTCCGGATCCGGTCTGCTGACGCCGGTCGCCGCCGAAAGGCGTGCGGCGCTGAAGGTCGTCGCGCGTCAGGCGTTGGTCGCACTAGCGGTCGCTGCGCTGGCCGGGGCGGGTTTCGGGGGGTCGGCTGCGCGCTCGGCTCTGCTGGGCGGCGGCGTCGGGGTGGCGGCGACGCTGCTGTTCGTCATCGCGCTCTTCCGTCACCGGGAGGGGTCGTCGGCGGCGAGAGTGGCGTGGGGCTTCTACCTCGGCCAGGCACTGAAGGTGATCCTGACCGTGGCGCTCTTGGCCCTGGTCTTTCGGTCCCGCGGGATAGCGCCTCTGGCGGTCCTCGCGGGGTACGTGGCGACTTACCTCGCCTACTGGTTCACGCCCCGCGGGCCGGCTTCGCGCTGGTGACGGATGGGACGGGGATCGGGCATGGCACTGGAACGATCGGAAGCTGAATGCTGATGGCCGGCACCTCTAGCAGCGAATTCATCCCGCACCACCTGCAGCACCTGCGTTACGACGTGGTCGCGGGCGAGTGGGCGCATGCCACCGATGGCATCGTCAATTTCCACCTGATCAATGTCGACACGATGGTCATGGGCCTGCTGATGGGCCTGCTGTTCTTCACGCTGTTCTATTCGGCCGCGCGTAAGGCGACCGCCGGTGTGCCGGGCAAGTTCCAGGCCTTCATCGAGATCGTCGTCGAGTTCATCGACAACCGCGTCAAGGAAGTCTTCCACGGCGACCGCCGCTTCCTCGCGCCGCTGGCGCTGACCATCTTCTGCTGGGTCGTGCTGATGAACGCGATGGACCTGCTGCCCATCGACGTGCCGGGCATGGTCGCCGGCGCCGCCGGCGCCGAGCACTTTCGCGTGCTGCCGACCGCCGACATCAACACCACGTTCGCGATGTCGCTGACAGTGCTTGTGCTGGTGCTGTTCTTCGCCGTCAAGGCCAAGGGCCTTGGCGGCTTCGGCCATGAGCTGGTCACGGCGCCTTTCGGCGCGCACCCGGCGCTGTGGATCCCGAACTTCGCGTTGAACGTGGTCGAACTGCTGGCCAAGCCCGTCTCGCTCGCAATGCGGTTGTTCGGCAACATGTACGCGGGCGAGCTGGTGTTCATGCTGATCGCGCTGCTGGGCTTCGCGGCGACCGGTTCGTTCGCCAGCGGCGGCGTCGGCAGCGGCATCGCCTTCCTGTTCGGCCAGGTCGCGATGGCGCTCGCCTGGGGCGGGTTCCACATCATCATCATCCTGCTGCAGGGCTTCATCTTTATGGTCCTGACCGTCGTGTACATCTCGATGGGGCAGGAAGGACACTAGGGCACTTCATCGTCCGCGGCCGGCATCGGCGCGCGGATTCATTCGAATTTGAGACTGAATCTTTTCCAGGAGACGACCATGCAGCAGTACATCGCGCTGATCCAGGCCTACACCGCACTGGGCATCGGCATCATCATCGGCCTCGGCGCCATCGGCGCCTGCATCGGCATCGGCATCATGGGCTCGAAGTTCCTCGAGTCGGCCGCCCGCCAGCCCGAGCTGATGCCGCGCCTGCAGGGCAGCATGTTCCTGCTCGCCGGCCTCATTGACGCGGCGTTCCTGATCGGTGTCGCCATCGCGATGTTCTTCGCGTTCGCGAACCCGCTGCTCGCGCGCCTCGCGGGCTGATCCAAGAACGCCCCGGCTCACTCGGACCACGAGAACCGCCATGCAGATCAACTTGACCCTCCTCGGTCAGGCGCTTGCCTTCCTGATCCTGATCGGGCTCAGCTGGAAGTTCATCTGGCCGCCGCTTCTGAACGCCATCGAGACGCGTCAGAAGAAGATCGCTGATGGCCTCGCGGCCGCCGACCGCGGCCAGGCCGACCTCGAGGACGCCAAGAACCAGGCGCTCGCGATCGTCCGCGAGGCGCACGGCAAGGCCGCGGCAGTCGTCGATCAGGCCGGCCGTCGCGCCAACGAGATGGTCGAGGAGGCCAAGGGCACGGCGAACGCCGAGGGCGCGCGCCTGATCGCGTCCGCCCGCAGCGAAGTCGCGACTGAGACCGCGCGCGTGCGTGGCGAGCTGCGAGCTGAAGTTGCCAAGCTCGCCATCGCCGGCGCCTCGCAGCTGCTCAAGCGCGAAATCGATGCCAAGGCCCACGCGGCCCTGCTCGACGAGCTCGCCCAGCAGATCGTCGTCGCCCGCTAGAGGCAGCCGCCATGGCCGAAACCGCCACCGTCGCCCGTCCGTACGCCCGCGCCGCGTTCCGCCACGCCCGCGAGCACAACACGTTCGCGGCCTGGTCGCAGCTGCTCGATGCCGGCGCCGGCATCGCGGCCGACCCGCGCGCCCGCGCACTGTTCGGCAGTCCGCGCGTCTCGGCCCGCGAGCTCGTTGATCTCGTGGTCGGTGTCGCGGCTGCGTCGGGCGCCAGCGTCGACCAGGACGGCCGCAACTTCGTCGCGCTGCTCGCCGAGAACCGCCGCCTGGGGCTCATGGGCGAGATCGCCGCGCAGTTCGAGGCGCTGCGCGCCGACGTCGAGAACACCGTCGATGTCGAGATCACGACGGCGATGGCGCTGACGGCCGAGCAACGCGCCAGCCTCGGCGGCGCGCTCGCCAGACGCTTCGGCCGCGAGGTCCGCCTCAACGAGACGATCGACGCGGCGCTGGTCGGCGGTGCGATCGTGCGCAGCGGCGATCTGGTCATCGACGGATCGCTCACCGGGCGGCTCGCCCGGCTCGAGCAGCAGATGTCACAGCCGTAGGCCATTGGGCCCGCGGCCGCAAAGGAAAGGTAAGGAAAGCAGCATGTCCATCAAGGCGTCAGAGATCAGCGATCTCATCAAGGCCCGGATCTCGCAGTTCGACGCGGCCGCAGAGGCCAACAACGTCGGCACCGTGGTCAGCGTGACCGACGGCATCGTGCGCATCCACGGCCTTGCCGACGTGCGTTACGGCGAAATGATCGAGTTTCCGGGGAACACCTTCGGGCTTGCGCTCAACCTGGAGCGCGACTCGGTGGGTTCGGTGGTACTCGGCGACTACCAGCACATTACCGAGGGCAACCAGGTCAAGACGACCGGTCGCATCCTCGAAGTGCCGGTGGGACCCGAGCTCTTGGGTCGCGTCGTCGACGCGCTGGGCAACCCGATCGACGGCAAGGGGCCGCTCAATGCCGCCGGCCGAGCGCCGATCGAGCGAGTCGCTCCGGGCGTCATCCATCGCCAGAGCGTCTCGCAGCCGGTGCAGACGGGCCTGAAGTCCATCGACTCGATGGTCCCCATCGGCCGCGGCCAGCGCGAGCTGATCATCGGCGATCGCCAGACCGGCAAGACCGCGGTGGCAATCGACGCGATCATCAACCAGAAGGGCACGGGCGTAAAGTGCATCTACGTCGCGATCGGCCAGAAGCAGAGCTCGATCGCGAACGTCGTGCGCAAGCTCGAGGAGCACGGCGCGATGGCCCACACCATCATCGTCGCGGCTTCCGCCTCGACGCCTGCCGCCATGCAGTACCTCGCGCCGTATTCGGGCTGCGCGATGGGTGAGTTCTTCATGGATCAGGGCGAAGACGCGCTGATCATTTATGACGATCTCACCAAGCAGGCCTGGGCGTACCGCCAGATCTCGCTGCTGCTGCGCCGTCCACCGGGCCGCGAGGCGTACCCGGGCGACGTGTTCTACCTGCACTCGCGCCTGCTCGAGCGCTCGGCGCGCGTCAGCGCCGAGTACGTCGAGAAGATCACCAACGGCCGCGTCAAGGGCAAGACCGGCTCGCTCACGGGCCTGCCGATC
>JANXQL010000203.1 GCA_025356815.1 Pseudomonadota bacterium
CCGCCATGCTAGGAACGGTAGCGGACACGCGCATCGCCCAGCGCGTCCATGAGAGTTCCCAGCCACGGCTTGTAGTTCCTCCACTGATCGAGCCCTTCACGTCAGGCGGCGCACGAGCTCGGCCAGCGGCAGGCCGACCCACGGGATCACCATCGACCAGGCCTCGACGCAGCGCAGCCGGTAGACCCGCTCCTCGAGCGGATGGGGACGTATCAGGTCCTCGAGTGCGAAGGTGCCGCGCACCTCCGCTTCGCCCGCCACGGTCACGGTCCACGGGGTCACGCGCAGGCGCGAGGCATTGGCGGCGGGGTCGGCTTTGTCGGTGCCGAACTCGTAGTAGTTGTTGTAGCCGGTGACATCGTCCCAGCTGTTGGGCGCCTCAGTGGTGCTGAACTCGGCGTTGCGTCGGGCGGTGAGCGGGGTGCCGGTCGGGGTCCCGGCCGACGCCGGCAGCGCAGCCCCTGCGGCCACGGCGACGGCCGCGGCGAGGAACCGCCGTCGGCCGGTGTAGACATCCTCGGGCGTGATCTCGGAGGGTCGGTAGTCGGTGGGTCGGCGGATCAGCATCGGGCAGGGCCTCTGGGCAGCGCCGGCACGTGCCGGGTCATCCCAGTAGACCGGTCGGGCCGGGCGAATGTTTCAGAATTCGTATTCTAGCTGCAGGCGGCCGGTCGCGTCCGGCGACGCGCCGGTCAGGCCGAACAGCCAGGCCGCCTCGTAGCGCAGCGCCCGGCGCGACTCGAGCCGTACCCGCCCGAGCAGGGCAGGTCCCGCCTGGTGACGGTGCTCGCCGAGGCTACCGTACTGTCCGACCGCGCCAAGTTCGCCGTGCATCTCGATGCCCGGCTCGAAGTGCTCGTTGCCGCGCCAGCGCAGACGCGCGGCATAGCCCAGTTCCGCACGACTGCCGCCGGTCAGCGCCTGTTCGGCGGTCAGATTCACCGTCAGCGCCGTGCGCTGCCAGCTGGTTTCGGCCAGCAACCCCAGTTCGATCGCGTCATGACTGTCGGCGCCGACGCCGTGCGCGTACTCGGCCAGCAGCCCGACATCCGCCCAGTACTTGCCCTGCGGGGTGAGTGCGAACACGTTCTCGAACGAGTACTCGGCGACATGCCGGCCACCGCCAGGGTCGCGTTCGATCGTGACCAGCCCTTCGGCGCGCCACCAGGCGTTGGGCGAATACTCAAGTTCAAGCTTGTGCTCCTCGGCGCCGTCCACTGCGGCGCGGGAATCGACGTCGCGCTGGCTGCGCAGTTCAAGGGCTCGTTCGCCGGCTTCGACGACCGGCGAGTAGACCGAGAACGCCGCCGAGGCCCGCTGCGGCACGGCGGCGGCCACCAGCAGCAGCAGCGCCGCCATGGCCGGGCGCCACCAGGCGGGCCGCGGCCCGGGCGGGTGATCCGCGGCGCGGGTGGCCGCGGACAGCACGGCAAGCACGCTGCCGAAGAACAGCATCTGCATCGCGCTTGGGCGCTCGACGTAGCCGACCAGCGCGTGCAGCACCTGGCCGGCAGCACCATGCTCGCGCAGCAGCGTGGAACTGTCCCAGAGCGGGTCGAGCAGCGCCGGCAGCCAGCCCGCCTGCACCAGGTTGCCGGCGGCCTGCGACGCCATGCCGGCGGCGAGCAACAGCAGCAGCGAGCCGGTCACGCTGAACAGGTAGCGCTGCGGTACCTTCAACAGTCCCTGGTAGACGACAGCGCCGATGCCGACCCCGACCGCAAGTCCGATCAGGCTGCCGCTGAAAAGCGCGTGACGATCGGTGCCGCCGGCGAGGATGCCGTACAGGAACAGCACCAGTTCGGAGCCTTCGCGCAGCACGGCCAGGGCCACCACGATCATCAGGCCCGACAGCGATCGGGTGCCGCCTGCGACCTGCCGACCGACGCCGGCCATGGTCTGGGCCAGTTGCCGACCGTGGCGCTTCATCCAGACGCTGTGCCAGCCAAGCAGCGCCGTCGCGGTCAGCAGCACGGCGGCGTTGAACAGTTCCTGGCCGCTGCCCTCGAACGCCTCGGCCAGCCGGCCGGCGCCGAGCGCGACAGCGCCGGCCGCCGCAAGCCCGAGCGCGACGCCTGCGGCCACCGAGGCCGAACGCCCGCGGACATCGCGCGTGCCGGCCAGCAGGATGCCGATCAGCAGCGCAGCCTCGAACACCTCGCGCAGGACGATCAGGGCTGCGCCGATCACGGCTTCACCACGAGCCAGCCACGCGCGGTGGCCGGGTTGAAGTCGCCGAAATACTCGTAACGGCCCGGCGCAAGCGGGCCGACATAGATGACGGCCCTGCCACCGGAAGTGATGAGCTTTTCGCGATTAAGCGCGTAACTCTCGAATTCTTCAGGGGTTTGGTCCTTGTTCTCGACGACCAGGCGAACCTTCGTACCGGCCGGCACCGCGAGTTCCGTGGGGCTGAAGCGATGGCCCTCGAGGACGAGCGTGTAGTCCGCATCGGCCGTGCGGGCGACGGCTGAGGCGCCAAAGGCCAGGAGCAGGGCGAGGGTGCGCATCGGCAAGGGCATGTTGGGTCTCGGTGACAATCCTGGCCCCAATGATACGAGTGAGAATCATTCGCATCAACTGCTGATTGTACTTATTCCACCGGAACCCGTTCGGACGGTCAGGCGGCGGTCAGGACCAGGAACGGACCTTCATGCCCAGGGCCCGCGCCTTGCGGCGGGTCGCGGCGGACGCGTTGACCACCAGTGGGGCGTCGGCCCGCTGCAGGTGCTCAAGATCGGAGCCTGCGTTGCCGTAGGCGGCGAACGAGGCCCCGGGGTGGTCCTCGCGCAGTTCCTGCAGGACACGGGTCTTTTCGGCGCCGCGCCGGTTCTCGCTCTTGAGGCGGCCATCGAGCAGGTCGCCGTCCCAGCGCACTTCCGTGCAGACGACCTGGTCGAAACCGAGGCGCGCACCGATCTCGCGCACGTAGAACTCGGTGCTGGCCGAGAGCAGCACGAGCCAGTCGCCGGCGTTGCGGTGCGCCTCGATGGCGCTGATCGCGGAGGGACGCAGCAGCGCCATCAGCTGCGCGTCGAGAAACGCAACCGTCAGCGCATGCACCTCGGCGTGACGAAGGCCGCCGAGCAGGGCATGGATAAGCTCACCTTTGAGCCGGCCGCGGTCGCGATCGACGGCGAAGCGCGCAAGGATGACCGGTATCTGCCACAGCCGCAGCAACCGGCGCGGGTGCCGAGCGAGCGCGTGGCGCAGGTACGGCAGCAGCGTGTCGCGGCGGGTAATGGTGCCGTCGAGGTCGAACACCGCGACGCCGCCGACGTCCGGCAGCGCCGCTGCGGGTAATGGCGGCGGGGTGCTGCTCAAGCGGCGCTGTCCCGGCCGACCAGGCTGCGCAGCACGTACTGCAGGATGCCGCCGTGACGGTAGTACTCGAGTTCCTTCGGCGTATCGATGCGCAGCCGCGCCACGAACTCGGTCGCCTTGCCGTCCTCGGCGCGGGCCACGACCTTGACGGTCTTGGCACCGCCGCCCTCGAGGCCGACGAAGTCGAATGTTTCACGGCCGGTAAGCCCTAGCGAGGCGGCATTCGAGCCATCGGTGAACTGCAGCGGCAGCACGCCCATGCCGATCAGGTTCGAGCGGTGGATGCGCTCGAAGCTCTCGGCGATCACGGCGCGCACGCCCAGCAGCATCGTGCCCTTGGCCGCCCAGTCGCGCGACGAGCCCGTGCCGTACTCCTTGCCGGCGAGCACGACCAGCGGCGTAGCGCTCGCCTTGTAGTGCATGGCCACATCGTAGATCGAGCCCTGCTCAGCGCTTGGCAGGTGCACCGAGACGCCGCCCTCGGTCCCCGGCAGCAGCAGGTTGCGCAGCCGGATGTTGGCGAAGGTGCCGCGCATCATCACCTCGTGATTGCCGCGACGCGCGCCGTACGAATTAAAGTCGGCCGGCTGCACGCCCTGCGCGAGCAGGTACTTCGCCGCAGCGCTGGACTTGGAGATGTTGCCGGCGGGCGAGATGTGGTCGGTGGTGACCGAGTCGCCCAGCAGGGCCAGTACCCGCGCGCCGCAGATGTCGCCGACCGCAGCCGGCGTCATCGTCATGCCGTCGAAGTAGGGCGGGTTGCGCACGTAGGTCGACTTCTCGTCCCACGCGTAGACCTCGCCGGCTGGCACCTTGATCGCGTTCCAGTGCTCGTCGCCCTGGAACACGCTCGCGTAGCTCTTCTTGAACATGGCCGAGTGCACCGAGCGGCCGCTGGTGTCGGCGACGTCCTTGGCGCTGGGCCAGATGTCGCTCAGGAAGACCGGTTTGCCGTCGCTGCCCGTGCCCAGCGGCTCGCACGTGAGGTCGAGGTCCATGCTGCCTGCCAGCGCGTAGGCCACCACCAGCGGCGGCGAGGCGAGGAAGTTCATCTTCACTTCCGGATGCACGCGGCCCTCGAAGTTGCGGTTGCCGGACAGCACGGAGGCGGTCGTGACATCACCGGCCTTGATCGCGTCGGAGATCTCGCCCTTAAGCGGGCCGGAGTTGCCGATGCAGGTCGTGCAGCCGTAGCCGACCGTGTAGAAGCCGATCGCCTCGAGTTCGGTCATCAGGCCGGCGGCCGTCAGGTAATCGGTCACGACGCGCGAGCCGGGCGCGAGCGAGGTCTTGACCCAGGGCTTGGCGGTGAGTCCGCGCGCGCGCGCGTTCTTCGCCAGCAGCCCGGCCGCGATCAGCACCGCGGGGTTCGAGGTGTTGGTGCAGCTGGTGATCGCCGCGATCACGACCGCGTTGTCCATGACGGCGTATGCGCCGCCCGCGACCGTCGCCTGGCCGGTCGCGCCGGGATTCCTCGCGGCGCGTTCCTCGGCGGTCTTCCTGACGGCGGCCTGTGAGACGTCCTTGGCGCGGCTCAAGGGCACGCGGTCCTGCGGGCGCTTGGGGCCCGCGAGCGAGGGCTCGACAGCGCCGAGGTCGAGCGCGACCACGTCGGTGTACTCGGCGGTCTGCATGCCGTTGGTGCGCCACAGGCCCTGCGCCTTGGCGTACGCCTCCACGAGCGCGACCTGTTCGGCGGGCCGGCCGGTTAGCTGAAGGTAGCGGATCGTCTCCTCGTCGATCGGGAACACGGCGATCGTGCTGCCGAACTCCGGCGACATGTTGCTGATCGTCGCGCGGTCGGCGAGCGGCAGCGCGGCGAGGCCGTCACCGAAGAACTCGACGAACTTGTCGACGACGCCCTTCTTGCGCAGGATCTCGGTGATCGTCAGCACGAGGTCGGTGGCGGTGGTGCCGGCCGGCAGCTCGCCCGACAGCTTGAAACCGATCACCTGCGGGATCAGCATGGTGACCGGCTGGCCGAGCATCGCGGCCTCGGCCTCGATGCCGCCCAC
>JANXQL010000207.1 GCA_025356815.1 Pseudomonadota bacterium
ATTCGGGAGGCGTCGACCGAGTCGACGATGCCGCCGCGACGGGCGATCACCGTGACACCGGAGTCGATGGCAACGGCGCGCTCCATGCCGGTGCCCACGAGCGGCGTATCGGCGCGGAGCGTTGGCACGGCCTGGCGCTGCATGTTCGAGCCCATGAGGGCGCGGTTCGCATCGTCATGCTCGAGGAACGGAATCAGCGAGGCGGCGACAGAGACGATCTGCTTGGGCGAGACGTCCATGTAGTTGATGCGATCACTCTGCGTCAACGTGAATTCGTTCTGATGGCGGCACGACACGAGATCATCCGTGAAGGCGCCCTTCGCATCGAGCTCGGCATTTGCCTGCGCGATGACGTACTGGCTTTCCTCGATCGCGGACAGGTAGTCGATCTGCTCGGTGACCTTGCCAGCCTCGACCTTGCGGTACGGCGTCTCAAGGAAGCCATAGTCGTTGGTGCGCGCGTACACGGACAGCGAGTTGATCAGGCCGATGTTCGGACCTTCAGGGGTCTCGATCGGGCACACGCGGCCATAGTGCGTCGGATGCACGTCGCGGACCTCGAAGCCCGCGCGTTCGCGGGTCAGGCCGCCCGGGCCGAGTGCCGATACGCGGCGCTTGTGGGTGACTTCCGAGAGCGGATTGTTCTGGTCCATGAACTGGCTGAGCTGCGAGGAGCCAAAGAACTCCTTCACGGCAGCGGCCACCGGCTTCGCGTTGATCATCTCCTGCGGCATGATCGGCTCGCTCTCGGCGAGCGTCAGGCGCTCCTTGACCGCGCGCTCGACGCGCACGAGGCCGATGCGGAACGCGTTCTCCGCCATTTCGCCGACCGAGCGGATGCGCCGGTTGCCGAGGTGGTCGATGTCGTCGACCACGCCGTTACCGTTGCGGATCTCGATCAGCGTGCGCAGCACGTCGATGACGTCCGACGCCATCTCGTTCCCGGCGAAGTGGCGCTTCGAGAACTCGTCCGTGCGACGCGAGAAGTACAGCCCGTCGTACAGGATGCCCGGACCGGTGACCGCGTCGCGGCCGACACGGCGGTTGAACTTCATGCGGCCAACCGGTGAGAGGTCGTAGCGCTCGGGATTGAAGAACAGGTTGTGGAAGAGGTTTTCCGCGGCGTCCTTCGTCGGCGGCTCGCCGGGACGCATCATGCGGTAGATCTCAACCAGCGCCTCGAGGCGGGTGCGGGTCGGGTCGATGCGCAGCGTGTCGGAAATGAACGGGCCGCGGTCCAGGTCGTTCACGTACAGGGTACGGACTTCCTGGATGCCGGCGTCGACCAGCTTCGCCACCGTCGCAACGGTCAGGATCTCGTTGACCTTGGCCAGCACTTCGCCGGTCTCGGTCGAGAAGACGTCATGCGACAGCACCTTGCCGGCAAGGTAGTCGTTGGGCACGGGCAGGCGCTTGACGCCCGCTTCCTCAAGCTGGCGGACGTGGCGGGCAGTGATACGACGGCCTTCCTCGACGACGACCGTGTCACCGATGCGGATCTCAAACGCGGCGGTTTCGCCACGCAGGCGGGCCGGGATCAGCTCGAGCGAGGCTCCCTGCTTCGACAGGAAGAAAGTGTTCTTCTCGAAGAACAGATCGAGCATCTGCTCTTCGTTGTAGCCGAGCGCTCGCAGCACGATCGTGACCGGCAGCTTGCGGCGGCGGTCGATGCGCGCGAACACGCAGTCCTTCGGGTCGAACTCGAAGTCCAGCCACGAGCCGCGGTACGGAATGATGCGCGCCTGGAACAGCAGCTTGCCGGATGAGTGGGTTTTGCCCTTGTCGTGGTCAAAGAACACGCCCGGGCTGCGGTGCAGCTGCGAGACGATGACGCGCTCGGTGCCGTTGACGATGAAGGTGCCGTTGTCGGTCATCAGCGGCAGTTCGCCGAGATAGACTTCCTGCTCGGCAATGTCGCGCTTGAGCTTGCGCGCGCCCGAGGGCTCCTTCTCGTAGACCTTCAGCTGTACCTTGACGCGCAGCGGCGCGGCATAGGTGAGCCCGCGCATCTGGCATTCCTTGACGTCGAACACGGGCTCGCCGAGCCGGTACGTCAGGTACTCCAGCGTTGCATTGCCGCTGTAGCTTGAAATCGGGAACACGCTCTTGAAGGCGGCGTGCAGGCCCACGTCCTCACGCTTTTCCTCGGCTGCGCTGGCTTGGAGGAATTTGCGGTACGAGTCGAGCTGAATCGCGAGCAGGTACGGAACGTCCAGGATGCTGGGACGCTTGCCGAAATCCTTGCGGATGCGCTTCTTCTCGGTGAACGAATAGGCCATGGGCTCACCCTCTGCAGTTCACGCGACCAATTTGGCCACGTGTTGCGGACCCCTTAACGGGGCCCGCGCGAAAACAATTCGACCCCGGGTCGCACCGCCACCCGACCGCCGCTTGCGCGACGGCCGGGGACGGAATGCGAGCCCAGGGTCTTCCGGGCATCTGGCGCGGAGATACCGCGCATGGATGCCTTACTTGACCTCGACCTTCGCGCCAGCGTCTTCGAGAGACTTCTTGATCTTCTCGGCATCGGCCTTGTTGACCGAGTCCTTGACCGTCGACGGCACGCCTTCGACCAGGTCCTTGGCTTCCTTGAGCCCGAGGCCCGTGGCTTCGCGAACGACCTTGATGACGGTGACCTTCTTCTCCGGCGGGTAGCCGGTCAGAACGACAGTGAACTCCGTCTTCTCCTCGACCGGGGCAGCGGCGGCAGCGGCCGGGCCGGCAGCGGCGGCGACCGGCGCGGCGGCAGTGACGCCGAACTTCTCTTCCATCATCTTCACGAGGTCCACGACTTCGAGGATCGTCATGTTCGCGATCGCGTCGAGGATCTCTTCCTTGTTAGCAGCCATTGCAATGCTCTCCAGAAATAACGTCAGTGATGATTCTTAAAAACCCGAAACGATGTAATCGAAGGCCTCAGCCCGCGGCGGCAACCCTCTGGTCCTTGATCGCACCAACGGTGCGGACCAGCATGGTGTGCGGCTCGGCGAGCGTACGAACGAACTTCGAGATCGGCGCCTTGATAACGCCGAGCAGCATCGACAGCGCCTGCTCCTTGGTCGGCAGGCTGGCAACCTGATCGAGCGCCTTGGCGGGCAGCAGCTGCCCCCCGAGCGACACGAGCGTGGTGACCAGCTTGTCGTTGTCCTTGGCGAAGGCCTTGACGACGCGGGCAGCGGCGCCCGGGTCTTCCTTCGAGAAAGCCAGGATCAACGGACCCTTGAGCTGCGGGGCGATGCATTCGAAGGACGTCCCGGTGACCGCCTTCCGAGCCAGCGTGTTCTTGACGACGCGCATGTAGACCCCGGACTTACGCGCCTGCGCGCGAAGGTTCGTGATCTGCGTCACCGACAATCCACGGTACTCGGCAGCCACGACGGAATGCGCGGTGAGCGCAACCTCGTGTAGCTCGGTCACCAGTGCCTTCTTCTGCTCGATATTGAGTGACATGTCCTGCCTCGCAGAAGATCAGCCTACGGATGCGGTTGCCCGGTTGCCCGGTCGCCCACACCCACCCTTTGTCACGCCGGATGCTTCGCATCCGGCGCTGGCCGCGCTGGGTTGCCGTCCTCCTAAAGCGGAGGCGCGGGCCCTGCGGCCGACGGTGACCTTCAGCCGGCCCTTGCGGGCCTTGCGTGGCGGACGCCTTGCGGCGCCGTCACTCGCTTCGGGTGACACCATCTGCGCAGGCCACCGGCGGGTTGCCCCACCGGTCCTTCATTGAGCGGCCTCTGGACCCCGAGGAGTCCCGGCCGCGCCTGCGGTCTTGGATGGCTGCCGGAACTTGCGTCCCGACGGTCATCATCAAAAATTCTTAACGTCTCAGACGCCGAGGGTCGAACGGTCGATCGGCACGCCCGGACCCATCGTCGACGAGATCGTGACCCGCTGGATGTAGATGCCCTTGGAGGAGGCAGGCTTCATCTTCTGCAGGTCGCCGAGCAGCGCCTGAAGATTTTCCTTCAGCTTGCCGCCTTCGAAGCTCGCGCGACCGACCTGACAGTGCACGATACCGGCCTTGTCGCAACGGTAGCGGACCTGGCCCGCCTTCGCGTTCTTGACGGCAGTCGCCACATCCGGGGTCACGGTGCCGACCTTGGGGTTCGGCATCAGGCCGCGCGGGCCGAGAATCTGACCCAGGGCGCCGACGACGCGCATCGCGTCGGGGCTTGCGATCACGACGTCGAAGTCCATCTCGCCGGCCTTCACCTTCTCGGCGAGGTCCTCGAGACCGACGATGTCGGCACCAGCCGCGCGCGCGATTTCCTGGTTCTTGCCACCGGTGAACACCGCGACGCGGACCGTCTTGCCGGTGCCGTTCGGCAGTACCGTCGAGCCACGCACCTGCTGGTCCGACTTGCTGGCGTCGACGCCGAGGTTGATGGCGACGTCGATGGACTCGTCGAACTTCGCAACCGCGAATTCCTTGACGAGCGCGAACGCGGCATCGATGTCGTAGGCCTTGCCCGGCTGGATCTTGGTGGACCAGGCCTTCAGGCGCTTCGGAAGATTCGTCTTGATCTGTGCGCTCATGATCAGCCCTCCACGTCCACGCCCATCGAACGGGCGCTACCTGCGATCGTATTGACCGCGGCGTCCAGGCTCGACGCCGTGAGGTCCGGCATCTTCAGCTTGGCAATGTCCTCGAGCTGCGCGCGAGTGATCTTGCCGACCTTCTGCGTATTCGGACGGCCGCTGCCCTTCGGGATGCCGAGCGCCTTGGCGATCAGCACGCCCGCCGGCGGGGTCTTGAGCACGAACGTGAAGCTGCGATCACTGTAGACAGTGATGACCACGGGAGTCGGCAGCCCCTTTTCATGGGAGGATGTCTGCGCATTGAACTGCTTGCAGAACTCCATGATGTTCACGCCCTGCTGACCGAGCGCGGGACCGACCGGCGGGCTGGGATTCGCCTGCCCGGCGGGGATCTGGAGCTTGATGTAGCCCGTAACCTTCTTCGCCATTACCTACCTCAGTGGGTACAAACGCCTTGCGGCTCCCCGGTTGTTGCCCGCCGCGACAAACGCGGCCGGCGGAAAATCAGGCCTTCTCCACCTGCGCGAACTCGAGTTCGACTGGTGTCGAGCGGCCGAGGATCTGCACCGCCACGTGCAGGCGGCTCTTCTCGTAGTTGACCGACTCGACGACACCGTTGAAGTCGTTGAACGGGCCATCGACGACGCGGACGATCTCGCCCGGCTCGAACAGGACCTTCGGCTTCGGCTTCTCGGCGCCTTCCTCGACACGACGCAGGATGGCGTTCGCCTCCTTTTCCGTGATCGCGGCCGGCTTGTCCGGCGTGCCGCCGATGAAGCCGAGCACCTTGGGCACTTCCTTGACGAGGTGCCAGGTGTCTTCGTCCATCTCCATCTGCACGAGCACGTAGCCCGGGAAGAACTTCCGGTCGCTGCGGCGCTTCTGGCCGTCCCGCATCTCGACCACTTCCTCGGTGGGCACCAGCACTTCGCCAAACTTGTGCTCGAGTCCACGCATCTTCACGCGCTCGAGCAGGCCTTCGGCAACCTTGTGCTCGAAATTCGAATACGCATGGACGACGTACCAACGAAGTGCCATGGCGTCAGGCTCCCGTGCCGAGCAGGTGACGGGTACCGAGCGCGAGCAGCCAGTCGACCACCCAGAAGAACACCCCAAGCACGACGACGAAGACGAACACGATCAGCGTGGTGCGACGGGTGTCCGGCACCGACTGCCAGACCATCTTGCGCAGCTCGACGCGCGAGCCGAGGACGAACTGCCAGATGTCGCGGCCCCAGGCCGTCAGCCAGAAGACGCCGGCGGAGGCGAGCACGCCGACCAATACCGCAGCGAAGCGCACCGGCGTCGGCTTGCCCGCCAGCAGGTAGTAGGCGACGAGCCCCCCGACCAGCAGCGCCACGGAGGCGGCCAGCCAGAGCCAGTCGAGTGCGCCGCCGCCGGCCTTGTTGTCAGTTTGTTCGGTCATGACGTCCTGTAGAGGCCTGCCCACGAGTGGCAGGCCAGGAGGGAATCGAACCCCCAACCTGCGGTTTTGGAGACCGCCGCTCTGCCAATTGAGCTACTGGCCTATTTCCCGACCTCTCCCGAGAAGCGAGGATCCTGCCTTACAGCAGGATCTTGGCGACGACGCCGGCGCCGACGGTCTTGCCGCCTTCGCGGATCGCGAAGCGCAGACCTTCCTCCATCGCGATGGGGCTGATCAGCTCAACTTCCATCTTGATGTTGTCGCCAGGCATGACCATCTCGACGCCTTCCGGCAGCTGCACGTTGCCGGTCACGTCGGTGGTGCGGAAGTAGAACTGCGGACGATAGCCCTTGAAGAACGGCGTGTGACGGCCGCCCTCTTCCTTCGTCAGCACGTACACCTCGCACTCGAACTTCGTGTGCGGCTTGATCGATCCGGGCTTGCACAGAACCTGACCACGCTCCACGTCCTCGCGCTTGGTACCGCGCAGCAGAACGCCCACGTTGTCGCCCGCCTGACCCTGGTCCAGCAGCTTGCGGAACATCTCAACACCCGTGCAGATCGTCTTCGTCGTCGGACGAATACCCACGATCTCCACTTCGTCGTTCACCTTGACGATGCCGCGCTC
>JANXQL010000204.1 GCA_025356815.1 Pseudomonadota bacterium
GCTTGAACAGGCGCACCCTAGATTCAGCCGCCTCTATCAGGAGCGCGGCCACTGCTACATCGCGATGAAGGACGCCGGCCGGGCGATCGAGGCGTTCCTGCGGGCGGTCAACCTGAACCCAGCGCTGCCGGCCAGTTGGGCGAAGCTCGAGGTCCTGTACCGGATGACCGGTCAGGCTGACAACGCGCAGATGGCGGCGGACCACGTCGCGACGCTTGCGAAACTCGCCCCGCAGATTGTTACCGCCACCGGCTACTTCTCGGACGGGGATCTCACTGTCGCCGAGCAGATCGTCCGCCAGTATCTTTCGACGCATAGCGACGACGTCGAGGGCATGCGGCTGCTGGCGCGCATCGGGCTTGAGCTCGACGTGCTTGACGACGGCGAGCTGCTGCTGGAGGGGGTGCTGCGGCTGGCGCCCGGCTATCACGCAGCGCGCTTCGACTACGCGCGCGTTCTGCTGCGCCGCCACAAGCATGGCGCGACGATCGCGCAGCTCGAGATCCTGCTGGCGCACGACCCGCAGAACCGCTTCTACCGCACGACCTACGCGACGACCTTCGTCGGCCTCGGCCAGCATGCGCGGGCGCTCGAGATCTACCGCGAGCTGCTCGCCGACGCGCCGCGCGCCGCCGACCTGCATCTGTCGGTGGCACATACGCTGAAGACCCTCGGCCGGACGCCGGAAGCGATCGAGTCCTACAAGGCCGCCGCCGCGGCGCGCCCAGACTTCGGCGACGCCTACTGGAGTCTTGCGAACCTCAAGACCTACGAGTTCAGCGACGATCAGATCGCCACGATGCGCGCGGCGGAAGCTGCGGACACGACTCAGCTCGTGGATCGCTACCACCTGTGTTTCGCGCTTGGCAAGAGCCTCGAGGACCGCGGCCGTTACGAGGAAGCCTTCGAGTACTACGCCCGTGGCAATGCGCTCAAGCAGTCCGAGAGCAGCTATCGCGTCGCCGTAGTCGAGCGCAACACGCGCGACCAGGTACGGGTGTGCATGCCAGAGCTGTTCACGCGCTTCGCCGGCAGCGGCAACCCGGCGCCCGACCCGATCTTCATTGTCGGGCTGCCGCGGGCAGGCTCCACGCTGCTCGAGCAGATTCTCGCCTCGCATTCGATGGTCGAGGGCACGGCGGAACTCGCTGACATCCAGCGCATCGTGCTTGAGCTCTCCGGCCGCGAGATGACGGACGAGGAGTCACGCTACCCGGCGATCCTGCCCGAACTCACGCCAGCGGACCTGCGCCGGCTGGGCGACCAGTATCTGGCCGACACGCAGGTCTACCGCACCGGCAAGCCGCTGTTCATCGACAAGATGCCCAACAACTTCCGGCACGTGGGCCTCATTCACCTGATCCTGCCGAACGCCAAGATCATCGACGCGCGGCGCGAGCCGATGGCCTGCTGCTTCTCGAACTTCAAGCAGCTGTTCGCCTCGGGACAGGAGTTCACCTACGGCCTCGAGGACATCGCCCGCTATTACCGGACCTACGTCGAACTGATGGATCACTGGGACCGGGTACTGCCGGGACGCGTGCTGCGCGTCCAGCACGAGGACGTCGTGGACGACCTCGAGGGTACCGTCCGGCGGATCCTCGACCACTGCGGACTACCATTCGAGCAGGGGTGCCTGGAGTTCCACAAGACCCAGCGCAGCATCCGGACCGCCAGTTCCGAGCAGGTGCGCAGGCCGATCTTCCGCGAGGGTCTGGACCAGTGGAAGCACTTCGAGCCGTGGCTCGGCGCGCTCAAAAAGGCGCTCGGCGACGCCCTGCCGGGTTGACGGTCAGTCGACTGCGCGCTGCGCGATGCCGTCCTCGAGCGTGTAGTAGTCGAGCTTGTCGGCCACGTGGATGTGCTCGGCGATGGTCAGCCCCGTGACCGGGCCATCCAGCGTTCC
>JANXQL010000056.1 GCA_025356815.1 Pseudomonadota bacterium
CTTCTCCCGAAGGAAAGAACGATCCGATAATATAATTATAATGCATTACTTATGTCGTCGTGTTTAGATCTTGAAAGAATTGCAGCGGATTTCTCAACGAGCGCTGTGGCGACGGCTTTCCGAGTTACCTTGCTGGACAATTTTCCGGTGATCTTGTGCTGTTACTCCGTCGCGGGCCGCGAATGGGCACTGCCCGCCCCGATGGTGCCTTCTCGCTGGAGATTGAAGGCGGGTCTGGACGAAGCCACGTTTGCGTACGATTTCGCTCGAGGTGCAAGCCCAACGTCCGGGTCCGGCAAACAGTCTGCTGATGCGTGGTTTGAGAACTCGGACGCGGACAAGTACGAAATCTTCGAGGAGTGCGTTCCATATAGAGCTGGACAGGTACTGGCATTACTTTACCTGCCGGATGAAATGCTCGATGCCACCTGGGACAATGACGACTGGAGTACGCGATGGCGGAAGTAAGTACGTTTCCGCTTCCCAGAAACTCCGCCTCCAATTCTTACGTCCCGACCTCTGATCGCCGATTCTTTTACCGTTCGTTCGCGCTCTCGAAATGCCGATGTTCATTGCAGTGGGTACAGTTCCCGCGTCTCATCCCGCTGCGATCCAGAACCACCACGCCTCCGCAGCCCGCGCACTGCGTTACTTCGAATTCCTGACCCTGCGAGACTGTCATGACAAGAAGCACCAAGTGCTCCAGGGTCATCGGTGTCTCCGGCACGAGTTGCCGATACATTTCATAGGCCTCGCAGAGGCGTTCGCCCCGCGCAACGCTCGGCAGTTCGCGACGCGGGTTATCTAGGCTACGCGACGGCAACACTTCAAGTAGGTAGCAAAGCCCAACGAGCGCCGCTGCCTCGCTTCGGCTGCGGGCGGTGCCGAAAAACACAGCGAGGCTTTGCGGAGAAGGTCCACGTCGGCGGATAGCGTGCAGCTTGCCGTGCTCAGCGACGTACGATTGGCAGAGATGCCGAATCCTGTCATCTGGCAGCCCCGTCCAATCACAGATCGTATGAGTCCGGGCTTCGTGCGCGATCATGCGCAACGCCAGGTTGTAGCGTTGCAGATCGCGGTTGTAGCGCTCCCCCCATACACGCATCGGCAACATGCTGCGCCGGACTCGATCGCTTCGCAGCAAAGGTATGACATAACCTCCCCCCAAGTAATTGACCAATATAGGCAATTACTCACGCTTACGGGTATTTGGGCTGAGGCGCACAATGCTGCAAAAGCATAAGAACGCTCAGGGGCATCCACGGAGGGTATGAATACATCGCCCGACACGCTCGGGCAGATGAGAGCGCCGACCCGGAAAACCGACAGCACCGATGCGCTGGCGCCTATCTGCGACCTCAACGAGCAATGTCTGAAAATGCTCGTCGAGGCTGCGCGCGCGCCTCCGCCAGCCGATGAGTTGTTTGTTGGTCACATCTTCTCCCTCATCGAAACGCTCGACGCCGCAACGCTAACCACCGCTGCGCGATTCCCTTTCCTGCTTGTGGATTTCGGCTTCCGCGATCCAAAGTGGTGGAGCGCAGTAATCGCCGGAAACGATGGCGCCGCCAGCGATGTTGCATGGCTCTCGCCGTTTCCACGCGCGGCGGCCACGACGCTGTCCCGTGCGACTCTGATGCTCGCTTGGCATACGGTGCGCACGGATAGCGAGGCATCTGTGGTTCTACTTGGCATTGCACCTGCGGTCGCTCGCCTGCTGCGATCGCTTCGTTTGCAGGACATTGATCGCGTCGCGGAGCATCACTACCAGCGGGTTCGCCCGCGCTGGGAAGATCGCCCCAGCGTATGGCGACAGCTGTTGTTCTGCGCGAAGAGCACCGAGGTCGATATCGCACACGACTTTGTCCTGCACGCACTGCAATTGACTGCGAGCACCGCACTTCCGAAGGCTTAGTGCATTCGAGCTCGACAACCGGAGCCGCACGTCATGACAGGAGCACACCATTCGAGGCACGGCATGGGGCGACGCGCTTCTGTGGAAGATGGTGACCGGGATGTGCAGGATGTCGCTCAGCCATTCGCACCGGCCTTCGTGCGGATGAGGGACGTCCTGCGAATTACCTCGCTCAGTCGTGCAACGCTCTATCGTCGGATCGCCGCGCGGCGTTTCCCTGCGCCGGTGCACCTCGGCGGGCGGGCGTGTGGGTGGTCGACAATCGCGATCCAGGATTGGGTCCGCGACCCGCAGGGGTACTGTGCGCCGGCGACGGAGGAATTCGAGGAGCCTCGCGTGCGCGGTCGTCGCTGATGGATGCCGGATCGACGGGCCAGGGGCACGGTGGCCCCGGCGGGCCCCGGATTGAGATCAAATTCTCACTGTCTAACTGATTATTGCACGTTAACATTGTAGATGTTATCGTGCCGCGTGATGTTATATAAAGCTACCCGCAGCCCGGCAACAGACGTCGCGATCCAGCGGTATCTGCACGACACCCTGGGGCTTCGTGCCAGCCTGCGCCCCTGGAAGGGCGCCGGGAAGCTGCCCTATTTCCTTCAGGAGGCTTTCGCTGTCCGCCACCTGACGCTCCACGGCCACAACGTTCTGCTCGCCCTGGATGAGCGCACTCGACTGCCAAAGCTCTCGGAACTACGCACGCAGGTGGAGCGCCTGCGGGCCGTGGCACAGATGCCCGTCATCTACGTCACCGACGCGCTCGCTTCCTACGAGCGCAAGCGCCTGGTCGAGCAGCGCGTGCCTTTCCTCGTGCCCGGCAACCAGCTGTACCTGCCCGATCTCGGGATCGACCTGCGCGAGTACTTTCGACAGCCCAAGACGGTGGCAGGGACCGCGCTGAGCCCCGCAACCCAGGCCGTGCTCATTGCGCTGTTGCTGAGCAAACCCTGGCGCAACGACTGGGTCCTGGCCGAGATCGTTGCCCATCTGGGCTATACGCCGATGACCCTGACGCGCGTGCTACGCGAACTGGCCACCGAAGGGCTCGCCGAGGTCAAGCGGAGCGGCCGCGAGCGGCATCTTCACGTGGACGGCACTCCCCAGGAACTTTGGGAGCGCGCGAGAAAGACGATGCGCAGCCCCGTGAAGCGCAGCGTCTGGGTGCACAGCATCGGACGCGATGCACGGACCCTGCGGCTGGCGGGACTGAGCGCGCTCGCGCGTCAAACGCCGCTCGCCGATCCGCCGTGGCCGGTCTACGCCATGAGCCCGACCGAATGGCGAACAGCCAAACGGGCTGGCCCCAAACTGCTGCCACAACCCGCCGACGGCTGCAGCGAATGGCAACTGTGGACTTACAGCCCGGCTCTCGTGCGCGGCACCCACGTCGTGGATCCGATGTCGCTCACCCTGAGCCTGGAAAAAGGCGCCGACGAGCGCGTGCAAATGGCGCTCGATGAATTGCGGAAGCAGTTTCCATGGTGAGGGGACTCGATCTGTTCCGGCAGTTCTTTGCCGCGCATGCCAATCAGTATGTGCTGATCGGCGGCACGGCGGCCACACTCGCCATGGAAGGTGGGGGCCTGGCATTTCGCGCAACGAAGGATCTCGACATCGTCCTTCACATCGAAGCCCTCGACGCGAAGTTCGGTGAAACCTTTTGGCGTTTCATCGAGGCCGGTCGATACGAGATCCGCCAGGCGAGCGCTACAGGCAAGCCGGTCTTCTACCGCTTCCAGAAACCGGGGGACGAGAACTACCCGGCCATGCTGGAACTGTTCTGCCGCGCACCGGACGGCATCGACCTGGCGCCCAACGCCCATCTGACGTCGATACCGGTTGATGATGCTGTCGCCAGCCTCTCAGCAATTCTGCTGGACGCCGACTACTACGCGTTCGTGATCGGTGGCCGACGCGAAGTCGATGGCCTGCCATGGGTCGGAGAGGATCGGCTCATCCCCTTGAAGGCGCTGGCGTGGCTCGACCTGAAACAGCGGGCGGCCCGCGGTGAACCTGTTGATGCGCGCGATATCCGCAAGCACGCAAATGATGTATTGCGGCTCAGCCAACTGCTAGCGCCGGAGACCCGTATCCAGGTGGCCGCAAAAATAATCACGGACCTGAACCGATTTCTGGATGACATCCTGGCCGAAGGTGATCTCAATCCTCGCGCGCTGGAGTTGAATGGAACGCTCGCCGAACTGGTCTGGCGCATCCGCACCGCCTATATCGCATGATGGGTTTTGCCGAGTTTTGCCCAGAAACCCGGGCAGACTTTCTTGCGGACTTCGTAGATCCTTTGCAGTGAGTGACAACTCGTCCCTGAACGACCGGAACCGCACATGAGCACACAAACCCATGAGCACGACCGACTCCGTGTCGAGGACTTTTGTCACGCCTGCCGCCCCGGCGGCGAGAGTCCTGCTTTCCAAACAGGTGAACGAGCCTTTCCCCGCGCTGCATCAGGTCTTGAGCGCCCATGATGTTGCGCGCCTCACGCGTCGTCACCGATGGGTGCTGTACGCGCTTACGGTTCTCGGGCGGTTCCCGAAGCAGCAGCGATTTCGCGGCCATGCGATCGGCTGGCATCGGCGCGACCTCGCCAACTGGCTTGAATCCAAGCGGGAACTCAAGCCCCGCCTGCACCGGAGGAACCAGCTCCAGCGGTTGGGCCGGTGCCGGGGACTCAAAGACCGGTTGCCGAAGTTGTGATCCCGGAGAGCGAAGCCCTCGTCGTCGTGGCGCCGGCGCGCTACGTCCTCCTGCCTGTCGCGAACGCCATTACCGGCTATTCCGTGAAGGCAATGGAGCGCAAAATAGAGCGCGGTGACTGGCCCGAGGGGAAGCTGTGGAAGCGAGCCCCGGACGGCCATATCCTGATCGACATGATGGGGTATCAGAGATGGGTCGAAAGTCGATAAACCGGGGCGTGAGCCCGCTCGGCACCAATCGGATTCAATTCGATTTTGAATTCGAGGACGTGCGCTATCGACCGACGCTGGAGCGTACGCCGACCGAGGCGAATCTGCGCCGCGCCCGCCTGCAACTTCAAGGCATCAAAGAGCGCATCGCGCACGGGACGTTCTCCTTCACGGAGGAGTTTCCGGACTACCGCTTCAAGAAGCACATCGGGAGCGTAACCGCGGCTCGCACCTGCAATGACGTGTTCGACGAGTTCCTCTTGCATGTTGATTCGCGCGTCGTCAAGCACGACCTCGCCTTCGCGACGGCCGATAGTTACCGGAAGACACTGGCCAACGTCTGGCGGCCGAAGCTCGGCACTCGACTTTTTTCGGAAGTGCGCTATTCCGAGCTCATGAAGATCGCTGATGCGCATGCCACATCGAAGAAGACGTACAACAATGTCGTCAGTGTCTTGCGCTGCGCTTTCGACTACGGATATCGCGACACGCCCGAGAAGCACAATCCGGCGACAGGCTTGAAGTGCCTGCGTATCACCAAGAAAGACAGGCCCGTCATCGATCCCTTCGGCATTCAGGAAGCCGAAGCCCTGATCGCGGCAATTCACCGTGAGTGGGGCGAAGCACAGGGTAACTACGATGAGTTTCGGTTCTTCACCGGGCTGCGGCCGTCCGAGCAGATTGCGCTGCTGGTGAGCGACTGCGACATCGCCCAGGGCAAGATCAGTATCAGCAAGGCGCGCGTCATGGCCCGCGACAAGGACCGGACCAAGACATCGACGGACCGCCTCGTCGAGCTGTGCCCGCGCGCGTTGCAAGTGCTCAAGCGCCATCTTGCACTGCGCGCGCGCCTGCAACTCGCCGGCTCGATCCAGCACGACGATCTCTTCTTCAAGGAAACCGGCGAGCCGATCCGCAACCTTCAGTATCCCTGGGTGCGCTGGCGAAGCACGCTGCGAAAGATGAAGGCGCGCTATCGCGATGCGTACAACGCGCGCCACTCATCCGTGAGCTGGAACCTGATGGTCGGCAAGAATCCGCTGTGGGTCGCGAAGATGCACGGTCACAGCGTGCAGACGATGCTCGACACCTACGCGGCGTGGACCGAAGGCGCACAAGAATCCGACGTCGAAGCGATCCGAGTTGCGATGGGTGGAGCGCCGGAGCGAGTGCCTCAGGGCCTGCCCGCGATCGTCAGCGCAGAGGCAGCTCAGACTGCACGAATCAGCCCCCCTGAGGCCCCAGAATTTGGCAGTAGAATGGCAGTAGAACACCCCCATGTGAGGGTAAGTTATTGTTCTACAAAGAGAAGTATTGGCGGAGAGAGAGGGATTCGAACCCTCGAGGGGATTACTCCCCTACACCCTTAGCAGGGGTGCGCCTTCGACCACTCGGCCATCTCTCCGGATCCCGACCTCGCGGGAGGTCGGATCATACTGGCTGGCACGAAGGCCGGTCAAAGCGATCTGCGCCCGAACGTCATCCCTGGCCGTAAACGTTGTGGATTTCGGCGTCTTCGGCAAGATCGGACGGGTCACCCTCGCCGGACTCCTCGCGCTTGATGCGCTCGAAGATCTCCTCGCGATGCACTGCGACCTCGCGCGGGGCGTTGACGCCGATGCGCACCTGGTTACCTTTGACTCCGAGGACGGTCACGGTGACGTCGTCACCAATCATCACCGTCTCACCGACGCGGCGCGTCAGGATCAGCATGGCTTGCTCCTAGGTTCCCTGAGCTTCGGCAGGTCCGGTGGGAACTGTAAGACCCAAGGCGCCCGCAAACCATGACATTTTCGTTAACTTCAAGTCTAAGTGATTGTCCTAACGAGAATTAGTCTTATCCACCAAGCAGTTTTAGCGGAGTTTCTCCCGGACCCAGTCCGGCACCAGCGCAAGCGCCGCCGGCAGCCCGGACGCGTCCGCACCCCCCGCCTGAGCGAAGTCCGGGCGACCTCCCCCCTTGCCACCGACCTTGGCCGCCGCCGCCGCGACCACCTCGCCGGCCTTGACCCGCGCGGTGAGGTCGGCCGTGACGCCCGCCACCAGCGTCACCTTGCCGTCGGCATCGGCGCCGCCGAGCACGATCACGGCGCTGCCGAGCTTGTCCTTCAGCTGGTCCACCGCCGCGCGCAACGCCTTCGCATCAACGCCATCGAGCCGGGCTGCGACCACCCGCACGCTGCCGATCTGGACGGCGCCGGCCGCCAGGTCCGCCCCCTCGCCGCTCGCCAGGCGCGCTTTGAGCGCCTCGACCTCGCGTTCCAGACGCCGGGCGCGTTCGACGAGCGCGCCGACCTTGTCGACGACCTCCTCGCGGCCACCGCGCACGAGGCCACCGACCTCGCGCAGCAGCGCCTCGCCGGCATTGAGATAACCCAGCGCCCCCTCACCAGTGACCGCCTCGATGCGGCGCACGCCGGCCGCGACGCCGCCTTCGCTCAGGATCTTGAACAGGCCGATGTCACCGGTGCGAGTGACGTGGGTGCCGCCGCACAGCTCGGTCGAGAAGTCACCGAAGTTCAACACCCGCACCGTATCGCCGTACTTCTCACCGAACAGGGCGACGGCACCCGCGGCGACCGCCGCGTCATAGGCCATCACGCGCGTGCGGCCTTCCAGGTTTGCGAGGATCTCGGCGTTGACGATCGACTCGATGCGGGCGATCTCGGCAGGCGCCACGGCCGCGACGTGCGAGAAGTCGAAGCGCAGCCGCTCGGCCTCCACCAGCGAGCCCTTCTGCTGCACGTGCTCGCCGAGCACGCGGCGCAGCGCCTCGTGCAGCAGGTGGGTGGCAGTGTGATTGCGCGCCGTAGCCGCGCGCCGCGCGTCGGCCACGGTCGCGGTAACGACGTCGCCGATGTGCAGTGTGCCGCGCGTGACGCGGCCGATGTGCGCGTGCGCGGCGCGCATCTTCTGGACGTCGTCGACCACGAACGTCGCCGCCGGCGCGTCCAGCTGGCCACGGTCACCGGCCTGGCCGCCGCTCTCGGCGTAGAACGGCGTCTGGTCAAGCACGACGCGGCCGCTTTCGCCGGGGCGAAGCTCGTCGACGAGCGTGCCTGCTGGGCCGATCAGCGCGAGTACGCGCCCGTCGCCGGCCAGTCGGTCGTAGCCCTGGAACAGGGTCTTGTACTCCAGCTGCACGGCGTCGCGCAGATCGACGCCGAAGCGGCTGGCGGCCCGCGCGCGCTCGCGCTGCGCCTGCATGGCGACCTCGAAGCCTGCCTCGTCGATTGCAACGCCGCGCTCACGGGCGATGTCCGCGGTCAGATCCACTGGGAAGCCGTAGGTGTCGTACAGCTTGAACACAGTCTCGCCCGGAATCGTGCGTGGGGCAGCGGTGTCCAGCGTCGCGATCGCGGCGTCGAGCATGGTCATGCCCGATGCCAGCGTTTCGGCGAAGCGGGTCTCCTCCTGCGCCAGCACGCGGCGCACTTGGTCGGCGCCCTTGACGAGTTCGGGGTAGGCCGCGCCCATCTGCTCGACCAGCGGGTCGACCAGTTGGTGGAAGAACGCACCGGTCTGGCCCAGCTGGTAGCCGTGACGGATCGCGCGACGGATGATCCGGCGCAGCACGTAACCACGCCCCTCGTTGGACGGCAGCACACCGTCGACGATCAGGAAGCTGCAGGCCCGGATGTGGTCGGCAATGACCTTCAGGCTCGGTGAGCCCAGGTCCGTGGCGCCGGTGACTCGCGCGGCGGCGGCGATCAGCGCGCGGAACAGGTCGATGTCGTAGTTCGAGTGCACACCCTGCATCACGGCTGCAATGCGCTCCAGCCCCATGCCGGTGTCGACACTGGGCTTGGGCAGCGGCGTCAACGTGCCGTCGGCGGCACGCTCGTACTGCATGAACACGAGGTTCCAGATCTCGACGTAGCGATCGCCGTCCTCGTCCGGCGAGCCCGGCGGTCCGCCCGGGATCTCGGCGCCGTGGTCGTAGAAGATTTCCGTGCAGGGACCGCACGGGCCGGTGTCCCCCATCGCCCAGAAGTTGGACTTGGCACCCATGCGGGTGATGCGCTCGCGCGGCACACCCGCGTCGTTTGCCCAGATTTCGAACGCCTCGTCGTCGGTCTCGTAGACCGTGACCCACAGCCGTTCTTGCGGGATGGCAAGCTCGCCGGTGATGAACTGCCAGGCGAAGTGGATCGCCTCGCGCTTGAAGTAGTCGCCGAAGCTGAAATTGCCCAGCATTTCGAAGAAGGTGTGATGGCGGGCCGTATAGCCGACGTTCTCGAGGTCGTTGTGCTTGCCGCCCGCGCGCACGCAGCGCTGCGAGCTCGCCGCGCGGTGGTAGGCGCGCGTCTCCTTGCCCAGGAACAGATCCTTGAACTGGACCATGCCGGCGTTGGTGAACAGCAGCGTCGGATCGTTGCCGGGCACCAGCGAGCTTGAGGCCACTGGCGTGTGCCCCTGGCGGCTGAAATAGTCCAGGAACAGGGCACGCAGCTCGGTACTGCCGAAGGGGCGGCGGGAGATGTCGTTCATAGGGCGTGATCGGGCCGGGGAACCCGGCAAAGCCTGAAAGAAGCCGGGATTCTAGCGGGGCGGACGGCGTTCGGGGACGCTATTCGAGCTCGTCGTCGGGCTCGCCGTGCAGCTCGGCGCTGTGCAGGTCAACCTGGAGATCCTCCTCCAGCCCCGCCCCGAGCGCATGGCGGACGTGCTCGCCGCTGAAGCCCCGCTGCAGCAGGAAGCGGACCTGGCGAGACCGCTCACGGCCGTCGGTCGGGGCCGCCGCCCCGAACCGCCGTCGGCGCAGCTCGGCCGCCCGCTCGGCCCAGTGCGGGGAACGACTATCGAGCGCGGCCGCGACCAGTTCCGCCGCCACTCCCTGCCGGCGCAGTTCCAGGGCAATCCGGATCGGGCCCTGGCCACGGGACGTGCGGCCGGCGACGGCCGCCTCCACGTAACGAAGATCGTTGACCAGCCGCTCGTCCTCGAGCGTCGACACGGCCGCATCGGCGGCCTCGGGTGCGTACCCCGACTCGGTCAGGCGGCTCTTGAGCAGCTTGGCCGGATAGTCGCGGCGCGCGAGCATGCCGATTGCTCGCCCACGCGCGGCCTCGGCGCTGTCCGGCTGCTCGGGCGGGCGGGCGCGACGCCCGAACCCGCCCCGGCCGCCACGCCTGCGGGCGGACGGCATGGCCGTCTCAGCCTTCGCTCTCGGTGACGGCCGCCGTCAGCGGCGCCCCGGTCTGGCCGCGACGCGGCGCCAGCAGCTTCGTGCGGATCTGCTGATCGAGCTCCGCGGCGATCTCCGGATGCTGCTGCAGGAACACGCGCGCGTTGTCCTTGCCCTGGCCGATGCGCTCGCCCTTGTACGCGTACCACGAGCCGGACTTTTCCAGCAGGTTCTGCGACACCGCAAGGTCGATCAGCTCGCCCTCGCGCGAGATGCCCACGCCGTAGTGAATCTCGAACTCCGCCTCGCGAAACGGGGGGGCGACCTTGTTCTTGACCACCTTGACGCGGGTCGCGTTACCGATCACTTCCTCGCCGTTCTTCAGCGCGCCGATGCGACGGATGTCGAGGCGGACCGACGAGTAGAACTTCAACGCGTTGCCGCCGGTGGTCGTCTCCGGGCTGCCGAACATCACGCCGATCTTCATGCGGATCTGGTTGATGAAGATGACGATCGTATTGGAGCGCTTGATGTTGCCGGTGAGCTTGCGCAGCGCCTGCGACATCAGCCGGGCGTGCAGGCCGACCTGCAGCTCCCCCATCTCGCCCTCGATTTCAGCCTTCGGCGTCAGCGCCGCGACCGAGTCGACGACCACCACATCGACCGCACCCGAGCGCACCAGCATGTCGGTGATCTCGAGGGCCTGCTCACCCGTGTCCGGCTGCGACACCAGCAGGTCGTCGACCTTGACGCCGAGCTTCTCGGCATAGGTCGGGTCAAGCGCGTGCTCGGCGTCGACGAACGCGGCGGTGCCGCCCAGCTTCTGGCACTGCGCGATGACCTCGAGCGTCAACGTCGTCTTGCCCGATGACTCCGGCCCGTAGATCTCGACCACGCGGCCGCGCGGCAGGCCACCGACGCCGAGCGCGATGTCCAGACCGAGCGAGCCGGTCGGGATGACGTCGAAGTCCATGGCTGCGGAGGCATCTCCCAGACGCATCACCGAGCCCTTGCCGAACTGTTTCTCGATCTGGCTCAGCGCCGCGGAAAGCGCCTTCTTGCGGTTCTCGTCCATCGTGGTGATACCTCCTAAAGTATGCCCAAATTATCGCATGGCGTGCCGCAGGGGGAGCGGCGAATCTGCTTCAAATCACGTGAAATTCATTGCTCGCTGTCGTCGAATCCCAAGACGCGAGCGGTCGGTAGCGCGGGCCCGTCGGCACCCGCACCGACTCCACCAGCGCGACCGCGCCGATCGGCCAGGCGAGCGCCATCGACAGCGCTTGGCGCGGCTGCGCAGGCACGCTGCGCGCGATTGTCAGATGCGGGCGGAACTCGCGCGCATCGACCCGCAGCCCGGCGTCGGCGAGGCTCCGGCACAGGCCCTGCTGCAGTTGCATCAGTCCGGCCGGCGGGGTGCTGGCGGCGACGATGAGCGCACCGCTGCCCGGCCACCACTCCAGCCGGTCCAGCATCACCGTCAGACGCGGCGGCGCGAGCGTGGCGCCGATGCGCGCCAACGCCGTGAGCGCCGCGCTGCCGACCTCGCCGAGGAACGCGAGCGTCACGTGCAGATCCTCGGCCAACACGGGCCGGCCTGCCACGCCGGCGAGCGCCGGTGCCGTCGCGATCGTGAGCGAGGCGCGCAGGCCCGCTTCGGGCCACAAGGCGAAGAAGACACGGTGCTGCGCAGCGTTCACAGCGCGAGTGCTCCGGCGAGCGCGGCGCGCACCGCCGCCCGGCGCACCGCCTCGCGGTCACCGGCAAAAAGTTCCTGGCGCGCATGCGCCTGCGGGGCATCGCCACGACGAACGGCCCAGCCGAGCCAGACGGTGCCGACCGGCTTTGCCGCGGAGCCGCCATCGGGGCCCGCGACCCCCGAGACCGCGACCGCGAGATCCGCGCCGGAGCGCTCCAGCGCCGCGAGCGCCATGGCGCGCACGACCGGCTCGCTGACCGCGCCGTGCTCTGCGAGCAGTGCAGGTGCAATCCCGAGCAGCGCGACCTTCGCGCCGTTGCCGTAGACGATGTAGCCGGTCTCGAACCAGCGCGAACTGCCGGGCACGTCGGTCAGCACCTTGCCGATCCAGCCGCCGGTGCACGACTCGGCGGTCGCGATGCGCCGACCGTCGTGGGCGAGCCGCTCGCCCAGTCGCGCCGCGAGCTGCGCAAGGGCCGTGTCGGTGCTGCCTGTCACGCGCGCACCCGGCGCGCGCGCCACATCAGGCGGGCGAGGCCCCAGACGATGCCCAGGCGGCCGGCGGGCGGCAGCCGGCCGGCCGGGGTGAGCGCGTCGACGAGCCGCGGCAGCAGCACGGCAAGGCCCTCGGCCACGCGCGCCGGATCGCGGCTGCTGGCAGAGGCGATCGCAAGCACGGTCGGCGCCAGTGCGCGCCGGATCTCGGGGCCGCTGATCGGCAGGTTCGGGCCGGCCCCGACCCAGGACTGGAACCGGTCCCCGCAGCCTGCCTGCTCGAGCGCGAGGCCGATGCCCTGCAAGCCGCCGCCGCGGCGACCCAGCAGTAGCGCCCCGGCACCCGCCAGGCCCGCGTCGACCGGCACCGGGATCGGCACGGTACGGGCTGGGGCGAGGGACTGTGTTTCCATACAGTATAGCGTACCCGGCTACGCGCCGAATTGCACCCCCCTTTGCAGGATCCCGCCGGGTCCGCTCGCCGGCTCAGACGCGTGGACGGGGACGGCAGGCCCAGACACGGGGCTGGCGGACGCGCACCGCTCGGCAGTCCGGCGGCGCGGCACTCACGTGCCGTGCGCCGCCGCAGACCGAATAGCCCTGCGCCCACTCGTCGCACACCAGCAGCAACAGCGCGGGCCGCGGGCCGGCGGCACGGGCGAGCAGCGCGAGCGAGCCTTGCAGGTCGTGATCGTCGCCGCTGATCTCCAGCTCGCGCACATGCCGTGCGGCGCCGATCCGGAACAGGACCGCCTGATTGGAGGCGAGATAGGTCTGCGCCGGCGCGTCCGCCGCGGCGGCGAGCACGGCCGGATCGCGGGCGAGAAGCTGCCATCGCTCAAGGCCTCCGGCGCGTACGCTCACCACCTCGTGCGCGGTCGAGCCGATCAGGAACAGCACCAGTGCGAACCCGGCGGCACTCGCCGCGGCGCGCAGCCGCGGCCCGGCCAGCGACGCGGTTGCGACCGCCGCGGCAAGTCCCAGCGCCCACGTGTACTGCAGCGTGTTGCGCACGTCGATCAGGCCCCCCCACTCGTAGCGGCTGCGGGAGGCGATCAGCAGCAGGCCGCCGCCGAGCGCGTAGCCGCCGAGCAGCATCAGCAGCGCCTGCCGGCGTGGAGCGGCGCGCAGCCGCCACCAGCCGAGCGCGACCAGCACGGCCAGCAACGCGAGCGCTACCACCGCAAGCATCGCCGGCGTGCGTTCGGCAACCTGCCAGGGCAGGCCGAGATCAGTGAGCTGCGCCAGCGCGTAGTCGCCGACGTTCTGCAGGACGCCGCGCGTCGAGGCGGGCATCGTGTACGGCTGCAGGTGGCCGAAGGTCGCGAGGTTGTAGCTCCACAGCGCGGCGACCGGCGGCGCGACGCCCGCCAGCCACCAGGCCGATGCCCGCAAGCCGCCACGCAGCCTCCACGCATGCCAGGCCAGCGTCAGTACGGACGCGGCGAGGACCGCCAGGGCTGCGTTGCGGATGCCGTAGGAGACGCCGGCCGCAAGTCCCGCCGCCAGCAGCCAGCCGCGGCCGAGCGCGCCGGAGGATCCGGTCAGCCCGAGCCCGCGCGCGAGCGCGCCGAGCGCGAGCACCGCGACCGCGAGCGCGCTGGCGTCGGAGTACGCGAGGAACTGCCAGCCCCGCAGGCCCGGCGTGACGAGCGCGAAGCAGCCGAGCAGGGCGAGCAGGGCGGGCCCGAACACGCCGCGAAACAGGACCGCGACCAACAGCGGAACCAGCGCGGCCGCGATCCGGCCGGGCCACAGCGCCGCGCTACGCGCATCGCCAGTGAGCGGGATGAACGCCACGACGAGCAGCGGGAACCCCGGCGGGAAAAGCGCCTGCGGGATGCGCTCGTGGTCGGACTCGTCGAGGTCCCACGGCGTCACCAGCGGTCGCCCCTCGTGGTAGAGCGAGTCGGCCATCTCGATGTAGGAGGCGCTGTCGGCGGCGTACGGGTAGCGCACCGAGCCGAGGGCAAGGTCGTAGGCGGTCACGAAACCGATCCCGAACAGCAGCACCGCCAGCAGCCAGGCACGCCGCGTCGCGACGGCGTACATCACGGTCCGAGCGGCGTCAGCGCCGCCGCCCACACCAGCGCGATCGCGGCCAGTGCGCACCAGCTGGCACGGTCGCGCAGGCTGTACACCAGCGGATCGTGGTGCATCCGGCCACGCGAGGTCTCAAGCCAGATGCGCGCCAGCCAGAACCAGACCGCGGGGCACACCAGCCACAGCCGCTCGTGGTGCGGATACTTCAGCTGCGCCGGCGTCGAGTCGACGAACAGCGCCAGCACCAGCACCGAGACGACTCCGGTGGAGATGCCGAACGCGAGCAGCGCGGGCAGGTCGCGCCGCGCGTAGCCGCGCCCGGGCAGCGGCCGGTCACGGTCACCACCGAACGCCTCCAGCTCCGCGACGCGCTTGGCCAGCGACAGGCTCATGAACAGGAAGGCGCCCACGCTCAGCAGCCACGCCGAGAGCGCGACGTGGATCGCCGCGGCGCCGGCGACGAGTCGCAGCGTCCACAGCGCGGCGAGCGCGAGCACATCGACCAGAGCCTGCCGCTTCAGCCAGCGCGTGTACAGCGTCGTCAGCGCGACGTAGACCAGCATCGTCGCCAGGAACTCGCCGCCGGCGAGCCAGGCCAGCCCGAAACCGCACATCGCGCAAAGTGCCGCGACGATGAGCGCGGCGCGCGTGCCGATCTCGCCGGAGGCGAGCGGCCGGTGGCGCTTCTGGGCATGCTCGCGGTCGTGGGCAAGGTCGGCGAGGTCGTTCAGGACGTAGGTGGCGGACGCCAGCAGCGACAGCGACAGAAAGCCGAGGCCGAGCGCCGCGAACGCGCCCGGGCGCGACCAAGCCTGGGCCGCCAGGAACGGGACCCCGAGCAGGGCGTTCTTGAGCCAGTGGTGCAGGCGGAGCAGCCGCAGCCAGGGGTGGCGACGGGTGACCCGCCCCTCCCCGGCCGACGTCGCCCCGGCGGACGCGGATGGGTCTTGCATACGGGCCAATGTCAGCGCGAAGGTGCGCCTCGTGGATAATGCATCCTGAGTATTCCACGAAGCCGCCCGCGCCGCATGACCGAACCGACCCCGAGCCCGAGCCCGAGCCCGCCGCCGACGGCCGCGCACACCCCGATGATGCAGCAGTACTTCGCGCTCAAGGCCGAGTGCCCGGATGTGCTGCTGTTCTACCGCATGGGGGACTTCTACGAGCTGTTCTACGACGATGCGCGACGCGCGACGCGCCTGCTGGACATCGCACTGACCAGTCGCGGCCAGTCGGCCGGCGTGCCGATCCCGATGGCGGGCGTGCCGGTCTCGACGCTCGATGCCTACCTCGCCCGGCTGGTGCGCCTCGGCGAGTCGGTCGCCATCTGCGAACAGGTCGGCGAGCCCGGCAAGGGCAAGGGTCCGCTCGAGCGACGCATCGTGCGCATCGTCACGCCCGGCACCGTGACCGACGAGGGCCTGCTCGAGGAGCGGCGTGCGACGCTGCTGGCCGCGGTCGCCGACGCAGGCGAGCGCATCGGCCTTGCCTGGCTCGAGCTCGCCAGTGGCCGCTTCACCGTCATGGAAGTGGCCGGCCGCGCGGCGCTGGAGGCGGAGCTTGCCCGACTGCGGCCCGCCGAACTGCTCGCGGCCGAGGGCAGCGCGGGCGCGAGCCTCGAGCGCGCGACGATCCGCGCGCCGTGGCATTTCGAGCTCGGCGTCGCCACGCGGCTGCTGACGCAGCAGTTCGGCGTCAAGGACCTGTCCGGCTATGGTTGCCAGGACCTGCCGCTGGCAGTCACGGCCGCGGGCGCCCTGCTGCAGTACGTGCAGCAAACGCAGCGCGCGGCCTTGCCGCACCTCGCGGGACTGGCGACCGAGGATCGCGACGAGGCGGTGCAGATGGACGCTGCGACACGCCGCAACCTGGAGCTCGAGACAAGCCTGGCCGGCCGTGATGACGCGACGCTGACGGGCGTGCTCGATCGCACCGCGACCGCGATGGGCGGGCGGGAGCTGCGCCGCTGGCTCGGTCGCCCGCTGCGGGACCCCGCGCCGATCCGCCTGCGGCTGCACGCCGTGCGCGCGCTGCTCGAGAGCGGCCGCGAGGGCGAGCTTGCGGCGCTGCTCGGTGGCATCGGCGACCTGGAGCGCATCCTCGCCCGCGTCGCGCTGCGCAGCGCCCGGCCGCGCGACCTCGCTCAGCTGCGCACCTCGCTCGCGGCGCTGCCGGCCGTCGGCGCGCTGATCGCAGGCCACGACTCGCCGCTGCTGGCCGGCTGCGGGCCGGCACTCGCAGATCACCCGCGGCTCGCCGGGCTGCTGCAGGCGGCGATCGTGCCCAGTCCGCCGCACTTCCTGCGCGACGGCGGCGTGATCGCCGGCGGCCACGACGCCGAGCTCGACGAGCTGCGCCGTATCGCCTCGGACACCGACGCGTACCTGCTGGAGTTGGAGGCGCGCGAGCGCGCCCGCACCGGGCTTGCGAGCCTGAAGCTCGCCTACAACCGCGTCTCGGGCTTCTATATCGAGCTCAACCGTCGCGACGCGGAGAACGTGCCTGCGGACTACGTGCGCCGCCAGACGGTCAAGAATGCCGAGCGCTTCCTGACGCCGGAGCTCAAGCAGTTCGAAGACAAGGTGCTCGGCGCACGCGAGCGCAGCCTGGCGCGCGAGAAGACGCTCTACGACGAGCTGCTCGACCGGTTGCTCGGCGAACTGCCCTCGCTGCAGGCGACGGCCCGGGCGCTTGCGCTCGTCGACGTGCTCGGCAACCTCGCCGGCCGCGCGCGCGAGCTGGGCTGGACCGAGCCCGAGTTCGTCACCGAGCCCACGCTTGCGATCGTCGGCGGACGCCATCCGGTGGTCGAGAGCCTGCTCGACGGCCCGTTCGTGCCGAACGACCTCGCGCTCGACGCGCGCCGGCGGATGCTCGTGATCACCGGCCCCAACATGGGCGGCAAGTCCACCTACATGCGCCAGACGGCGCTGATCGTGATCCTCGCCCGCATCGGCAGCTTCGTCCCGGCGGAGCGCGCACTGCTCGGGCCGATCGACCGCATCTACACGCGCATCGGCGCGGCCGACGACCTCGCGGGCGGCCGCTCGACGTTCATGGTCGAGATGACCGAGACGGCGAACATCCTCAACAACGCGACGGACGCGAGCCTCGTGCTGATGGACGAGATCGGTCGCGGCACCAGCACCTTCGACGGCCTGTCGCTGGCGTGGGCCGCCGCCGAGCACATGGCGCGGCGGGCGCGCTCATTCACGCTGTTCGCGACCCACTACTTCGAGCTGACGGCGCTCGCCGACGGTGCCGGCCATGTCGCCAACGCCCACCTCGACGCCACCGAGCACGGCGATTCGCTGGTGTTCCTGCACACGGTCAAGGCGGGGCCCGCGAGCAAGAGCTACGGACTGCAGGTCGCGCGCCTGGCTGGCGTGCCGCGCGAGGTGATCGCGGCAGCGCGGCGCTACCTGAGCGAGCTTGAGCGCCGCGGCAGCGCCACGCAGCCGCCCGGCCCGCAGGCGGAACTGTCGTTCGAGGCGCCGTCGATGCCCGCGCCCGCCCCTGCCGAACCGACCGGCACCGCGGTGCTCGCCGAACTTGCCGCGCTGGATCCGAACGCCCTGACGCCGCGCGAGGCACTGGACGCCCTCTACCGGCTCAAGGACCTGTCACGCTGAACGTGCCGTGCTCGAGGAAGCGCGCGGTCGCCCCGACCACCTCCTCCGACAGCAGCAGGCCCGCGTGCGAGACCGGCAGCACCAGCGTCTCGGTCGCCCCCTCGAGGCGGGTCTCCTCGACCGCGACGGTGCCGTCGTTGGGGACGGGCAGCGAACTGAAGATCCGACCGAGCCCCAGCGACTGCGTGCCTGCGATGACGCCCAGCGCGGCCGGATGGCGCCAGGCACGCGCGCCGGCGGCGAGCAGCTCCTCGCCCGCCATCGGCCCGAACAGGGCCCTCATGCCCGGCAGCCGCGCGAACCCCTGCGCCGACTCGCTGCCGTTCACCGGCGAGCCCAGCAGCACGATGCGCCCGATCGGCAACTGCGCATGGCGCTCGAGCAGGCGCAGCACGACCAGCCCGCCGAGACTGTGCCCGATGAGGTGCACCGGCGCAGGACGGGCCAGCACCTCGCTCCGCAACGCCTCGAGCACGGTGTCGGCGGCCGCGGAGAACGTGTGGTAGTGGAACTGCCGCACGGCGTAGCCGTGCGACACGAGGCGGTGGCGGAACAACGTCGCCTCGATGCCGGTCATCCACAGACCGTGCACGAGGACGACGGACTGGCGCTCAGGCACTGGTGGGGCGCAGTCGGATGTGCAGGTCCTTCAGCTGCTGCTCGCTCACCGCGGTCGGCGCCTCGGTCAGAGGGCAGAACGCGGTCTGCGTCTTCGGGAACGCGATCACCTCGCGGATGCTGTCGGCGCCCGACATCAGCATGATCAGCCGGTCGAGCCCGAACGCGATGCCGCCGTGCGGCGGCGCGCCGAACTTCAGTGCCTCGAGCAGGAAGCCGAACTTCGCCTGCGCCTCCTCGGGCTGGATGCCGAGCATGCCGAACACGGTCGACTGCAGCGCCTCGCGGTAGATGCGCACCGAACCGCCGCCGATCTCCGAGCCGTTGAGCACGCAGTCGTAGGCCTTGGCGATCGCCTCCCCCGGGCTTGCCAGCAGCGCCGCCGGATCCTCGTTGACGGGCGCGGTGAACGGATGGTGCATCGCGTTCCAGCGGCCGCTGTCGTCGTCGCGCTCGAACATCGGGAAGTCGACCACCCACAGCGGACGCCAGCCGTCGGCGACCAGCTTGAGGTCCGCGCCGATCTTCAGGCGCAGCGCGCCGAGGCTGTCGTTGACGACCTTGGCGCGGTCGGCGCCGAAGAAGATCAGATCGCCGCTCGCCGCGGCGGTGCGCTCGAGGATCCCGGCCACCGCCTCGTCGGAGAGGAACTTCAGGATCGGCGACTGCAGGCCCGCACGGCCGAGGGCGAGGTCGTTGACCTTGACGTAGGCCAAGCCCCTGGCGCCGTAGCGACCGACGTAGGCGGTGTAGTCGTCGATCTGGCTGCGCGGCAAGGCCACCCCGCCGGGCACCTTCAGCGCCGCGACACGACCGTCGGCAGCGCTCGCGGGGCCGGCAAACACCTTGAAGTCGCAGCCGCGCACGAGGTCGGCAACGTCCACCAGCTCAAGCGGGATGCGCAGGTCCGGCTTGTCGGAGGCGTAGCGGCGCATCGCCTCGGCGTAGCTCATGCGCGGGAAGGGGTATGGCAGCGCGACGCCGAGCACGTCGCCGAACAGCTTGTGCACCAGGCCTTCCATCAGCGTCATGATCTCGTCCTGAGTCAGGAACGAGGTCTCGATGTCGACTTGGGTAAAGTCGGGCTGGCGGTCGGCGCGCAGGTCCTCGTCGCGAAAGCAGCGCACGATCTGGTAGTAGCGGTCGAAGCCGCTGATCATCAGCAGCTGCTTGAAGATCTGCGGCGACTGCGGCAGCGCGAAGAACTTGCCGGCGTGGGTGCGTGACGGCACCAGATAGTCGCGCGCGCCCTCCGGCGTCGCCTTGGTCAGCATCGGCGTTTCGATGTCGACGAAGCGGTTGTCGTCAAGGTACGTGCGGATCGCGCGCGTCGCGCGGTGGCGCAGCAGCAGCCGCTGCTGCATGACGTCGCGGCGCAGATCGAGGTAGCGGTACTTCAGGCGTACCTCCTCGCGCACCTCCTCGTCGAGCTGGAACGGCAGCGGCTCGGAACGGTTCAGCACCGTGAGCTTGCGCGCCAGCATCTCGACCTGGCCAGAGGCGATGTTCGCGTTGGCCGTGCCGGCGGGGCGGGGCCGCACCAGGCCCTCAATCGACAGCACGAACTCGCTGCGCACCCGTTCGGCCTCGGCGAACACCGCCACGTTGTCTGGATCGACGACGATCTGGATCACGCCGTCGCGGTCACGCAGGTCGATGAAGATGACCCCGCCGTGATCGCGCCTGCGGTGGACCCAGCCGGCCACCGTGACCGTCTGACCGCTGAGGGACTCGTTGACCTGACCGCAGTAATGGGAACGCATGGAACGCCTCGAACCCCGTTCGCGGGGAACCGGTAATGTTACGGGGCGTCCGTTCCGGGTGGCAAGGCGCGCTGGGCCGAAGATGGGCCGCCGCGACTGCTCAGCGGCGGCGGGACGGCGCCTTGGCCTTGGTTTTGGCCTTGGGGGCCTTGGCGCCCCCCTGACGGGTGGTGGCGCGGGGCGGCTTGGGGTCGGGCTTTGGCGCCGCGACGGGCTTGGACTCGGCCGGGGCGTCGGCCTTGGGCTGGGTCGCAGCGACCGCGGCGGGCTTCGCGTCGGCATCCGCCGCGGGCTTGTCGTCGCCTGCGAGGTTGCGCTTCTTCTCGCCGTCCGACTTGAAGTCGGTCTCGTACCAGCCGCCGCCCTTGAGGCGGAAGACGGGCGCGGAGATGAGCTTCTTGAGCTTGGCCTTGCCGCAATGCGGACACTTCTTCAGCGCGGGATCACTGATCTTCTGCAGGGCCTCGTGGTGCACGCCACAGGCCTGACACTCGTACTCGTAAAACGGCATTCGTCAGCCTCCGGAAGCAATATGCAGCACCTGCCCAGGCGTGCCGCCGCCGGACTGCGAGGCCCGGGCGGCGGCGGATCATAGCAGCGCCCGCCTCAGCCAGCCGCCCCCCGCTGCCGCTCGAAGGCCAGCGCCCCCGCCCCGGCCGAGACCCGGATGATGTCACCGGCCAGGTACTCCCCACGCAGCAGGCGCTGCGCGAGCGGGTTCTCGAGCTCCGACTGGATCGCCCGCTTAAGCGGCCGGGCACCGTAGACCGGGTCGAAGCCCGCCTCGCCCAGCCGGTCGCACGCGGCGTCGTCGAGCTCGAGCCCGATCTCGCGCTCGCCCAGGCGCCCCCGCAGCTGGCCCACCTGAATGTCGACGATGCGGCGGATTTCGGCGCGGCCGAGCGTATGGAACACCACGATCTCGTCGATGCGGTTGACGAACTCGGGCCGGAAATGGCCGCCGACGATCTCCAGCACGGCGGCCTTCATCCGCTCGTAGTGCCCTTCGCCTGCCATCTCCTGGATCACCTGCGAACCGAGGTTCGAGGTCATGATGATCACGGTATTGCGAAAATCGACCGTGCGCCCCTGGCCGTCGGTCAGCCGGCCATCGTCGAGCACCTGCAGCAGCACGTTGAACACGTCCGGATGGGCCTTCTCGACCTCGTCGAGCAGGATCACCGAATACGGCCGGCGACGCACGGCTTCGGTCAGGTGGCCGCCCTCCTCGTAACCGACGTAGCCCGGCGGGGCGCCGATCATGCGGGCCACGGAGTGCTTCTCCATGAACTCGCTCATATCGATCCGCACCATCGCCTCTTCGGTGTCGAACAGGAACTCGGCCAGCGCCTTGGACAGCTCGGTCTTGCCGACGCCGGTCGGCCCGAGGAACAGGAACGAGCCGTTCGGGCGGTTGGGGTCGGACAGGCCGGCGCGCGAGCGGCGGATCGCGTTGGCGACCGCCTTGACCGCCTCGTCCTGGCCGATCACCCGCTGCGACAGGACTTCCTCCATGCGCAGCAGCTTGTCCTTCTCGCCCTCGAGCATCTTGGAGACCGGGATGCCGGTCCACTTCGAGACCACTTCGGCGATCTCCTCCTCGGTGACCTTGTTGCGCACCAGCGTCTGCACCTGCGCATCGGTCGCCTGCGCATCGGCCAGGCGCTTCTCGAGCGCCGGCAGGCGGCCGTACTGGATCTCGGACATGCGCGCAAGATCGCCCGCGCGGCGCGCCGTCTCGAAGTCCAGGCGCGCGGCCTCGAGCAGCGTCTTGATCTCGGCCTCGCCCTGCGAGGCGGCCTTCTCGCGCTTCCAGATCTCATCGAGATCCGCGTACTCGCGCTCGAGCCCGGCGAGGGTCTCCTTGAGCTGGTCGAGGCGTTTCTTGGAGGCGTCGTCCTTCTCCTTGCGCAGCGCCTCGCGCTCCATCTTCAGCTGCACGATGCGCCGGTCGAGCCGGTCCATCTCCTCGGGCTTGGAGTCGATCTCCATGCGAATGCGCGAGGCGGCCTCGTCGATCAGGTCGATCGCCTTGTCCGGCAGTTGCCGGTCGGCGATGTAACGGTGCGAGAGCACCGCCGCCGCGACGATCGCAGGGTCGGTGATCTGCACCTTGTGGTGCACCGCATAGCGCTCCTTCAGGCCGCGCAGGATGGCGATCGTGTCCTCGACCGAGGGCTCGGCGACCAGCACCTTCTGGAAGCGCCGCTCGAGGGCGGCGTCCTTCTCGATGTACTTACGGTACTCGTCGAGGGTGGTCGCGCCGACGCAGTGCAGTTCGCCGCGCGCGAGCGCGGGCTTGAGCATGTTGCCCGCATCCATGGCGCCCTCGGCCTTGCCGGCCCCGACCATCGTGTGCAGCTCGTCGATGAACAGGATGATCTGCCCCTCCTGCTTGGCGAGGTCCTTGAGCACGCCCTTGAGGCGCTCCTCGAATTCGCCGCGGAACTTGGCCCCAGCGATCAGCGAGCCCATGTCGAGTGCGAGGATGCGCTTGTTCTTGAGTCCTTCCGGCACCTCGCCGTTGACGATGCGCTGCGCCAGTCCCTCGACGATCGCGGTCTTGCCGACGCCGGGCTCGCCGATCAGCACGGGGTTGTTCTTGGTGCGCCGCTGCAGCACCTGCACGGTGCGGCGGATCTCGTCGTCGCGGCCGATCACCGGATCGAGCTTGCCGGCGCGGGCGCGCTCGGTCAGGTCAATCGTGTACTTGTCGAGCGCACCGCGCGCCTCCTCGGCATTCGCGTCATCGACCTTCTGGCCGCCCCGCACCTCGTCGATCGCCTTCTCGAGGGAGGCGCGCTGGGCACCCGCCTCGCGCAGCAGCTTGCCGAGCTCGCCCTTGTCCTCGACGGCTGCCAGCAGGAACAGCTCGGAGGAGATGAACTGGTCGCCCCGCTGCTGGGCCAGCTTGTCGGTGACGTTCAGCAGCCGCGACAGGTCGTTGGACAGGTGCACCTCGCCGGGCGTGCCTTCGACCCGCGGCAGGCGCTCCAGCGCCTGCGCCAGACGCGAACGAGTCTGATTGAGGTTGACACCGGCCTTGTCGAGCAGCGGCCGGCACGTGCCGCCCTGCTGGTCAAGCAGCGCCTGCGCCAGATGCACCGGCTCGATGAACTGGTGGTCACGCCCGACCGCCAGCGACTGGGCGTCGGCGAGCGCGAGCTGGAAGGTGGAGGTCAGCTTTTCCTGCCGCATGGGCCGGCTCCCTATAGTTCGGTTAACTCAGGAGGTGGGGCCCATCGCGCTGAATTCAATCGCGCCAGGAGCCGCGCTACGGTGCCCCGGCCGCCACCCCGACACCCTCGTGGTGCTGCGTCAGCCAGATGACGGCCAGCCCCGCCAGGATCAGTGCCAGCTGCTCTACCGAGCGCTTGAGGTCGACGTGCCGGTGCAGGCCGGGGATCAGGTCCGCCACCGCGACGTACAGCAGCGAGGCGCCGGCGAAGGCCAGCGCGTACGGCAACGCCTGCAGCGCACTGCTCATCGAGTAGAACGCGATGATGCCGCCGATCACGGCGGACACGCTGATCAGCAGGTTCAACGCCAGCGCGCGCAGGCGGCCCATACCGCTGTGCAGCAGGATCGCGATGTCACCGATCTCCTGCGGCAGCTCGTGGGCGAACACCGCGAGCGCGGTGGCGACGCCCAGTCCCGGCCGCGTCATGTAGGCGGCCGCGATCACGACGCCGTCGAGCACGTTGTGGGCGGCATCACCCCACAGGATCATCGGCCCCACGGCGCGCGCGCGGTGCGAATCGCCGGGCGAGTGCGCCTCGCACGGGTCGTCGTGGCAGTGCCGCCAAAGGACCAGCTTCTCGAGCACGAAGAACAGCAGCAGTCCGGCGAGCACGGCGAGCCCGACCGTGTGCACCTGGGCCAGGCCCGCCGCCTCGATCGCCGACGGGATCAGCCCGATCAGCGCGGCGCCGAGCAGTGCGCCGGTGGCGAAGCTGACCAGATGCGGCACCAGCGCGCGGCGCAGCGCCTCCGGCAGCGAGACGAACAGCGAGGCGACGGCCGCCGAGGCAAGCCCGACGCTGGCGGTCAGGCCGATGATCGCGAACAGCGCGCCGGTGTCGTGGGGGGTCTGCATGGCGGCGCGAGTGTAGCAGCGCCGCTCAGGCGAGGCGCCAGACGAGGGTCGCCTGGCGTCCGCTTTCGGGATCCCGCCGGTGCGAATAGAACCGGCCCGCCGACTCGAACGTACAGCGACCGTCGACGGCGACCGCCGGCAGTCCCAGCCGCGCCAGGCGCGCCTGGGCAAGCCCGGCAAGGTCCGCCTGCCAGCGACCGCGCGCGTTCGGCGCGAAGCACGCCGCGTCGACGGCGGCGGCGGCGATGAACGCATCGCGCACCTGCGCGCCCACCTCGAACGCGTTCGTCCCGATCGCAGGCCCCAGCCAGGCCACGAGTTCCACCGCCGGCACCCCCAGTGCCAGCACGGTGCGTTCGAGCACGCCTCCGAGGAGGCCGCGCCAACCGGCATGCGCGATGCCGATCCGGCGACCGTCACAGCTGGCGAGCACCACCGGCAGGCAATCCGCAGTGAGCACCGCGAGCACCCGCCCCGGCTCGAACGCGACCGCCGCGTCCGCGACCGGCAGGTCGCGGCGACCGTCATGGACCACGACCGTGGTTCCATGCACCTGGCTCAGCCAGAGGGGTTCGTCGGGCAGAGCGAGCGCAGCGCGCAGCCGGGCCCGGTTGGTGGCCACCGCCGCCGGGTCGTCACCGACGTGGGCGGCGAGGTTGAACGTGCCGCGGGCACCGACGCTGACGCCACCGTCGCGGGTCGTGGTCCCCGCCCGCACGCCGGGCGGCGCGTCGAACCCGGCCGGCCACCAGCCGATCGCAGGCAGCGCCATCAGCGCGAGCGGGGGTCGATCACGGCCGCGCGGGCGTCCTCGCGCAGCGCGGCCAACAGCTCGATCAGGTCCGCCGGCAACGGTGCGCGGTACTCGACCGGCTCACCGCTGCCGGGATGCACGAACGACAGCCGCGCGGCGTGCAGCGCCTGCCGTCGGAACGCCTGCAGCACGCCGACCAGCCGCGGCGTCGCTGCCTTCGGCAGCACCAGGCGCCGGCCGTACAGCGGGTCGCCGACCAGCGGGAAGCCAGCATGGGTCATGTGGACGCGAATCTGGTGCGTGCGACCACTCTCCAGGGTGACGCGGATGTGGGTCTGGGCGCGGAAGCGATCGACGACGCGGTAGTGACTGACGGCCGGGCGCCCGCTCTGGCGGACCGCCATCTTCAGCCGGTCCACCGGGTGCCGGTCGATCGGGGCGTCGACCGTGCCGCCGGCGGTCAGCACGCCAATCACCACCGCCTCGTACTCGCGCTCGACCTCGTGGCCGGCCAGCGCGCGCGTCAGGCGCAGGTGGACGGCCGGCGTGCGCGCGACCACGAGCAGGCCGCTGGTGTCCTTGTCTAGCCGGTGGACAATGCCGGCGCGGGGCAGCGCGACCAGCGACGGGTCCAGGGCCAGCAGGGCGTTCTGCAGCGTCGAGCGGGGGTTGCCGGCGCCAGGATGGACGACCAGCCCGGCGGGCTTGTTGATCACGAAGATGGACGGATCCTCGTGCACCAGGTCGAGCGCGATGGCCTCCGGGGCCACCTCCACCTGCGCCTCGGCCAGCGGGGTCACCCGCACGACCTCGCCGCCGCGCACGATGTCCCGGGGTTTGCCGCCCGCACCGTCCACGAGGACACGCCCCGCCTCGATCCAGGCCTTCAGCCGGGTCCTGGAGAAATCGGGGAACAAAACAGCCAGAGCCTGATCCAAACGCTGGCCACGTTGCGCATCGGGGATGCGCTGCTCGAGAAATCCGGTCATCCGAACAACATACGCTATACTCCCGCGCCTTGCATTTCCCGGTGGTTACCGAGTGCTCTTCCTGAACTGCCTGTCCCGTGCCCACGTTGCCCCGCGCAGCCCCGCAGCATCCGCCGCGCGCCTCGCGCTCGCGGGGTTACTCGGCGTCGCGCTGCTGCTTGGCGGTTGCCGTTCCTGGCGTCACAAGGAAGACAGCAACGCCAGCCCGGAGGCGATGTACCGCATGGCCACGAAGTTCTCCGACGAGGGCAGCTTCCAGGCGGCAATCAAGGTGTACGAGAACCTGAACGCGCGATTCCCGTTCAGCGACCCGGCCCGGCAGAGTCGGCTGGACCTCGTCTACGCCTACTATCGCCAGCGCGAGAAGGAATCGGCAATCGACGCGGCCGACACGTTCATCCGCGAGAACCCGACCCATCCTCGCATCGACTATGCCTATTACATGAAGGGGCTGGTCTACTTCGAGCGCGATCCCAACTTCCTCGAGCGCGGGTTCAATGTCGACATCTCGGCGCGGCCGCCGACCGACCAGCGCAAGTCCTTTGACGCGTTCGCGCGCGTCGTCCAGCAGTACCCGTCCAGCGCCTACGCCGCCGACGCGCGCCAGCGCATGGTCTACCTGCGCAACCGCCTCGCCGACTACGAGATCCATGTCGCCGACTACTACGTGCGCCGTGGCGCGTGGGTCGCGGCGCTGGCCCGCGCGCGCAATGTCATCGAGACCTACGACGGCTCGCCGCGCATGCGCGACGCGCTGGAGATCTCGGTGACCTGCTACCGCAAGCTGGGGCTCGACGACCTCGCGACCGACACCGCCAAGGTGCTTGCCACGAACTTCCCCGACCCGCGCCAGAGCGGCGAAGGGCTGAAGAAGAAGCACTGGTGGAGCTTCGGGCGCGGCTAGAGCCGGCGCGCGGCCGCCGTCAGCGGCTGCGGTATCCCGAGGTGATGGGGTAGCGCCAGTCTCGGCCGAACGCGCGGCCGCTGATGCGGATGCCCGGCGGCGCCTGGCGGCGCTTGTACTCGCAGCGCTTGACCATCTCCAGCACGCGCCCCACCGTCGCCCGCTCGAAGCCGCGCGCGACGATCTCGTCGACCGACAGGTCTTCCTCGATGAACGCCTCGAGGATCGGGTCCAGCACCTCGTACGGCGGCAACGAGTCGGTGTCCTTCTGGTCGTCGCGCAGTTCCGCGCTCGGCGGTCGCTCGATCACACGTGGCGGGATCGCAGGCGTCAGGCCGTTGCGGTAGTTCGACAGGCGGTAGACCAGCAGCTTCGAGCAGTCCTTGATCGGCGCGAAGCCACCGGCCATGTCGCCGTACAGGGTCGCGTAACCCACCGCCATCTCGCTCTTGTTGCCGGTGGTCAGCAGCATCGCCCCGGTCTTGTTCGAGATCCCCATCAACAGCACGCCTCGGCAGCGCGACTGGATGTTCTCCTCGGTGATGCCGGGCTTGGTGCCTGCGAACTCACCAGCC
>JANXQL010000076.1 GCA_025356815.1 Pseudomonadota bacterium
TCGCGCGGACGCGATCCTCGACCTGGCGCAGCAGCCGATCGGTCTCCGCGAGCGAAGTGCCCGGCGCTGCGCGATAGTCGAGAATGAAGCCGCCCTCGTCCATGCGGGGCATGAAGCCCGACGGCAGCAACGCATAGGCGCTGGCGCCACCGGCGACCACCAGCGCGAGCAGCGCGGCGACCCGTGCGGGGTGCGCGATCGCCGCAGCCGCGAGCTTCGAATACCGCCCGTTGAGCTGCGTGAACCAGCGCGGCGCATGGGCCTCGGCCGGGGCGGCGCGGCTGATCAGCGCGTCCGCCAAGAGCGGCACCGCGAACCACGCGACCAGGAACGACACCGCGAGCGCGCAGGCCATCGTCAGTGCCAGCGCCTTGAAGAACCCGCCCGTCACGCCCGACAGGAACGCGAGTGGCACGAAGATGACGATTGTCGCGAGCGACGAGCCGAGCAGCGGGCGAAGCATCTCGCCGGCCGCAGGCAGCAGCGAGGCGCCTGCGCCGAGCCTGCCCTCGTCGTGGCGCCTGACCATGTGCTCGACCATCACCACCGCATCGTCGACGATCAGGCCGACGGCGGCGGCCATGCCGCCCAGCGTCATGATGTTGAAGCTCATACCGAACAGGCCCAACAGCAGCGCGGTGATGGCAAGCACCGTCGGCAGCACGATGCCGACGACCAGGGTCAGGCGCAGGTCGCGCAGGAACGCGAACAGCACCGCCGCGGCCAGCAACGCGGCGATCAGGATTGAATCGCGCACGCTAATCGCCGCGGCCGTCACCAGCTCAGACTGGTCGTAGAACGTCGCCACGTGCACGTCCGGCGGCAGCTCGTCGCGATGCGCCGCGAGCGCTGCGTTGAGCGCACGCACCAGCGCCGGCGCGTTCGCGCCGCGGGTCTGGCGGATGTTGATCAGCACCGCGTCGAGACCGTCCGCCGTCACGCGCGTGTGCAGCGGTGCCGGCGCCTCGACCACGTCGGCGACGGCGCGCAGCGGCACGACGCCGGCGCCCGCCGCATGCAGCGGCAGCGCGAGGATGTCGTCCCGGCTGCGCAGGCGGGCATCGGTCAACGTCAGGAACAGCGTGCTGCGATCCTCGAGGCGCCCGGCCGCCGACACCAGGTGGCTCGCCTGCAGCTGCAGGATGAGCTCGGTGACTGAGATCCCGGCGCCGGCGAGCCGCGCGGGGTCCACGCGCACCTGGTACTCGTCCAGCTGGCCGCCGAGCACTTCCACCTGCGCGACGTCGGGGACGGCCGCGAGCAACGGTCGCAGGCGGTAGAAGGCGAGGTCCCGCAGCTCGACGAGGCTGCGGGTCGGCGAGGTCAGCGACAGGCCGACCACCGGGAACACGGTCGGGTCCATGCGCCGCACCAGGAACGACGTCCCCGTCGGCAGCTCGGTGAGCGCGCTGTTCAGCGCCGACTCGACCTGCAGCTGTGCCGCGACCATGTCGGCGCCCCAGGCGAACGCGACCGAAACCTCGGCCGCGCCGCGCGAGGTGGTCGAACGAATCTGGTGCACGTCCGGCACGCCGCGCAGCGCCTGCTCGACCGGCCGCGTGACCTGGACGGTCATCTGGTCGGAGGGTCGCTCACCGGCATCGATGGAGACAACGATTCGCGGGAAGTCGATGCGGGGGAACAGGCTCACCGGCAGACGCATGGCGGCGACGCCGCCTGCGACGGATGCCAGCGCGAACAGAAACAGCACCGAGCGCCGGTGCCTTGCGAGCCATGAGGTCACGGCGCAGCCTTGTCGGCAGCCTTCGCTGCCGACTGCACGGCCATGCCGTCGGCAAGTTCGTGGTTGCCGACCGTGACCACCTGCTCGCCGGCGCGCACACCGCTGAGCAGTTCGACGTAGGCACCATCGTCGATGCCGATGGTGACCACCCGCCGCTGTGCCTTGCCGCCCGTGGCCACGTAGACGACCAGCGCCCGGTCGTCGTGGACCAGCGCGCCGACCGGCACCGCGAGTCCCGCATGGGTCGCAACGACGATGCGACCTTGCAGCTGCACGCCGGCGAGCAACGCCGTGCCAGCGGGCAGCGCGACGCTCGCCGCCGCCAGGTGCGTATCCTTGCCGACCCGGCGCTCGACGGAGGCCACCCGACCGCTCACGGGCGCTGCGTCCGACTGTGGCACGCCGACCCATGCCTGCGCGCCGGTCACGACCCGCAACGCGTCATCGGCCTCGAGCCCAAGGCGCGCCTGCAGGTGGCGCACATCGCCCAGTCGCGCGACGGGTGCACCGGCGGCAAGCAGGTCGCCCGGCTGCACCGCGAGCGTGTCGACGATCGCGTCGCGCGGCGCGCGCAGCACGACCTCGTGGCCGGCGCCGGTACGCGCCAGCAGGCTGTCGCGCAGCTGCGCGAGTGTCGCCGCCTGCGACGTCGCCGCGGCAGACTCCGCGTCGGTCGCAAGGCCCTCCTCGCGCAGGCGCTGCAGACGGCGCGCCTCGCCGGCCGCGAGCGTCGCCTCGCGCGTGGCGCGATCGACATCCAGCAGGCTCTGCGCGCTCGGCCGGAGCGTCGCGATCGGCTGGCCGGCGCGTACCTGCGCACCCGCGGCGACGAGCACCGTGGCGACCCGCGATTCGACCTCCACCACCAGCGCCGTCGACTCGCCCGGCACGAACTCGACCTGGCCGTAGCCGGTCACCGTCTGCTCGAGCGATCGCTCGGCCACGGCGACCGTCTCGACCGTCGCCGTCGGCGCGGCCGCCTCGTCCTTCGCCCCGCCACATCCGGCGAGCCCTCCGGCGGCGAGTACCAGCGCCGTAACGATTCGCTTCATGGGGCAAGCTCCAGGTCCGTCAGGGGTTGTCCGACCGCAAGCGAAAGGCCGATCCGCTCCTCGGCGCAGGTCTGCTGCGCCGTGAGCCGCGCCAGCGCCCGCTCCAGCGCCGCGGCACGCGCGGCCTCGGCGACCGGCCGGGTCACATCGCCGCGGGTGGCGGCCGTCTCGTAGGCCGTCGCAATGCGCTCCAGTTCCGGCGCCTGCGTCTCGAGTGCGGCGCGGGCCCGTTCGTCGAGCGCCAGCGCGCCGAGCAGCGAGGCGATGTCGGCGCGGGCCTGGTGAAGGCGCGCGGCGTACTCGGCGCGCAGCCGCGCACGATCGGCGTCGGCGACCCTGATCGCGCCGCGATTGCGGTTCCACACCGGCAGGTCGAGACTCACGACCTGGCCCGTCGTATAGACGTGGCTGGTGTCGCGGGCGCGGTTGAGCGACAGGGCAACCCGTGGATACTGGCCGAGCACGGCACGCCGCACCACGGCCTGCTGGCTGTCGTACTCCGCCGCCAGCGCCTTCAGGTCCAGCCGCGCGACGCGCGCGACGGTAAAGAGGTCGGCGGCATCCGCGCCCGTCCAGGCAGCCAGCGGCGTGGCGGGCGCAAGCGACAGCTGCGCCTGGGGCGGAAAGCCGAGCAGTCGGTTGAGTTCGAGGCGGGTGGCCTCGGCATCGCGCGCCGCCGCAAGGGCACGGGCGGCGGCGTCCGCCGCGGCGATCCGCCGCAGCTCGATCTCGTCGGCCTTCAGGTCGCGGCGTTCGCCGGCGGCAAGGCTGCGCGTGAGCGCCCTGTCGGCGACCGCGGCGGCCTCGGCCGCGAGCGTCGCGCCACGTTGCTGGTAGTCGAGGCGAACCCCGAGCAGGCGGGCCTGGCCGGCCGTCATCCACTCGGCCCAGGCGATGTCGAGGCGCATGCCGGCCGCGTGCTGCCTCGCCGCGTCCCGCTCGGCGCCGCGCGTCAGCAGCGGCCCGAGCACATCCAGCGCCAGGCTGCCGGCCCACGCCGCGGAGTAGGTCGCATCGGGCGCGCTCGCGACCTTGTCCCGGCCGAGGCTGAACTGCGGGTCCGGCAGCAGGCCGCTCGCGAACACCTGCGCGTCGGCGACACCCTGCTGCGTGCGCAGCGCCCGCAGGTCGGGGTTGGCGAGCACGCTGATGACGGCGATCCCGGCGGGCGTCAGCGGCCGGTCGAGATCGAGCGTCAGCGGCGCGAGCCGCGGGTGGTGCAGCAGCGGCGCGGCGCGCTCGAGCGCGCCGCGGTCGGGGGGGGCGAGCACGGCCTCCAGCAGCGGGCCCTCGAGCGGTTGCGCGTGGTAGGCCGTGCAGGCGCCCGTCATGGACACCGCGGACAGCCAGAGGGCGACGCGGATCGGATGCATGGCCGTGTTCCTTGAGTCCCGCCGGACGGGCACTGGCACCCCACGGCGCCCCGGGCCCAGAATACCTGCTGCCGGCCGGCATGGCTGGCCCCGCAGGGAAGTCCGCCCATGTCCATTCGCGAACCACGGCTCGAGACGGCCGCCATCGGCAGCCTCAGGCCCACGCAGATCACCGTCGGCATGCGCGAGGTCGACGAGAAGCGGCGCCACTGGCGCACGCTGCCGCGCCATGCCGAGTTTCTCGGCAGTCACCTGATCCCGGTGATCCACGGTCCCAAGGGTCGCTACTACGTGATCGACCACCACCACCTGGCGCGCGCCCTCCACGAGGAGGGGGTCGGCGAGGTCGCAATCACGGTCGTCGCGGACCTGCGCCGGCTCGACAAGGCCGCGTTCTGGACGTTCCTGGACAACCGTGGCTGGCTGCACCCGTACGACGCCCGCGGCCGGCGACGGCCGTACGCCGACCTGCCGCGGTCGGTGGCGGAACTCGCGGACGATCCGTTTCGCAGCCTCGCCGGCGAGCTGCGCCGCAGCGGGGGCTTCGCCAAGGATACGACGCCGTTCAGCGAGTTCCTGTGGGCCGACTTCCTGCGCCGGCAGATCCCCCGCCGGCAGGTCGAGAAGCGCTTCACCGCGACGCTTGCCCAGGCCCTGAAGCTCGCCCGCAGCACCGACGCCAACCACCTGCCCGGCTGGTGCGGCGAGGTGCCACGCTGACGCCACAGCCCTGCAGCGGGGACCGCGGTTCTCTAGAATTAGGGGCATGAACACCGCCCCCGCCCCCGCATCCCGTACCGCCGCCCAGGCCCTGATCGACTGTCTGCTTGCCCAGCAGGTGAAGATCGCCTTCTCGGTGGCAGGCGAGAGCTACCTTGCCGTCCTCGACGCCCTGCACGACGTCGGCGACCGGTTGCGCCTGATCACCTGCCGGCACGAGGCGAGTGCGGCCAACATGGCCGAGGCGGTCGGCAAGCTGACCGGCCGCCCTGGCGTCTGCTTCGTGACGCGCGGCCCCGGCGCATGCCACGCCAGCATCGCCGTGCATACCGCCCAGCAGGATGCGACGCCGATGGTGCTGTTTGTCGGCCAGGTCGCGCGCCAGGACCTCGGTCGCGACGCGTTCCAGGAAATCGACTTCGGTGCGATGTTCGGCACGATCGCGAAGTGGGTCGTCGAGGTGCACGAGCCGCAGCGCATGTCGGAGCTCGTCACGCGCGCCTTCGCCATCGCGCTCAACGGCCGGCCGGGACCGGTGGTCGTGAGCCTGCCGGAAGACGTACTCGAGGAGCTCTGCCCGCTACCGGCCGGTCCCTATGTCGAGCGCATCTCGACGCCGCTCGAGGTCGGTGTCGCCGAGACCATCGCCGTCCGGCTCAAGGCCGCGTCACGGCCACTGTTGTGGGTCGGCGGCAGCGGCTGGACGCCGGCCGGGACCGCAGCGCTGCAGCGCTTCGCGCAGCAATGGCAGCTGCCGGTCGCGACGGGCTTTAGGCGCAAGGACCTCTACGCCAACGACCTGCCCGGCTATGTCGGCGAGTTTGGCTTCGCCGCCGGCAGCGGCGCGATGCGCTCGCTCAAGGAAGCGGACCTCGTGCTCGCGATCGGCGCGAGCCTGTGCGACGTGGAGACCGGCGGCTACACGCGCCTCGATCCGCGGACCAGCGTCGAGCGCGTCATTCACATCGCGATGCGGCCGGAGGATGCCGGGCGGGTATTCCCGGTCTCGTTGCGCGCGAGCGCCTCGCCCGACGCGGCGTCGGCGGCACTCGCCGCGCTGGTCCCGCCGGCGATGATCGGCTGGGCCGAATGGACGCGCGCGGCGCGCGCGGCCTACCAGCAGGATCTCGCGCCGGTCGAGGTCAGCGGTGCGGTGAATCCGAGCGAAATCTTTCGCGAGCTGCGCCGGCAGCTGCCGGACGACGCGATCGTCAGCAATGGCGCCGGCAACTATGCCGCCTGGCTGCATCGCTACTTCGAGCACCGCCGGTTCCGCACCCAGCTCGCGCCGCAGAGCGGCGCGATGGGCTACGGCCTGCCCGCGGCAATCGCGGCGGCGCTGCTGCACCCGCAGCGCAAGGTCGTCGCGGTTGCCGGCGACGGCTGCTTCATGATGGCCGTCAACGACCTTGTGACCGCGGCGGCGACCGGGGCGAAGGTCGTGTTCCTGGTGCTGAACAACAGTGCCTTCGGCACGATCCGCATGCACCAGCAGATGCGCTTCCCCGGCCGACCGGTGGCGACCGACCTCGTCAACCCGGACTTCGTCCTGCTCGCCCAGGCCTGCGGCGTGCAGGCCGAGCGCGTGCACGCGACAGCCGAGTTCCCGGCAGCGCTGGAGCGCGCACTCGGCGCGGGCGGCCCGCGGCTGATCGAGCTGGTGACGAGCCTCGAGGACATCGCCCCGGGCCGACGGCTGTCGACCCTCGGCCGCAGCTGAGTCAGCGCGCGATGGATCGCGCAAGCATCACGGCGGGTTATCTCGACGCCGCAGGCGTCGCCCGCGCCGCGCCCGGCCTGCCTCTGCTCGAACAGCTGGTGCGCCGGCATGTCGGACGGTTCGCGTTCGCGAGCATCGGCGTACGCCTGGGCGATGCGCTGCCGCTGGAGCTGCCGGCGCTGTACGAACGGATCGTGCTGCGCGGCCGCGGCGGCTACTGCTTCGAGCAGAACGCGCTGTTCCACGCCGTGCTCGACGAGCTGGGGTTCGAGGTCCGACTGTGCCTGGCGCGGGTGATCTACAACGAGGACATCCACCCGCCGTTGACGCACCGGATCAGCCTGGTGCGGCTCGGCGATGAGGAGTATGTCGCCGACGTCGGCTTCGGTCCGCTGGGCCCTGCGGTGCCGGTGAGCACGCGCGCGGCGGGCCCATTGAGCGCAGAGCGCGCGTTCGGCGTCCGCGAACTCAGGCCCGGCGAGTTCCACCTGCAGACGTTCAAGGAGGGGGGCGACTTCTCGCTGTACCGGTTCTCGCCCGGCGAGTACGGGCCCGCCGACTGCGAGATGGGGCACTTCTACTCGCACCGGCATCCGCAGGCGGCGTTCGTGAACAACCTCGTCGCCTCGAGGATCCTCGACGGAGAGATCCGCTCGCTGCGAAATCGCGACTATCGAGTCATCGCGGCAGACGCGTCCACCAGCACCACCATCGACAGTGCCGAACAGCTGCGCGCGCTGCTCCAACGGGAGTTCGCCCTCCAGGTCACGGCCGCGGAGAGCCATTCGCTCTTCGACGCCACCGCCTGAGCACCGCAAAGCAGGAGGCCCGCGCGCCATCGGCGTCGCGAGCCTCCTTACCACCCCGCGCGGGGGTCAGGCGCGCTTGGCCTCGACCGCGGCGCCGGCGACCTCGAGCAGCGAGCGCTCGAGAACGTCGAGACCCTCGCTGATGATGGCGTCGCTGGCGGTCAGCGGCACGAGGAAGCGGATTACGTTCGCGCGCGTACCGCACGACAGGATCAACAGGCCGTTGGCCGCAGCCTTCGCCACCAGCGCCTTGGTCAGATCCGGATCCGCCTGGCGGGCGTCGCCGTTCTTGATCAGCTCGAGCGCGATCATCGCGCCGAGTCCGCGCACATCGCCAATGCAGTCCAGCGCGAAGCGGCCGCGCAGCCCGTTCAGGCGGGTCTTCATCGTCGTGCCGATCGCGTTTGCGCGCTCGCACAGGCGCTCCTTCTCGATCACATCGAGGACCGCGAGCGCGGCGGCGCAGCTGATCGGCGAACCGGCGTAGGTGCCACCGAGGCCGCCGGGCGCCGGCGCATCCATGATCTCGGCCTTGCCGATCACGCCCGACAGCGGGAAGCCGCCCGCAAGGCTCTTGGCGATGGTCATCAGATCCGGCTCGACGCCGGAGTGCTCGATCGCGAACAGCTTGCCGGTGCGCGCGAAGCCGGTCTGCACCTCGTCGACGATCATCACGATGCCGTGCTCGTCGCAGAGCTTGCGGATCGCGCGCAGGAACTCGACCGGCGCGGCGTAGAAGCCGCCCTCGCCCTGCACTGGCTCGATGATGATCGCGGCGACGCGCGCGGGATCCACATCGGCCTTGAACAGCGTGTCCAGCGCATGCAGCGAGCAGCTCTGCGGCACGCCCAGATACTCGGCCGGGAACGGCACGTGGTAGACCTCGCCGGGCATCGGGCCGAAGCCGAGCTTGTACGGAGCCACCTTGCCGGTCAGCCCCATGGTCAGCATCGTGCGGCCGTGGAACGCGCCCGAGAACGCGATCACGGCACTGCGCTTGGTGTAGGCGCGCGCGATCTTGACGGCGTTCTCGACGGCTTCCGCGCCGGTCGACAGGAACATCGTCTTCTTCGGCGTCGATCCGGGCGCGAGCTTGTTGAGCCGGTCGGCGAGGCGCACGTAGCTCTCGTACTGCGTGACCTGGAAGCAGGTGTGCGAGAACTTCTCCAGCTGGGCCGCCACCGCCGCCTTGACGGTCGGGTTCAGGTGCCCGGTGTTGAGCACGGCGATGCCGCCGGCGAAGTCGATGTAGCGCTTGCCCTCGACGTCCCACAGCTCCGCGTTCAACGCGCGCTCGGTGAACACCGGCAGCAGGTTCGAGACCCCGCGCGGCACGGCCGCTTCCCGTAATTTCTGAAGTTCCGCGTTGGTCGTCATGGCGTGCTGCGCTCCTGTAGGGGACGGCCGGCGACCAGTCTGAATTTCCGGTCGTCGTCAACTTCATAGTTTACCAGCGCGCTCTGCCAGCGTCGATGGAGGGAACGCGCAACTGATTGATCTAAAAGAATATTTCGCGAAACCAACGTCAGTGGCGATAAGGGCGTTCGACGATGGCAGGGCGCCAGTGGCGCCACTGTCGCGCCGCGCGTGCTAGTTGCACGCTCGCAACTCACCGCCGCTGGCCGCCTGCGCGGCACTGGCACCATGGCGCACTTGCAACTGGCACTAAGTCCCCGCCGCGCACGCCGCTAAGGTGATGCAGCAGTCGTCTGCGGGCAACACAACGGATTCCGGACTGGCCACGACAGAGCCGCGGGATCCCCGCCCGACGCCGACGCCACGACCACCTCAGGGGAGAAAAATGACGCACAAGATCGCCGATCTCGGCCGCCGCGACAGCAGGTGCCTAACCTATGCCCGTACCACGACCGTGGCTTCGGCCGTCTCGCTCGCCCTGCTGGGCCTCGGTCACAGTAGTGGCGCGCTCGCGCAGGTGGCGCCGCAATCGGCGGACACCGGCAGGGACAGCGCCGACATGCTCGCGGTGATCACCGTTACCGCGCAGCGCCGCTCCGAGGACATCCTCAAGGTGCCGTACAACATCTCCGCGGTCAGCGGCCAGTTCATCGCGGACCTCGGGATCGTCGACCAGAATGAACTGATGCGCAGCGTCACCGGGGTTTCGACGGTTGACCGTGGCTATCGCAACGCCGGCGTGATCAACGGCCTCACGATCCGCGGCCTCAATACCAACCGCACCGACCAGGGCGACATGGCCCTGTCGGCGGTGCCGACGGTCTCGACCTACGTCAACGACACGCCGATCTACGCCAACTTCCTGCTCAAGGACCTCGAGCGCGTGGAAGTGCTGCGCGGACCGCAGGGCACGCTCTACGGCTCCGGCTCGCTCGGCGGCACGGTGCGCTACATCACCCATCACCCGGAACTGGGCAAGATGTCGGGGAGCGTCGAAGCCGGCATCGGCCAGACCGAGGGCTCAAACGGCATCAACTGGACTATCGACGGCGTGCTGAACGTACCGATCGCCGAGTCGCTTGCGCTGCGCGTGGTCGCAGGCAAGGTCGACAACGCGGGCATCGTCGACTATCCGAACGTCTACCAGCTCGACTCGGGCGGCGCACCGGTCGCCCCCAATGGCCTGCTGGCATCGACGACCCAGGGCTACGACGCGGCCGCCTACCGCCGGGTCAAGGACGCCGACTGGGTCCACATCACGTATGGCCGGGCGGAGCTGCTGTTCAAGCCCAGCGACTCGTTCTCGGCGCTGCTGACCTACGCCCGCCAGTCCGACGACACGGGTGGGCGGCGCGCGACGACGCCCGGCTCCGACGGACTCGGCCATCCCTACGGCAAGTACGACAATGGCGCGATCCAGCTCGAGCCGTCATCGCGCGACGTCGAGCTCGCCAGCCTCGAGATGAACCTCGACCTCGGCTTCGCGACGCTGACCAGCAGCAGCTCCTACTACGATCACAGTGGCCAGAGCCTGTCGGACAATACCGGCTACTACGCCAACCAGAACCGCTTCTACCCGGGCGGCTGGCTGCAGTACTACGACAACTACCCGCGTCCGATGGCACAGGCGGACCGGCGTTACGGCGACCGCGCGTTCGTGCAGGAGGTGCGGCTGGCGAGCAACACCACGGCCCACAATAAGCTCGACTACGTTGTCGGCGCGTACTACCAGGACCAGCACCTGCGGGCCTCGCAGGCGAGCTACCTGAAGGGCTTCAAGGCCTATGAGGACACGGTCTATGGCGCCCCGTCGTTCGTCGTCTCGGAGCAGGACTTCAACTACGAGCGCACGCAGAAGTTCTCGGAGAAGGCGGCGTTCGGCGAGCTGACCGTGCACGTCACGGACCGCTGGAGCCTGACCGGCGGCCTGCGCCATTACCAGAACAGCAACTCGACCAACATCCTCAACTTCTGGAGCGGCACCTGCAGCGCGACCGGCAACGAGGCGAGCGGCTTCGTCTGCTGGTACCCGCGTGGCTACTCACCGGACTTCTCTCTGTCGCAGAGCGACTCGGGCAATCTGTTCAAGGGCAACGTCTCGTACCAGCTGTCTGACCACCAGACGCTGTATGGCACGGTGTCCGAGGGCTATCGGCGCGGCGGCTCGAACATCGTGCCGCCGGAGGGCAGCACCTTCGGCGAAAACCCGGCGTGGCAGACCTACAAGCCCGACAAGACCCGCAACTACGAGGTCGGATTCAAGGGAGCCTCCGGATCGATCCGCTACAGCCTCGCCGCATTCTACGTCGACTGGAAGGACATCCAGATCGACACAGCGAGCACCAACTGGGGTTTCTACGTCGCGCAGAATGGCGGCGCGGCGAGCAGTCGCGGATTCGAGGCCGAACTCGACGGCAGTCTCGGCCGTGCCTGGCATTACCATCTGGGTTACGCGTACACGGATGCGAAGCTCGATGACCCGGTCCTGCGGCCGTTCCCGACCGGCACCGGCGTCTATCCGGTCGTCGGCGCCGCAGGCACGCGCCTGCCCGGCACGCCGAAGAGTTCAGTCAACGCCGCGCTCGAACATTCCATGACGCTCTCCAGTCGCCTGCTGTGGACCAACCGTATCAACGTCTACTACCAAAGCAACACCGAGAACTCGATTCTCACCGACAACGGCACCGCGACATCGGCGTTCAATGCCGTCCGCTACCAGCACACCTGGGACGGCTTCTCGGTCTGGGGCCTGTCGTCGACGATAGCCGCCGAACGCTGGAGCGCCACCGTGTCGGTCAAGAACCTCTTCAACGAGGCAGGCATCACCGGCGGCTTCCTCGCCACGGCGTGGGGCCCGAACCCCGACAACACACACTTCACTGGCAATGACGCCAAGGTGCTGATCAGCCAACCGCGCACGATCGGACTGTCGGCGTCGTACCGCTTCTAGCCTGGGTTGAGCCTACGGCGCGCGCATCGCGCGCCGTAGGGCCTTGCGCTAAGGTGTGGGCTCAGGACCTGTCCCACGAGTACCATGCAACAGCCATCCGGCGATCCAACACCGAGACTAGCGGAGGTCTCGGCGCTGCTGCAGCGCGGCCAGGCGGCCGCGGCGGCGGCGTTGTGCCGGGAGCTATCCGCCGGCTCCGCCGAATCTGCCGAACTGCAGTTGCTCGCCAGCCATGCCTATGAACAGCTCGGCGAGTTCGACGCGATGCTGCACGCCGCGCGGCGCGCGGCCGCACTGCGGCCGACCGACGTAGGCGCCCGCGTGCGGCTCATCGAGGCCGAGGCCAATTGCGGCCAGACCGGCGCGGCGCTCGCCGCTCTGGCGACGCTAGAGCGCGAAGCAGGCACCGACCACCGGCTGGTGCAGCACGTCGCCGAGCTCTACGTGCGCTATTCGCAGCACGCGGCCGCGAACCGCTGCTACCGGCGTTCGACCGAACTTGCGCCGCACAATGCCCGATACCTGCACAACCTCGCGGCGTCCTCGGTCGCGCTCGGCGCGATCGACGAGGCCGAGGCGCTGTTTAATCGCGTGATCGAACTCGAGCCTGCGGACTTCGGCGCCTATCAGAGCCGTTCGGCGCTGCGCACCTGGAGCGCGACCAACAATCACCTGACCGAGATGCTCGCGGTGCTGCAGCGCCTGCCGGACGGTCACGCGGGCCAGATTCCGCTGTGTCACGCGATCGCGAAGGAGTACGAGGATCTGGGCGAGTACGAACGCTCCTTCGAGCATCTGGAACGCGGCGCGCGGCGCCGACGCCGTGCACTGGCCTACGACGTCGCCGATGACGCAGCAGTGATGGAGCGTATCGCGCGCGTCCACGACGCGCCCCTGCTGCAGCGGGCACGACCGCCGGCGCAGGCGTCGGTGAGCCGGGCGCGACCGGTGTTCGTGCTCGGCCTGCCGCGCAGCGGCACGACGCTGGTCGACCGGATACTGAGTTCGCACGAGCGCGTCAGCAGCCTGGGAGAGATCAACGACCTGGCGCTCGCGCTGGTGCGGCTCGCGGCCGGGCCCGGCGGCAAGCTCACGATGGTCGACCGCTCCGCGGCGATCGACTTCGCGCGGCTCGGTGAACTGTATCTGGACGGCGCGACCGGCTACGGCGAGCCGGGTCCATGGCTGGTCGACAAGATGCCACTCAATTTTCTCTATATAGGGCTGATCCACCTCGCCTTGCCTGGCGCCCGAATCATCCACGTCCGCCGCCATCCCATGGCGAGCTGCCACGCGATCTTCAAGACGCTGTTCCGAATGGGCTACCCCTATTCCTACAGCCTCGACGACGTCGGCCACTACTATCTGGCCTATCATCGGCTGATGGCCCACTGGCGCAAGACCATTCCCGCCAGCTTCATCGACCTCGACTACGAGGCGCTGGTCGGCGACCAGGAGGCCAGCACTCGCCGGCTGCTCGACTACTGCGGGCTCGAATGGCAGGACGCGTGCCTCGCGTTTCACCGTAATGCGACTCCGGCGGCAACGGCGAGCGCCGTGCAAGTCCGGCGTCCGCTGTACCGATCGTCGCTGGAGCGGTGGCGTCACTACGAGCGACAATTGGCGCCACTTGCCCGCCTGCTCGAAGCGCATGGTATCGACTGTGCATAGCGCGCGGGTCCCATGACCTCGTTCCGGAAGGTCGATGCCGCCGGAATGGTCGCGCGAATGCTGCTTGCCTTCCTGGCGACTGCCGGCCTGTACTACGTCAACATCATGCCCGCACTGGTCGACGGCCTGAAGCAGGGGCTTGGCTTCAGCAACCGGCAGGCCGGCCTTGTCGGCTCCGCCAATGTCTACGGCGCAGCATGCGGAGCGTTCCTGATCGCGTTCTTCGTACGCCGCATCGACTGGAAGCCGGCGGCAACGCGGCTGCTGCTCGGACTCATCGCGATGGACCTGCTGTCAATGCTGCTCAGCGATCCGCTGGCGCTGGTCGGCGCGCGCTTCGTACACGGCTTCCTCGGCGGTATGCTGGTCGGCGTCGCGTTCGCGATCATCGCGCGCACGCGCGCGCCGGACCGGACGTTCGGCATGCTGCTGCTCGTGCAGGCTGCTGCGGGGGGCGTTGGCGTGATGGCGCTACCGCTGCTGGTGCCGGTGTTTGGAACGCGCGTGCTGTTTGCCGCGCTGATCAGCTTCAGCGGGCTGACGATGCTGATGCTGCAGTTCCTACCGGACTACCCGATTCCGGGACAGGCCAATGCACCGCGCAAGGGCGGCCGCCTGAATGCGCCGCTGCTGCTGTCGCTGGTGTCGGTATTCCTGTTCCAAGCGGCAAACATGGGCCTGTATGCGTTTTTGATCGGATTGGGTCAGCATGCCGGACTCGAGCGACGCTTCGTCAGCTCGACGGTTGGCCTGTCTGACTGGCTCGCCATGGGCGGATCGCTGATGGTCATCGCACTGTCGACTCGCTTCGGCATCCTCCGGCCGATCGCGGTCGGCATGTTGCTGACGATCGGCGGGGTCTGGGCGCTTCTGTACAGCGACATCCGCTGGGTCTGGATCGCGGCCAACGTCGTCGGCGCACTGACCTGGAACTTCGTGATTTCCTACCTGCTGGGAATGTGCGCGCGCTTCGACAGTACCGGGCAGGCCGCGGTCTGGGGTGGATTCGCATCGAAGATGGGTCTTGCCTCGGGGCCGCTGTTCGCAGCTCTGATCGTCGGCACCGACAATTATCGCGCGCTGATCCTGCTGTCACTCGCGCTGCTCGGCGCAGGAATGCTGACGAGCGCGATTCCGGCGCTGCGACTGGACCGCGAGCAGGCGAAGCGTTGAATGAGCGCCGCGCTCAGCTGCGCGGCGAGCGAGGCGGCTTCGCAGCCTTGCGCAGATTCAGTCGACCTAGCCGCTCAAGTGCCGGCGAAAGCCGCCGCCCTGGACCGTAGCAGGGAAACCGGACCGTGCTGTCGCGGAAGCTCTTCAGAGGCTGGCCGAGCCCATTCCAGCCGTGCTTGCGGCAGCGCCGCACGTAGTCGAAATCGACTTCGACCGCAATCACCTCGTGCGCAGACCCAGCCTGGTGGATCACCTCGCCGCCCGGACCACAGAATATCGATCGGCCGCAGCCGATGGGACCTGCCACGCTGACGTCCAGAAAGTAGCACTGGTTCGAGATCGCGTTGGTGCGCGCGATCGGCAACTCGACGTCGCGGTCAATGGCACTGGTCAACGTCGGGTGGAGGATCACCTCGGCGCCAAGCCACGCGAGCGAGCGGGACACTTCCGGGAACCAGCCGTCGTAGCAGACCGAGACGCCGAAGCGCCCGACGCGCGGTACATCGAAGACCACGAAGTTGTCGCCGGGCGTCACGCCACGCTCGTACGGCGTCCAGGGGAACAGCTTGCGGTAGCGCGCAACGACCCGGCCGCGCGGATCGATCACCGGGCAGGTGTTGTAGATCTTGCCGCGACGGCGCTCGTAGAGCGACCCCGGCAGCAGCCAGATGCCGAGTTCGGCCGCGAGCCGCGCGTAGTGACGCTCCGTCGGCCCGGGCATCGGCTGCGCGTACTCGAAGGAGGTCCCGTAGGTCGCAAGTTCAGGCAGCACGATCATGTCGAGCCACGGGAAGCGCGACTTGGCCGCGCGGATCTGCGCATCGCAGACGGCGAGGTTGTCGGCGTTGGGCAGCTCCAGCTGCAGGCCCGCGATTCCGAATGTAGCCACCCGCCCTGCTCCCCTGTGCCGACCGGTGCCAATCGTCGCAGCATCGCCGGGCCGGCCGTAGCGCCAGTTGGGAAGGAACCATTGGGCCAGACGGGGCACCGGCGCGCAGGTTCAGTCGGTGGCGGCCCCCGGCCTGAGGGTTGCATGGTTGACCAGGCGCCGCTCGGCGTTGAACCACTTGATCGTCGTGCCGTCGACGACCGTGAAGTACCCGACAGCCTCCCCATACGCCCAGTGTCGCCACTGGCGGAACCAGCAATCACCGTCCACCCACCAGTGACCGGCATCGCAGTCCTCGTCCGCGAACCCCGCCCGACCCACCATCGAGCCATCGGCCAGCAGCTCGATCGTGCATGGGTCGCCGTAGACGGTCTCGAGGTAGATGGTGCGCCCGCGCAGCGCCTGCTCGAGATCGGCGCCGCGAAGCCACTTGCCGCTGCAGCTGTCCAGTCGCTCGGCAAGGCCGCGGTCCAGGTCACGGATCAGGTTCGCCAGCGTCGCGACGGCCGGGCGGATTCGGTTGACCTGGATGCCGCGCACGCTCATCCGGAAGCAGTTGCGTGGATGGTCGCAGGCCGCGTAATAGGCATCGACCGGCTCGAGGTGGACGCCGCGCTTCGCCGCTGCGGCTACCAGCTGGTCGGCGTCGAGGTCCGCGGGACCCGCGACCCAGCAGGTCGTGCCGCCCGTCGCCGGGGCCGTCACGACCGATCGCTGCAGGTGGTAGTTGAGCGCGTCGCGCAGCGCCGTCCACCGCTCGCGGAACACCTGGCCGAGGCGCGCGAGCATCACATCGTAGTGGCCAAGCGCGAGGAACAGTGCTGCCGCGCGCTGGTCGTGCGGCGGTGGATGGCGCACCGTCACGCGGCGCAGCTCGCGTGCGGCCGCGATCAGCCGGGGGTCGGCCACCATGATCCCGAGCCGCAGCCACGGCGCGAGCACCTTCGACAGGCTCGACACATAGACCACCCTGTTGTGGCGATCCATCCCGCGCAATGCCGGATGCGGTTGACCGAGGTAGTTGCGCTCCGAATTCGCGTCGTCCTCGATCAGCACAAGGTCGCATGCCGCGGCCTTGTCGAGCAACGCCTGGCGCCGCGCCGTGGACATCGTCACCGCGGTTGGCACCTGATGGCTCGGCGTCAGGTACACGACGCCGCAGTCATCGAGCGCTTCGTCGACGATCAGCCCTTCCGCATCCACCGGCTGGTGCAGCACCTGCGCCTCGCGCAATGCGAGCAGCGTGCGAAAGTCCGGATAGCCTGGCTCCTCGACCGCGACGCGCACCTCGCGGTCGACCAGCAGCTGCACCAGCAGCCACAGGGCCTGCTGCGCGCCGACGGTGACCAGGATCTCCTCCGGCGCGGCGCGGATGCCCCGTTGCGGCAGAATCTTGGTCCGAATCTGCTCAATCAGCATCGGGTCATCGATGTCGGGGCTGCGCCGCGACCACTCGCGGACCTCGCGCGAGGCAAGCGCGAGGCGCGTGACCTCGCGCCACTCGGCCATCGGGTAGAGCGTCGGGTCGACGCTGCCATCGAGAAACGAATCCCTCGCCAGCCACGCGTCGGCCGGCGCCTCCGGCACCGACGCGCCCAGAGTCGGCACCCGGATCCGTGCGCTCCAGTCGGGCGGTGCGCCGCCCGTCCCGCCGCGCTCTACGCTTGCGACGTGCTTCGGGATCATGGCCGGGTTCGGGTATATGCCGCTGCGCTGGCGCGTCACCAGAAAGCCTTCGGCGAGCAACTGCTGGTACGCGAGCACGACGGTGTTGCGCGAGACGTCGAGCTGCTCGGCCAGACCGCGCGTCGACGGCAGGCGGTTGCCAGATGGGACTGCACCGGACGCGAGCAGCTCCACCAGCTTGCCGCGAATCTGGTTCTGCAGCGACAGCGGGCTGTCGGGATCGAGGTAAATCAGCGGCTCGCTCACATCCCGATCCTAGCAGCACCAGCGCGATGTGCCGCTCCCCGCAGGCGGGCTGCCTGAGCCTCGCCGTCGGCGGCCGTAGGCGCGTCGCCGACTCGGGCCTGCGTGGGGCGCCCGGCGAGACTTCAGACCAGCTTGACCAGCTGCTTGCCGATGTTCCTGCCCTTGAGCAGGCCGAGGAACGCGCTCGGCGCGTTCTCGAGCCCTTCCGCGATGGTCTCGCGGTACTTCAGGCGGCCGCTTGCGACTTGAGCTGCGAGCTCCGACATCGCCCACGGCACGATGGTCGGGTTCTCGAACACGATGAAACCCTGCATCTTCAGACGCGAGCGCAGGATCACGGTAGGATTCTTGATCGGCACCGGCTCGCCGTTGTAGCCGGCGATCATGCCGCAGACCGCAATGCGGCCGAATGCGTTCATGCGACCCAGCACGACGTCCAGCGTCATGCCGCCGACGTTCTCGAAATAGCCGTCGATGCCCTTAGGCGTGACGTCACCGAGCATCGCGTCGAGCGCGCGCGCGTCCGGGGCGGCCTTGTAGTCGATGCAGGCGTCGAAGCCCAGCTCGCGCACGACGTAGTCGCACTTGTCCTTGCCGCCGGCGATGCCGACCGCCCGGCAGCCGCGGGACCTGGCCAGCTGGCCGACGACGCCGCCGACCGCACCCGCCGCCGCGCTGACGACCACCGTCTCGCCGGGCTTGGGCTCGATGATCTTCGACAGCCCGAACCAGGCGGTGATCCCCGGCATGCCGACCGGGCCCAGGTACGCCGACAGCGGCACCTGCCGCGTATCGACCTTCTGCAGCATCGCAAGCGCGGGACCTGCCACGAGCGCGTACTCCTGCCAGCCGCCATAGCCGGCGACGCGGTCGCCAACCGCGAAGCCGGGGTGTTCGCTCGCCACGACCTCACCGGCGGTGCCGCCGATCATCACCTCGCCCAGCGGCTGCGGCTCGGCGTAGGACTTCGCGTCGCTCATGCGGCCGCGCATGTACGGGTCGAGCGAGAGGAAGTGGTTGCGCACCAGCACCTGCCCCGGTCCCGCGGTCGGTACGGGCACCGTCTCGAGGCGGAAGTTGTCGACAGTGGGCTCGCCCGGCGGGCGGGACACAAGGACGATGCGGCGGTGGGTAGCGCTCATGGGAATACCTGAAGGGTCATGGAACCAGGAAGAGGAGTCTAGTCGATCGGTGACGCGCGCTGCCCGGCGGTTCGGCCGGCCTGCCGGGCAGCGTGCGCTCAGGAGGCGCGCGCGGCGGCCGTGACACCGAGGTAGTCGAGGATGCCCTTGGCCGCCTCCCGGCCCTCGAACACCGCGGTGACGACGAGGTCGCTGCCGCGCACCATGTCGCCCCCGGCGAACACCTTCGGGTTGGTCGTGGCGAACGGCCTGCGCGCGTCGGCCGACACCCGCAGGCGCCCGTCGGCGTGCTTCTCTATACCGTGGTCTGCGAACCACGGCGCCGGACTTGCCGTGAAGCCGAACGCGATCACGACCGCGTCGGCCTCGATCACGTGTTCGCTGCCGGGGATCGGCTCGGCGTTGCGCCGGCCACGCGGTCCCGGCGCCCCAAGCCGCGTCTCGACGACGCGCACGCCCTCGACCCGGTGCTTTCCGACGATCTCGATGGGCTGGCGGTTGAACAGGAAGCGGACGCCCTCTTCCTTGCTGTTCTTGTAGTCGCGGCGTGAGCCCGGCATGTTGTCCTCGTCGCGACGATACGTGCACGTCACGCTGCTCGCGCCCTGGCGGATTGCGGTGCGGTTGCAGTCCATCGCCGTGTCGCCGCCGCCGAGCACGACCACGCGCTGACCTTCGAAGCTCACGAAATCGCCGCCGAGATTAAGCTCGCGGTTGATGTTTGAGACGAGGTAGGGCAGCGCCTCGACGACGCCCGGGAGGTTCTCGCCGGGGAAGTTTCCCTTCACGTAGTTGTAGGCTCCCATGCCCAGGAACACCGCGTCGTACTCGGCGAGCAGCGCCTCGAACGCCAGATCTCTGCCGATCTCCACGCCGAGCCGGAACTCCACGCCCATTCCCTCCATCAGCTCGCGCCGCTTCTCGACCACGTCCTTCTCGAGCTTGAACGGCGGGATGCCGAACGTCAGCAGGCCACCGATGCGCGGGTAGCGGTCGAAGACCACCGGGGTGACGCCGTGGCGGGCGAGAATGTCGGCGCAGCCGAGGCCGGCGGGACCGGCACCAACTACGGCCACGCGCTTGGCCGTCGGCCGCACGTGCGACATGTCCGGCTTCCAGCCCGCCTTGAGCGCCTCGTCGGTGATGTACTTCTCGATCGAACCGATCGTGACCGCGCCGAGCCCGTCATTGAGCGTGCAGGCGCCCTCGCACAGGCGGTCCTGCGGGCAGATTCGGCCACACATCTCCGGCAGCGAATTGGTCTTGTGCGACAGCTCAGCCGCCTCGAACAGCTTGCCCTGCTCGATCAGCTTGAGCCAGTTCGGGATGTAGTTGTGCACGGGGCACTTCCACTCGCAGAA
>JANXQL010000082.1 GCA_025356815.1 Pseudomonadota bacterium
CGGCCGTCGCTGAGCGCGAACAAAGGCGCCTGATTCACCCGCATGAGCATCGTTGTCCGCACGCTCGCCGAGCAGGTGTTCGAGATCGTCCGAGAGAAGATCGTCAAGGGCGAGCTGGCCGGTGACGAGCCCATCCGCCAGGACGCCCTCGCGGGTGCGCTCGGCATCAGCAAGATCCCGGTGCGCGAGGCACTGGGCCGCCTCGAGCAGGACGGGCTGCTGGTCAGCCACGCGAACCGCGGCTACGTCGTGCAGTCGATGTCGAGCGCGCAGGCGGACGAGATCTTCGCGCTGCGCCTGAGCATCGAGCCGCGCGCCGCGGCGTTCGCGGCCCGGGTTGCCGACGATGCCGAGCGCCACGGCGCCCAGAATGCCTTCAACACGCTCGAGACGGCCGCCGAACGCAACCTCGCCGACGTGGCAGTCAGCAATCGCCACTTCCATACGCAGCTCGTGCGTCCCGCCCGCCGGCTGCTGACCACGCAGCTGGTCGAACGTCTCGCGATCCTCGCCGAGCGCTACGTTGTCGCCCACCTCGAGCCCGCAGGCCGTGATGCCCGTGCCCACCTCGAGCACCGGCAGCTGCTGGAGGCCTGGCTCGCCCGTGACGAGAAGCGGGTCGAGTGCCTGCTCGCACGGCACATCCAGGGCACGCTGACCGACCTTCGTCACCAGTTCGCCGGTCGTCCCTGACCTCCCCCCGGCCGGCCATTGCGAGATGCGGTCTGCCGTCGTCTAATCCAAAGTCCCCCATGGAGATCGATATGAAGCGCCTCCTCGCACTGGCCGCCTCGCTGATCACGCTGACGGCCGCCGCCGCCCCGCCCCAAGACACACCCGCGGGCGAGCAGCGCTTCCGCTCGCTGTACAAGGAGCTGGTGGAGACCAACACAACCCTTTCCGCCGGCAGCTGCACGCTTGCCGCCGAACGGATGGCCGCGCGCCTGAAGGCCGCTGGCTTCCCCGAAAGCGACCTGCACCTGTACGCCGCCCCGAATCATCCCAAGGAAGGCGGCCTGGTCGCCGTGTACCCGGGCCGCGAGACGGCCCAGAAAGCCGTGCTGCTGATGGCGCACATCGACGTCGTCGAGGCCAAGCGCGAGGACTGGACGCGCGACCCGTTCACACTGGTCGAGGAGAACGGTTCCTTCTACGCGCGCGGCGCGAGCGACGACAAGGCCGAGGCCTCGATCTGGGTCGATCTGCTGATCCGCTACAAGGCGGAACACTACGTGCCGCGGCGCACGCTCAAGGTCGCGCTGACCTGTGGAGAGGAAACCGCCGGTGCGTTCAACGGCGCTGAGTGGCTGACCACGAACCGCCGCGAACTGATCGATGCCGCGTTCGCCATCAACGAGGGCGCCTCCGGCGAACTCGACGCCGCGGGCAATCGGATCTCGCTCGACGTCGAGGCGGGCGAGAAGTTTCCGCAGAACTACCAGCTCGAAGTGACCAACCCCGGCGGCCACAGTTCGCGCCCGATCAAGGACAATGCGATCTACCGCCTCGCCGCGGCATTGACCAGGATCGGTGCCTATGACTTCCCGACGCAGTTCAACGATGCGAACCGCGCCTACTTCACCGGCATGGCGAAGATCCAGGCCGCAAACGGCGAAACCGCCGTCTCCAATGCGATGAACGCGTTCCTGAAGAGTCCCGATGACGCGGCCGCGATCGCAGTGGTGGCGAACAAGGATCCCAGCTGGAACGCCACCCTGCGCACGACCTGCGTCGCGACGCTGCTCGATGCGGGGCACGCAACCAACGCTCTGCCGCAACGCGCGCGCGCGAACGTCAACTGCCGCATCTTCCCGGGCGTCACACCGGAGGCGGTGCGCGCGAAGCTCGCGGAGCTCGCCGGCGACCCGGCAGTGAAGGTGACCACGCAGGAGACACGCGGCCCGACCGCCGCGGCGCCACCGCTGACGCCCGCGATTCTCGGTCCGGTCGAGAAGCTGACCGCCGAGTTCTGGCCCGGCGTCCCGGTGCTGCCAATCCTGCAGGCGGGGGCGACGGACGGTGAGTTCACCAACGCCGTCGGCATCCCGACCTACGGCATCGAGCCGGTTTTCGTGGGTCCGGACCTGGGCCACATCCACGGCCTGAACGAGTACATTGGCGTGAAGTCACTGCTCGAGGGTCGCGAGTTCCTCTACCGGCTGATCAAGATCTACGCTGAGCAGAAGTAACCCGGGATCCCAGCTTCCTATGACCGCCGGCGCCCCCCACGGGGGCGTCGGCGCCCTTCGTACGCATCCCACGGCTCATCATCGTCATCATCGCCGGGCGTCGCCATCCGAACCTGTGACAGGCTGCTCTTGAGCACGCGGATGTCTTGCAGCAGCTTCAGATCGGTCTCGACCTCGCGCAGCACGCCCTTCAGGTGGCGGATGTCGGTCTCCAACGCGCGCTGCACCATGTCCGGCGTCAGCCTCCTCGGCGCGGATCCTCCGAGTGCCAGCGTGAACGGCTCGATCAGCTCGTCGATCTCGTCGGCGAGGCCGCGTTCCTGTTCCTCGAGGACATGGATGTAGTGGCGCAGCTGCTCATCGGCCAGGTCCGCGAGCCCCCCCGGGTCGAGCTGCTCGACGCGCAGCTGCAGCTCGAGCAGGGCGAGGAGGTTGGCGTCCTTGTACGCCTGATTGACCTCCTTCATCAGCTCCGTCTTGCGCGCACGCTCGGTCGCATCCGGCTCGCGATCGGGATGCAGCTCGCTTGCGAGCTTGCGGAAGGCGTCGCGAACCGCCCGGGCCCCCCCTTCCGCCACCTCAGCGCGCGCCGCCGCACGCTTGTTGGCTTTTGCCCCCTGCGGCGGCTCCTCGGCGGGCTCCGCGTCGCCGCCCGGCCTCTCGCCTCGCAACTGCTCCTTGAGCCACTGCGCCAATTCGTCCGGCTCGTCGGCACCGTCGTAGGCGTCGACGTCGATCCCGAACTCCTCGCTCGCGAGGCTGCGCATCTCGGCCATACGGTCCAGCTGCCGCTCCCGGTAGCCGACCTCGGCATACTTGTCGTGGACCCGGATCAGCTCCTCGTCCTCGGATTCGGCGAGCAGCTCGCCGAGCATCTGTCGCAGGATCTCCTCGACCTTGTCCCGCTGCCTTTTCCCGAGCTCGCGACCGTCCATCGCCCGATCCAGCAGCGTCACCATCGCGACGCGCCGCTCGCGCAACCGCTGCGCGAGCGGCTGGTAGTCCTTCACGAGTCGACGCTGATAGTGCTCGCGGAACAGCTGCCAGCGCTCGAGCTCGCGACGCTGCTGGGTGAGCTGCTCGACGAGCTTGTTGAACTTGCGCTGCAGTCGACTGGGCGCGCGCGCAGCAGCCGGCACGACCTTGGGCGCGAACGTCGCGTGGGCCGGCTCGTCAGGCGGGTCGGAAGGGGATCTTCTGTTCATCGGGCTCCGTCACCGCGAGCGTGCAGCCCGGCAACGCCCGTATTGTGCACGGCCACGACCTCCCCGAGGTCGCGATCTTCACCGACCCGGCCGGGTGTCAAGCCTCCGGCAGCACGACGACCTTGCCCAGGACGCGCCGCGAGTGGATGCGGCGCATCGCGCCAACGAGCCCGGCAAGCGGCAGGGTCTCGGTGATGACGGGTCGCACCTTGCCGGCGCGGTACCAGTCCAGCAGCTGCGCCACGTTCGCGGCGTGTTCTCGTGGCGCCCGGTGAATCGATTCGCCCCAGTAGACACCGACCAGAGAGCGTTCCTTCAGCAGCGCGAGGTTCGCGGGCACACTGGGGATCGTTCCCGAGGCGAATCCGACGACGACATGTCGACCCCGCCACCCCAGCGCGCGGAACGCCTGTTCGGTGTACGCCCCGCCGACCGGGTCGTAGACGACGTCGACGCCCTTGCGCGAGGTGATCGTGTCGCAGCGATCGCGCAGCGTCTCCCGCTCGTAGTCGATCAGGTGATCCGCACCGAGTCGCTGGCAGAGCGCGAGGCGCTCCGCACTGGACGCCGCCGCGATCACCGTGGCGCCCATGGCCTTGCCGATCTCCACGGCCGCGATTCCGACGCCGCCCGCAGCGCCAAGCACGAGCAGCACGTCCCCCGGCAGCAGACGCCCGCAATCCTTGAGGCCGTGAAGCGACGTGCAGTAGGTCAGGAAGAACGCCGCGCCCTCTACCGGCTCCATGCCTGCCGGCAGTGGCATGACCGCGCTCGCGTCGACCACCGCCTCTTCGGCGAAGCCGCCGCTACCGAACGCGACGACGGCATCGCCAAGCCTGAATTCGGTGACCCCGGACCCGACGGCGCTGATGAGGCCTGCGAATTCAGCCCCTGGCACGAAGGGCAGCGCGGGTCGGGTCTGGTACAGCCCCTGAACGATGAGCGCATCGGGGTAGTTCAGCGCCGCCGCCTTGACGTCGATCCGGACCTGGCCGGGACCCGGCTTCGGGCAGGGCATGTCGCGGATTTCGAGTTTCTCCAGCGGGCCGAACTCCGAGCAGACGAGCGCCTTCATGTACGGAACCTCGGTAACCATCCTGTGTCGGTTTGCCGGTGAACCACGCGGGGGCATCGCTCGCGCTAGACTCACGGGACGGCGAGGCGCAGTCACCCCAGTCAGCAGACCATTCGCAAAGGTAGGAGTCAGCGCGACGACGTTCCACGCAGGCCCACGAGAATGTGGCCGAGCTTGTCCTGCTTAGTCTGCAGGTAGGCGCTGTTGTCCGACGTCGGCACCGACACCAAGGGCACTCTCTCGGTAACCTCAATTCCTTCCGCCTGCATCGCGCGGATCTTGTCGGGATTATTGGTCATCAGTCGTAGTCGGCGCACGCCGATATCTCTCAGGATCTCGGCGGCAATCGTGTACTCGCGGGCATCGACGGGCAGTCCCAGGTCGCTGTTGGCGCAGACCGTATCGCGACCCAGATCCTGCAGCGCATAGGCACGCAATTTGTTGATGAGGCCAATCCCCCGCCCTTCGTGGCCGCGCAGGTAGATGAGCACGCCGCAGCCCTCGGTCGATATGCGCTGAAGGGCGAGTTCAAGCTGCGCCCGGCAGTCGCACCGGAGCGAGCCGAAGACTTCCCCGGTCAGGCATTCCGAATGGATCCGCGCCAGCACCGGCTCGCCTGGGCGAAACGTCCCGCAGACAAGCGCGACGTGCTCGTCGCCGCCGTCTGGCGCCTGATAGCCATAGATGTCGAACGCACCGAATATCGTCGGTAAGCGTGCGACCGTCAGTCTTTGCAATGTCGGAGTCATGGTTACTGGCGGGCGGGCACCGAACGTGACCGGAGAGCCGACTCAGCCTCGCGAGCGCCCCGCCCGTCCGGCGGGCTCCGGCTGCAGCCGCGAGCGCATGTCGTCCTTCAGCTGGCGGTACATGGCCGCGAGCGGCATCTCCGGATTAGCTAGCCACTGGTAGGCGATACCGGCCATACAGGCGCAGTACTGCTCGGCGAGCCGGTGCCGATTGACGGCCGGGTTGACCTCGCCCTTGGTCTGGCCGGCGAGAATCCACTGGGCGACGTCGCTGCGCTGCGCGCGATGGACGTTGGCAAGATTTGAACGGTAGATGGCGCCAGGGTCAATGCTCTGGAACCAGAGCAGGTACATCGCGCGCACCTCGTTCGGGCGCTCGCGGATGAACCGATAGGTCGCATCGGTAGCGGCGCACAGCGCGTCCGCACCAGTGAGCCGCCCCACGGCCTTCTGCATCCGCTCAAGCCAGTCGGCGCTCGCATCCTTGAGCACCTGCCCGAAGAGCCCGGCCTTGGAGCCGTAGCGATGGGTCGCCAGTGCGCGGCTGTAGCCGGCGCGCTCGCCCACTGCCTGGAGCGTCGTGCCCTGCACACCCGACTCGACCAGCAGGTCGATCGCGGCCTCGGTCAGCAGTCGGTCTGACAGCGCCGACCTGTCCGCCTGGCGCCGTCGCACCTTCGGCGCAGCCGCCGGCGGTGCCGAAGCGGCCGCTGCAATCGGCTTGTTCGTGCGCTTGGTGGTCAAGATAGAGGGGTCGTGGCGTACATCGGGACAGTCTGGCGGTCCAGCTACTTCCCGTCCACTGAGAACGCAAGAAGCACGTTGCCGGGCATGTGCCAATAGATCCCGTACCCGGAGTTCACGTAGACCGTGCCGCCGACCACCATCGGCCCGCCGCCGCCCACAGACCCGCCGGTCGCGGTCGCACCCGAGGTGGCCTTGAAGCTGCCGGCGGTGTCGGCCTCCCAGAGCACCTTGCCTGTAGCCGCCTCGTAGGCACGCAGGCGCCCATCCATGTGACCTGCGAAAATGGCGCCGGGAATTACGGTGACCGCGGACAGGATGCCGGCGTCGCAGTCCTTCTTGCCGGCGCAGTGCTCGTCCTTGGCGACGGCGGACCACTTCAGGGCGCCGGTCTGCGGATCGAGCGCGTACAGGCCCGGATGCGGCGGCTCGCTCGGCGTGCTGTTGTCGTGGATCTGCATGTCCGCGACCGGGACATAGACGCTATTGGCGTCGTGCGCCAGCGCGAACTGGATGCCACCCTCGATGCCACCTCGGCCCAGTCGAGTTGACCACAACGCCTTGCTCGGGTTGTCCACGTCCACTGCGATGGCGTGGCCGCTCTTGAGGCCTGCCACGACGATGTCGCGCCCGTCTTTCGCGTGCACTAGCGTCGTACCGGCGCCAATGTCGAAGTCCGGACCCGGCTTCTCGGGGCAAACGTCGTTGGCAAGGATGCAGCCGACGTTCCAGGCATCGCCGGCCACCATCTGGTGCGTCCAGCGGATTTCGCCGCTCTTCAGGTCCATCGCGATGACCGCGTCGCTGCGATCGTTCGCAGGATCGCTGTAGTTGTCGCCAGTGCCAACGTAGAGCACGCCGCGCTTGGCGTCGATGGTCGGCGAGTTCCAAACTGCCGCGCCATTGGGTCCGAACATGCGCGTACCGGTCTTGGTTGTGCCGACCTGGGTCGGTACCGCGTCGATCGTATAGCGCTTCCAGACTTGACTGCCGGTGAGCGCGTCTAAAGCGACGACCGAACCACGGAACGTGCAGCACTCGTAGCCCGCCACCGTTGCGGCCTCCTCAAGAGACGACACTGGCACGTACACGCGGCCCTCGTGATAGACCGGCGCGCCGGTGATCGTGGTGGTCGGGTGATCGTCGACGGCCGACGACTTCCACAACAGCTTGCCGTTGCTGGCGTCGAGGGCATACGCGCGTCCGATCAAATCGCCGAAGAATGCCATCGGCGCATGTCCGTGCATCGCAGCCGTATCGTCATGCGAGAGCACGACAGGCGTGCGCACCTCCGCAGAGGCCCGGAAGGTCCAGCGCACACAGCCCGATCTGGCATCCAGGGCGTAAACCGTGCCGTCCTGGCTACCGACGAAAAGGGTCCCCATCGCGACCGTCGGCTGCGACCGCGCGCGCTGTGCCGCCGGATAGGCGAATGCCCACTTGAGCTTGAGCCGCGGAATCTGGCTGACCGCGAGCCCTGCGACCTCGCCAGGGATCGAATGGCTGTTCTCTAGGTCCGCGCCCCAGCCATACAGCCTTGCGGGCGACTTCAGATCGACCGAACGATTGTTCTTCGCACACATCGGCGGCTGAGCTGCCCGCAGTGCCTGCGCAAGCGTCGCGTCGCCGACGTATTCGGCGACGACGCGTTTCTGCTCGTCCGTGAGCTTCGACGCCTGCTCGCGCATCTGGCCGGCGCTGAGGGCGGCGTAGATCGTTTCGGGAGCCATCATGCTCAGGAACGACTTCGCCGGCGCCTTGAACACCGCCTTGTCGTGACACTGGGCGCAGACAACGTGGTAAACCGGCGCGCCCGGCATAGCCTCGCGATCGACAACCACGGCAGGCACCGGGTGTCGCGTGTGTTTGGCGCGACCACCATCGTCATCAGCGCGGACCTGGGGCGCGGCCACGACGCCCGCGAACACCAGCAGCAATGCGAGAAATCTCATCTTTCGCCCCCCGGGAGTCGCCCGCACCGGCGAGCGACCAACATAGTTCTGACGATCATCAATTCGCACAGATCAGGACAGCCGCTCGATCACGGTCGCTGTCGCAAGCCCCCCGGCACAGCATATTGTCTGCAGCCCGAAGCGCCCACCACGCCGGGCCAACTCGTGCACGAGCGTCGTCATGATCCGGGCACCGCTGCCACCGAGCGGGTGGCCGAGGGCCACGGCACCCCCGTTCACGTTCAGTCGGTCGTGGGAGACGCCGATCTCCTTCATCCACATCAGCGGTACCGAGGCGAACGCCTCGTTGACCTCGAACAGATCGATGTCGGACGCCGTGAGTCCCGCCCGATCGAGGACCCTGCGCGTCGCAGCGACCGGGCCGGTCAACATCAAGGTTGGATCCGAGCCCACGACCGCGACCGCGCGGATGCGCGCCAGCGGCGCGATGCCACGCTGCTTGGCGACGTCTTCGGCCATCAGCAGCAGGGCGGCCGCGCCGTCGGAGATCTGCGAGGAATTCCCCGCCGTAATCTTGCCGTCCGGCCGAAAGCTCGTCTTGAGCGTCGCGAGCTTCTCGAGGTTCGTCCCGCGACGGATGGTCTCGTCATGGGAGAGCACTGCCGCCGGGTCGCCATCGCGTGCCTCGCTCCAGTCCGCAAGGCGGATGGGAACGATCTCCTTGGCGAAATACCCGTGATCGGCCGCTGCTGCGGCGCGGGCGTGGCTGTCGACCGCGAACTGGTCAAGGTCCGTGCGCGTGATGCCCCACTGATCGGCAACCCGCTCGGCCGCCTCGCCTTGCGAAACCATTTCGAAGCGCTCAGTCAGCTTCCAGCCGAACGGCTTGCCGTGCAGGTCGCGGTTGCTACCCATCGGCACACGGGTCATGCTCTCCGCACCGCCGGCGGCCACGACATCGACCACGCCGGCGGCGATTTGCGCGTAGGCGGTATGGATCGCGGCCTCGGCAGAGCCGCACTTGCGGTCCACGGTCATTCCCGGGATGGTCTCCGGCCAGCCGGCACCGAGCAGCGAGGTGCGGGCGATGTTGCCGCACTGCTCGCCGATCTGCGTGACGCAGCCAAAGATCACGTCGTTAACATTGGCCGGCTGTACTGCCGCGCGACGAACCAGATCGTTCAGCACGGCCGCGCCGAGATGGTCCGCTCGAATGTCGGAGAACGAGCCCTTGAAGCGACCGATCGGCGTACGCGCCGCGGCCACGATGACGACGTTGCGCATCAGCGGGCCTTCAGGCCGGAGCCCGGAACTCGCTGGCCGTCGACGTACTCGTAGACTCCCTTGCCGGACTTGCGACCGGTTCGGCCAGCCTTGACCATCTTCTGGATCAGCGGGCAGGGCCTGAACTTCTCGCCCAGCGTTTCGTGCAAGTACTTCAGCACCGCGAGGCGGGTATCCCAGCCGGTGAGATCGCCCAGTTCCAGCGGACCCATGGGATGGTTGAAGCCAACCCGCAGTGCCGTGTCGATGTCCTCGGCGCTGGCGACGCCTTCCATCAGCATGTACATCGCCTCGTTGCCCATCATGGCCGACATGCGGCTGGTGGTGAGGCCCGGCGCCTCGTTGACCAGGATCGTGGTCTTGCCCAGCGCCTCCCCCCAAGCGCGCGCGCGCGCCACCGTTTCCTCACTGGTGCCGACTGCGCGCACGAGTTCAAGCAGCTTCATCTTGTGCACGGGATTGAAGAAATGCATCCCCAACACGCGGTCCGGTCGTTGAGTCGCCGCCGCGATTTCGGTGACGCTGAGCGCCGACGTATTGGTCGCGATGACCGCATCCGCCGGCAGCAGCCGGTCGGCCTCGCGAACGATCGCAATTTTCGCGGTCATCGCCTCGGTCGCCGTCTCGACGACCAGCACAGCGGGGCGATCGGTCAGCGCGGTGGCAAGGCTGGTCTGGGTGTCGAGCCGAGCCACCGCAGCGTCTGCTGCAGCTTCCGGCACCTTCCCCAACCGCACGCCGTCGGCAAAGATCTTGCGAATGCTGGCGACGGCGCGCTCGAGCGCCGCGCCATCGAGGTCGACGAGCGTGGCGGCAAAGCCCGCCGCCGCGAAACCGTGCGCGATGCCGGTTCCCATAAGTCCGCTGCCCACAACCACTACTCGGTCGGCCGGCCCTGCTCCACTCATATCGTCCTCCGCGACCTCACGGCCGACTCTCAGTTCATTTTAGCTTGTTCTTAAACGCGGCAGCGGCCGCCAGTCGCTCCTCGGTGGAGAGCAACAGCGAGAAAAGATCCCGCTCGACCCGGAACCCGGACGTCAGGTCGAGATCCAGCCCGGCCCGGGCTGCTTCCTTGACGTAGCGCGTCGCCACCGCCGGCCGCGTCGCTATGCGCATCGCCAATGCCTCGGTTTCCGTCGCTAGTGCCTCGCGCTCAGCAACCAAACGCGTGATCAGGCCACAACGCAGGGCCTCTGCCGCGTCGACCCGGTCGCCGGTGATCAACAGGTCCAACGCCTTCGCAAGGCCAATGAGCCGCGGCAGACGCTGCGTGCCTCCCCCACCGGGAATCAGCCCGAGGCCCGTTTCGGGCAGCGAGAACAGCGCATCGGCCGACGCTATGCGAATGTCGCAGGCGAGCGCGAGTTCCAGTCCACCGCCGAAGCAGTAGCCGTGGATCGAGGCAATCACCGGCTTTGAAACCCGGTCCAGCGACTCAATCCAGGGAGCCTTCATCAATCGATGGCGTGCAGCGACCGGCCCCTCGATCGGCTTGCTTTCCTTGATGTCGGCGCCGGCACAAAAGCCGCGCGGACCGTTGCCTGTCAGCACGATGACGCGGACCTCGTCATCCCGATCGAACGCGTCCAGCGCCGCCGGGACGCCGGCGCGGATCGCGTCGTTGATCGCGTTGATGCTCGCCGGCCGGTTGAGGACGATCCAGCCCACGCCTGCGGCGCTGTGGACTTTGACTTCCGGTTCCGTCTCTTGGGTCATTCGCTGCGTCCGCTTGCGGCCTGTGATCGGCCCCGATAGAAGCACGCCTCCCCCACTCGCCCAACGGGGAGTCGGATGACCCCGCCGCCGCGACTGCGGGACCGCCCGCTCGGCGCAACACATGCTTGTATACACGAGAGTCTAGCCCAGTTTACTTGTTGTCAGCTAGTAATTGAGCCTGCCGCAACGGCACCGATCGACGAACTCGCGCGGGCGGATAGCTACGCCTTTGGCAGCGCTTACCGTGATCGCATGCCCGCCGCCGATCGCAACGGGCGCGCCGCAGGCGGCACCGCCTAGTCTTCGTCCCGCGGAACGGCGTCTGTTGCGTCCTCGCTACAGGACGACTTGCCAGCCAAGCGGCTCCCCGAGGTACCGCAGCACCGAACTGCCGGACCCTCGCAGCCACAACTCCGGGCGGACGCCAGAGTGCCCATTCAGGGCGGACCTGAGCATCGGCCGGCGCCTGACTTACGCCGACCTGAACGCACTTGCTGCACTCCAACAACCGGTCTAATGTACCTCCATGGCGTAGGCTGATCCTTCAGAATTCTGCTGGCGCCGGGGTGGCGACGATGATTCTCGGGGGTAGTCGGGACAGCGCGGTTTCACAACCCGGCGCGGCCGGTGGCGATACGACGCAGAGTAGTGAGGCGGCTGTCAGGATGAACATTCCTGGTTCCGCGGCGCGACCGGCGGCGCAAAGTCAGGCGATAGGCGGCGGCACCGTCTCCGATAGCCGGCTTCCCCCCTTGTATTAAGCGAACCACAATTCGGCGGCGAGTCGCAAGGCACTTACATTCGGATCAGCAACGGTGGAACCGACCCAGTCCGCCACAGCGATCAGCTTGATTTTGACAATGAAAATTCTCTTGGAGGACTGATGCGCACGACAAATTTTGGGCTTCGTCGATCGATCGCGGTAGTGCTCGCGCTGGGCTCGGTTGCCGCAACAGGCATCGCCATCGCAGAGGAAAATGTGCTTGAAGAGGTGGTCGTCACCGCCCGCAAGCGTACTGAGAACCTGCAGGACGTCTCCGCATCGGTCAGCGCACTGAGCCCGAAGGACCTCGCCAGGCGCTTCGACACTGACTTGCGCAGCTTCGCCGACTCAGCACCAAACGTGCAGATCGACGATCTGCAGCAGGGCCCCGGCAGTCCGGCCGCAATCGCGATCCGCGGCATCGGCACGACCGACGTCGAAAAGAGCTTCGATCCCGCGGTCGGCGTCGTCGTCGACGGCATCTTCATTGGCGCGAACTCGGGCGCAATGATTAAGGCGCTCGACCTGCAGTCGATGGAAATTCTGCGCGGCCCGCAGGGAACGCTGTTCGGTCGCAATGCGATTGGTGGCGTCATCAACGTCACCCGAACTTCCCCGTCGACGGACGGCGTGAGCGGCAGCGTCCGATTCGGCATTGCCGAGTACCGGGATACCCAACTTGACGGCTACATCAATCTGCCGATCGGCGACATGTTTGCAGTGAAGCTCGGCGCTGCCAGCCGCGAGCGAGATGGTTACTACTACGACTCGACGACGCACACGAGCGTCGGCGGTCAGCACTACAAGTCATTCTCACCGAGCTTCCTCTGGAAGCCGATTGATGGCTTGTCGATCACCTATCGCTTCGATCGCAGCTGGCAGGATCAGGACACGGACATCCAGCTGAACGTCGCGCAACCGAACCAGGTGTGGTGCTTCTACTACAACCAGTGCGCGAATTCGGTCACCTCGCCACAGGGCGGAAACCGATACGTCACGCTCGCAAACGACGCGCCCAAATCCGCCTACTTCAATTCGGACATGCATACCCTGCATGCCCAGTACGATCTCGCACCTGGCTACAAGCTCGACTACCTGTTCGGCTACTTCAAGACGGATGAGGCCGCGCATCAGGACTGGGACGGTACGCCGCTGCAGCTGTACTCGACCGATCGTCCGGCGACCTACCATCAGCACAGCCATGAGCTGCGCCTCACCCACGCCGACAGCGGCCCGCTGTCGTACACGGTCGGCCTTTACGGCTGGAATTCAGCCTACCGGATCGACCTGCTCAGCTACATCGGCTTCGTGGACTTCCTGTACGGGTATCCAGCTGGAACGGTGTTCCAGGTACCGCAGACTGTCGAGCAGCACACCGACTCCTACGCCGCGTTCTTCGAGGGCGACTACAAGTTCGCCGACGCCTGGACACTCACCGTCGGCGGACGCTATACGAAGGACAAGAAGACGAGTGGCGTCATCGACGCCGGCATGGTGGCGGCAGGCCTCCCCGTCGGCGGCAACCTGGCAACGCCGTTCGAGCGTTCCTGGTCGCAGTTCACGCCGAAGATCAGCGTGAAGTACCGCTTCACGCCGGACATGATGGCGTACGCTCTCTACTCGCAGGGCTTCCGCGCCGGTGGCTTCGACGGCCGCCCGGGCACGTTCGAGGCGGCATCAACGCCGTACGATCCGGAGAAGGTCGATAACTTCGAGCTGGGTTGGAAGGCTGAGTACTTCCAGCACCGCCTGCGCATCAACGCGTCGGTCTTCTTGATGAAGTACAAGAACAAGCAGGAGGAAGAAAGCGTTCCGACGAACAGCGGGACCGGCCAGCAGACGCTTGTGATCAACGCTGCCTCAGCGACGATTCAGGGTGTCGAACTTGACGTGGCCGCACAAATTGCGGCTGGGTTTACGGTCGCCGGCAACATCGGGTACTTGCACGGCAAGTACGACAAGCTGCCCGACCCGGTCAGCCAAACCGACCTTTCCTTCATTCACCTTCGTCGCGCGCCACCGGTCACGGCCACACTGACCCCGAATTACGAGTGGGGTATCGGCGAGGGCATGGCGAACGTGCAGGTCGACTACCACTACGTCGGTCCTGAGGAGCTCACGTTCCTCAACTCGCCACAGGGCCACAACGCTCATCAGAACATCGTCAACGCCTCCTTCAACTACAAGCACGGCCAAACGACCTACAGCGTGTACGGCTTGAATTTGTCCAAGAACGATGCCTGGACGCAAGCATATGACGTCGGGGCCGCGGTAGGCTTCGGCGGACTCTGGACCTACGCCACGCCGGTTGCGCCACGTGTGTTTGGTGTGCGGTTCGTACACAACTTCGGGGGCGACGCACCGGTGGCGAAGGCGATCGCCGCTCCGGCACCGCTGGCGGCTCCGACGCCGCTACCGACCCCGGCGCCGGTTGCCCCGCCGCCGCCGCCGGCGCACGAGGTGGTGCTCAAGGGTGTTCAGTTCGAGACGGCATCGGCCAAGCTGAAGGCGTCCTCGACTGCGATCCTCGACAGTGCGGTGGTCAATATCCAGAAGTGCAACTGCGGCACGGTCGCGATCCGGGGCTATACGGACTCGGTGGGCAAGGCCGAGTACAACCAGAAGCTGTCCGAGCAGCGCGCACAGACCGTCAAGGATTACCTGGTCGCGCACGGAATCCAGGCCTCGATGCTGACGGCCGAGGGCTTTGGAGAGGAGCACCCGATCGCCAGCAACGGCACACCTGCCGGCCGCGCGGAGAATCGCCGGGTGACCGTCGAGTTCAAGGGCCTCGCGTCACACTGACCGCGTCTGGAAAGGACGGCAATCTGAGGGCGGGCGCTTCGGCACCCGCCCTTTTTTGCGCCCGCGCCATGGTGCAGCACAGCATCCGCCATGCCCGAGGTGCAGAACTTTCTTGTTGGCTGCTACCAAGCGCAAATCTATACTCGACCGAACGAAGGCTTCCCGTCTGCGTTCGGCCGAACAAGAACGCTTCCTCCTGCAGGCAAAGGTCACATGACAGACAGAATCGGAATCGCGCTCAGCTTGTTCGCCCTGACGACGTCCGCACTCGCAACGACGGCGGCGGCGGCGGCGGCGGCGGCGGCGGCTGGCATCTATACCGAAGCACAAGCGAACGACGGCAAGCGCACCTTCGACATCGCATGCAGTGAATGTCATCACTTCACACTGAAGGGAACCGGGCACGGCCCGGAACTGGCAGGGCCGAACTTTCTCGCAAAGTGGGGCGAGCACACGGCCGGCGACATCTTCACGCAGATCAGCACGAAGATGCCCCCGACCGCACCGCACACGCTGAGCGACAGCGCTGCGATCGCCCTCACTGCACACATCCTGCGTGCGAACGGCGCGCCCGCCGGCGACACGGAGCTTCGCGCCAACTCGCTGACCAAGCTCGGCGTCGCCGCCATGGGCGACAAGTGGCTCGCCTCGATGGCGCAGCCGACCAACACCAAGGTCGAGTCGTGGGCGGGCGCCGCCTCGATCGCTGCC
>JANXQL010000084.1 GCA_025356815.1 Pseudomonadota bacterium
TCCGCCGAGGCCGGGCATGCCCAGATTCAATGGGACGAACGGCGTGTCGCCGAGCGGTATCTGCCACTTGATGGTGCCGTGGACCATGTCCACGGCCGACAGTTGGCCCCACGGCGGCTTCACGCACGGGATGCCGAGGGCGGACTTGAACGCGCCGCGCCGCATGCCGAAGGGCGTGCCTCTCTGCCGTGCGAATTCGGCATCGGGGTATCGGCCAGAGGCCGCCTCGTCGTGCAGCCTGGCGCGCGGAACGAGCGCAACGACGAAGGGCAGGTTGATCGTATTGGCCACCGCGACCTGCCGGTTTGGGTCGAAGGCGATTCCACCCCAGTTGGAGCCGCCGGCATTGCCAGGCTGCATGAGGGAGTCTTTAATCGCCGGCGGCTGGAACATCCCCTCCGATCGGTAGCTCTGGATACGCCTGCGACACTCGCGTGTGTCGAACCACGCCACGCCCCACGCATCCTCCGCCGTGATCGGCGCCTGGCGCGCCAGTGCCGGCGGCGCGATCGGATAGGGCTGGGTCGGGGACGGATGTTCGCCCGGCACCGCGTCCTGCGGGACGGGTCGTTCGACGATCGGAAAGACCGGCGTGCCGTTGCTGCGATCGAATGTGTAGAGAAAGCCGGTCTTCGTGGCCTGGATGACGGCCTCGAGGTGCCTGCCCTCATGGACGAGGTCGACCAGAGTCGGCTGCGATGCCAGGTCGTAGTCCCACAGATCGTGATGCACGAGCTGCTGACCCCACTGCAGCCGGCCGGTACCGCCGTCGAGGGCGACGATGGAGTTCGCCCAGCGGTTGTCCCCGGGCCGCTCGCCACCGTAGAAGTCGGGGCTCGCGGAACCTGTCGGAACGAACACGAGGTGCCGCTGCGGATCGACCGACAGCGGCGCCCACGCGTTGGCGGCGCTCGCCACCTTGAGGCTGTCGGGACTCCAGTCCTTGTACACCGGATTGGAGGGATCGCGTGGTATCGGATCCCAGCTCCAGACCAGCGCGCCGCTACGGGCATCGAACGCGCGCACCGTGCCCAACTCTTCCAGCACCGCCCGGTTGTCCCCGATCGACGAGCCGACGATGACCTTGCCGTCGAGGACGGCGGGCGGCGATGTCACCAGGTAGTCGCGCCATTCGTCGCCCTCCCGGAACTGCGAGCGGATGTCCTTGAGCAGATTGACCGCGCCACGCTCACCGAAATCCAGGCAGGCGCTCCCCGTCGCCGCATCCAGCGCCAGCAGTCGCCCGTCGAGCGTGGGGGCGTAGATGCGGGCGCGGCAGACCGCGCCACCCGGCAGCGCCTCGTCCACCCACAGCGACACGCCGCGCGACACGCCATCCGAGTAGTGCAGCTCACGGCGGCTGTGGCTCGCATGGCGCCAGCGCTGCCGACCGCTCGCGGCGTCCACCGCGATGACGTCGGTGCTGCTGGTCGTCAGGTAGAGCGTGCCGTCGTACAGGATGGGAGTCGCCTCGAATGCCGAGCGATCCCAGTCCTTGACGCCCTCGCCCATCTCGCCGGTGCGAAAAGTCCACGCCACGCGCAGGTCGCGCACGTTGCTCGGTGTGATCTGGGTCAGCGGCGAGTAACGCGTACCCCCCGCATCGCCACCGTACGCAGGCCAACCGGCCTCGGGCACGCTGCCGGCGAGCGTCGCCGTGACCGCTGCCACCGACAGCAGGAAATTGAGCGTGGAGTCCACTGGCCTCTCCCGAGATCCGACTTGCCGAAGCTCCTGCCACCGCGATCCGGTGGGCCACGCCGACTGGGTTGCGAGGTGACCGACCCGGTGCGGCGACCAGACGGCCTGACCAGGCCCGCGCGCCCGAAAGCGCGCGGGCGCGCCGCTACTCCTCGTTCGCCGAGTTCAGGTCGCGCGCCGGCAGTTGCTCCGGCCGGATCGGCGCGAGGTGCGCGGCCTTCAGGCGCGCATTGAGCGCGGGGATCCCGACCCGCAGCTTCGCCCATGCCGCTTGCGGCGCCGCGAACGCGGCCTCGGTGGCGGTGACCGCGGCGACCTGCGCCGCCGTCGGGGCCGCGTCCGAACGAGTCACTTCCGCATACAGTGACGCGAAGTCATCCTGCAGCGCCGGCAGCAGGCGCGGCGCGTCGACCGGGACGGGCATCGGTGCCTCCAGCAGCTTCGCCACGCCCGCGTCGAACTCCTGCAGTGCGCCCGCGAGCTTCGCGTCTGCCTTCAGCGCCTTCACCTGCTCGCGGACTGAAGTGGCCTCCAGGAGCGCGCGCGTGCTATCGCTTACGAGGCCCACGAGCTTCTGCGCCAGGCGCAGCTGCGCCGCGAGGGATGCGCCATCGGTGAGGACCCGCGGATCGGCGCGCACGAGCAGCGGCACCTCGCTGCTGCGTCCCGCCACCGAGAGGCGCACACGGTACTTGCCGGGCAGCGCCCGGGGGCCTTCGGGACCCCGCGGCGTCGCATGCGGCACAGCACTGATCGGATAGCCGTGGGTCGTCGCCAGCGGCGCCGCGTAATGCAGGTCCCAGACCCAGCGATGCATGCCGGCGCTCGTCGCCAGACGCGTCGGGGTCGCCACCCAGTACGGTGGGATCAGCTGGGCGGCGAGCTCCTCGGCCGACGGCGTCAGCGGATCGTTGCTCGCATAGCGGCGCACGAGCGCGCCGTCCGCATCGAGCACCTCGAGGCTCACGATGCCCTGGACATCCCGCGGCAGGTAGTACTCGAGCACCGCGCCGGCCGGTGGATTGGCGGCCGTCGGCTCATCGGGCGGGATCGGCGTATCGGACCAGGTGCTGCGCATCGCGCGCCACGCCGGTGCCGGGGTCGGCATGAACACGTCCTGCAGGTGGGCCGGTGATAACTCGCGCAGCCGCGCGATGTCGTCGAGAATCCAGAACCCGCGCCCGTGCGTGGCGACGATCAAGTCGTCCTCGTGGATCGCCAGGTCGCGCATCGAGGTGTGCGGCAGGTTCGCCTGCAGCGAGTCCCAGTGATCGCCCGCGTCGAGCGAGACCCATACCGCCGACTCGGTCGCGGCGAACAGCAGACCTGCGCGGTGAGTATCCTCGCGCACGGCATTGACCGGGGCATCGGACGGCAGTCCGTCGCTGATCGCCTGCCAGCTCTTGCCGCCGTCGCGCGTCCGGTACGCGTACGGCCGGCGATCGTCGATCCGGAACCGGCTGACCGACACGTAGGCAGTGTCGGCGTCGAAGTGCGATGCCTCGATCTGCGTGACCTTGCTCCAGGGTGTCAATGCCGGTGGCGTCACGTCGTTCCAGTGCTTGCCGCCATCGCGCGTGACCCACACCAGGCCATCGTCCGTGCCGGCCCAGAGCGTGTTCGCCTGCAGCGGCGAGACGCCGACCGCGTAGATCGCGCCGCGCTGGCGCTCGGCACCGGCGGGGTAGAGCTTTCCTACGCTCGGCGGCGCGCCCGGTTCGGCGCGCGTCAGGTCCGGGCTGATCGCCTCCCAGTGCGCGGCGCCGTCGGTCGTGCGATACAGGACGTTCGCTGCGTAAAAGAGCGTGTGCGGGTCGAGCGGCGAGAACAGCAGGGGCTCGGTGCGATCCACGCGCGCGTTGCCACGCAGCGGCAGCGGCGTGACGTTCTGCACCTGCCCGGTGGACCAGTGGAACTTCGACACCTCGTTGCGGCCCGCGCCGTAGACGACGTCGGGATCGAGCGGATCCGGCGCGACATAGCCGTACTCGATTACGCCGACCGGGTGCCAGTCGCGAACCGTGACCATGCCGTCGTTGCCGCGGCTGGAGATGCAGACCGAGCCGCTTTCCTGCTGGCCCGAGCAGATGCGGTACGGGAACGAGGGTGCGATGCCGACATGGTAGAGCTGCGCGGTGGGCTGGTTGAACCATGAACTCCAGGTCTGGCCACCGTTGACGGTGACGACGGCGCCCTGGTCGGCGACCAGCGCGATGACCTTGGGGTCGACCGGGCTGATCCAGAGGTTCTGGTAGTCGTCGCCACCGGGTGCGCCACGCAGCGTCGCCCAGGTCTTGCCGCCGTCGGTCGACTTCATCGTGACGATGCTGGCGCTGTAGACGACATCCGCGTTCTGCGGATCCACGCGCAATACCGCCAGGTCACCGCCGCCGATGCGCAGCGCCGGACGGGGATCCTGCGTGATCCGCGTCCACGTCTCGCCGGCATCGTCCGAACGGAACACGCCAAGACCTGCGGCAGACGCGTAGTCGCCAGGCTCGTTGGTGGCGACACTGAGGAACAGCCGGTTCGGGGCGCTGCGAGCGATCTCGATGTTGGTTTGAGACAGGTTCGCGGGCAGACCCGCCGTGAGCTTGCGCCACGTCGTGCCGCCATCGGTCGACTTGTACACGCCCCCACCGGTGCCGTTGTACTCGTTCTTGTCTTCCCACGGTCCGAGCCTGGCCTCCCACAGGGCGGCATAGACGATCTCGGGGTGCTGCGGGTCGATCACGACGGCGCAGCCACCGGTGTTCTCGTCGCGGGCCAGCACCTGCTGCCAGCTGTGGCCGCCATCCAGCGAGCGGTAGATGCCGCGCTCCGTGCTCGGTCCGTAGGGGTGTCCGAGCACGGCGGCGAACAGCCGGTCGGGGTTCTTCGGATCGATGGCGAGTTCCGGGATCTGCTGCGCGCCGGCAAGGCCCAGATGCGCCCAGGTCCGGCCGCCGTCGGCCGATCGGTAGACGCCGTCGCCCACCGACAGGTCGGGCCGGTACAGCCCCTCGCCGCTACCGACGTAGACGATGTCGGGGTTGGATGGCGCGACCGCGATCGCGCCGATCGACTGGGTCGGCTGGGCATCGAAGATGGGCTGCCAGGTGCGCCCCGCATCGTCGGTCTTCCAGACACCGCCGTTGACCGCGCCGACGTAGAACACGTTCGGCTGCGTGGGAACGCCGGCGACGGCGCGCGTCCGGCCACCGCGGAACGGTCCCACCATCCGCCACTGCAGGTCCTGGAACGCGCCCGCGGGCAACGACTGGGCCTGCGCGATGTCGAGCGCGGCGCCGAAGGAGAGGACGGCGAGCGCCCCGAGGAGTAATGATTTGGGAATATGCACTGCGATGAGCTCCGGCCCTGCTGACTGGGACCGGCAGCATAAGCCCGCCGGCCCCGTACTGGCGACCCGCGCCGGCGCCGGCCCGTCGAAGACCGTCCCCGCAATGGCCCGCTGCTGCGCTGCGGCGCCGGCGGCCCCGCCACGGCGAGCCGCGCCGACCCGGCAGATGCGTGCGCGACAGGGAAACGGGTGCGGCAGTTAGACTGGCGCCTGGCCGAACCGCCGGAGACCTCCCATGCCATCACCCTCCCTGCTTGCCCGTGCCCAACGTCTGTGGACCCTGCTGCTGACCACCGCCATGCTCGGCTTCGCGGCGAGTGCCCCCGCCGCGCCCGCCGTCACGATCATCCGCGCCGCACGCCTGATCGACGGTCGCGGTGGCACGCCACTCGCGCCGGCGATGGTGCGCGTCGAAGGCGAGCGCATCGTCGCAGTCGCGAGCACGCTGCCGGTCCCCGCCGGCGCACAGCTCATCGACCTCGGCGAATCGACGCTACTGCCGGGGTTCATCGACCTGCACACGCACCTCACCGGTCGCAGCGACGTGCACTGGGAGGATGCGCTGCTCAAGACGACGCCGCCGGAGGAAGCGCTGTGGGGAGCGCACTGGGCGGAGGTCACGCTGATGACCGGCTTCACGACCGTGCGCGACATGGGTTGCAACTGGCCCTACATCGACGTCGCGCTGCGAAACGCAATCGACGCAGGCGCGGTGCGCGGCCCGCGCATGCTGGTCGCGGGTGCCTACGTCTCGTCCACGGGCGGGGCCGGCGATGCCAGCCAGTACTCGCGTTACGTCGACGTGCCGCTGGTGCGCAACCTCGCGGATGGCCCAACCGAGATCACCAAAGCTGTGCGTACGAACTTCAAGAACGGCTCCGACTTTATCAAGATCCTGGCGACCGGCGCGGTGCTGTCGAAGGGCATCCTGCCGGGCGCACAGCAGTATTCGGACGAGGAAATTCTCGCGGCGGTGACCGAGGCGCGCCGCTGGGGCCGCGACGTCGCTGCACACGCACACGGCAGCGCGGGAATCAAGGCCGCCATCCGCGCCGGCGTGCACACGATCGATCACGGTTCGGGCCTCGACGACGAGGCGGTGGCGATGCTCAAGACACAGCCGACCCTCTACACCTACTACGTCCCGACCCTGGCGCTGCTCGCCTCGGCGCTCGACGATGGCGAGTCGGCGACGATTCCGCCGGCCGAGATGGATCGCATGCGCTCGCTGCGAGTGATGGCGGAAGGTGCATTCCGGCGCGCGCTCGCGGCCGGCCTGCCGATCGGCTTCGGTACCGACGCGCCGGTGATCCCCCACGGTCGCAACGCGCGCGAGTTCCGCACGCGCGTAGGTCTGGGGGAGTCGCCCATGTCAGCACTGGTGTCGGCGACCCGCATCAACGCCGAGATCCTGCACCTGCAGGACCGCCTCGGCACGGTGGAGCCGGGCAAGTACGCAGACCTCGTCGCGGTACCCGGCAATCCGCTTGCGGACATCAGCGCCACCGAGCGCGTCGGGTTCGTGATGAAGGGCGGCACCGTGTACCGGCAGGAGCTCGCGCGCGGCCGCTAGGCCGCCCGAGTTCCCCGCACGCGTCGACGGCACCGCCGCCCGCCGAGGTTCGCGTCGACGCGCCGCTCGTGCGGCGGTTGCTTGGCGCACAGCATCCGGACCTCGCGGACCTGCCGCTGCGAATGGTCGCCGAGGGTTGGGACAATGCGATCTACCGAGTCGGCGAGCACCTCGCGGCACGGCTGCCACGCCGGGCGCTCGCGGCGGCCCTGATCCTGGGCGAGCAGCGCTGGCTCGGGCAACTGCAGGCGCAGCTGCCACTGCCGATTCCGGCCGCGGTGCGCATTGGCACGCAGCAGCAGGAGTATCCGTGGCACTGGAGCATCACGCCGTGGCTGGCCGGCGAGACCGCGGACCTCGCGCCGCCCGATGCCGCGCAGGAGCAGGTCCTGGCGCAGCTTCTCAGCGACCTGCACCCACGCAACGCGCTGGTGGCCGACGGCCGCCTGTGCGCCGTGATCGACTGGGGCGACCTCGCAGGCGGCGATCGCGCGACCGACCTCGCGGCCATCTGGATGCTGCTGCCCGACGCTGCGTCCCGCAAAGCCGCGATCGTGGCCTACGGCGCGGCGCCGGCCGGCACGTGGCGGCGGGCGCGCGGCTGGGCCGCCCTGTTCGCCGTGATCCTGCTGGATGCGGGACTCGCCGACGACGCGCGGATGGCAGCGATCGGCCGGCGCACCGTCAACCGCATTTCGGCCGACGATGGCAGGACATGAATGGCTCACGGCGCCGTCACGCCGATGGGGGAGTAATCTGATGACCCGGCGCACCCCGCGCCGCCACCCCCGCGCAAGGCGCACGTGAAACGTCATCGCGACCGGATGCTGGGCGGCTGGATCATGCTCGCGAGCTGCCTGCTGGCGGCGACCACGCCACGGGCCGACGGCAGGGAACGGATCAGCATCGTCGGATCATCGACCGTCTTCCCGTTCACGACGATCGTCGCCGAGCGCTTCGGCCGCGGCGGGCCCTGGCGAACGCCGGTGGTCGAGTCGACGGGGACAGGTGCGGGCTTCAAGCTCTTCTGCCGCGGCATCGGGCTCGATACCCCAGACATCAACGACGCGTCGCGACCCATGACCGATGGCGAACGGCAGGGATGTGCGCAACATGGCGTCACCGGCATACTCGCGCTGCGGATCGGCTACGACGGCATCGTCGTCGCCAGCAGCCGCCGTGCGACACACTTCGACCTGTCGCGCACGCAGCTCTACGAGGCTGTGGCGCGCAAGGTCGTCTTCAACGGGCAACTGATCGACAACCCGTATCATCGCTGGAGCGACATCGAGCCGCGGCTGCCGAACCGGAGGATCTCGATTCTTGGGCCGGCCCCCAACCACGGCACTCGTGACACGTTCGTGGCACTGGTGATGACCGCGGCGTGCGAATCCTTGCCGCAGATCAAGGCGCTGTCCCGCGAGGCACAGGCTCTCGCCTGTCAGGCCATCCGCGAGGACGGCGCCTGGACCGACATGCCGGGCGACTACTCGCTGCTGGTGGAGCGCCTTGCCGCCGATCCCGCCGCCGTCGGCATCTTCCCGCTCGCGTCTCTCGACCAGAACCGTGACCGGATCCAGGCTGCGCGAATCGACGGCGTCGCCCCCACGTCAGCGACGGTCGCGACATGGGCATACCCGATGTCCCGACCCATCTTCGTCTATCTAAAGACCGCCCACGTGGGCGCTATCCCCGGCCTGCTCGAGTTCCTCGACGAATTCGTCAGCGAACGGGCTGCCGGTCGCGAGGGTTATCTCGTGGAGAAGGGGCTCACGCCCCTGCCCAAGCCCTGGCTGGATCTCGAACGCGCCAAGCTGGAAAGACTGCACAGCCGCCGACGTTGACACGGCCGAGCGTTGCGCACTCACAATGCGCAAGGGGAGCAACCCCGGCCGAGCGATACCGAACACGTGGTCGAAGCGACTCCCAACGCCAATTCGCCGTTCATCGTCGGGGTCTCCGGACACCGCGACCTCGACCCGGCCGCCCTGCCGGCACTGCGTAGTGCCGTCGAGGCGTTCATCCACGCCCTGCAGCGGGCGCTGCCGGATACGCAGATACGCTTCGTCGTCGGCATGGCCGAGGGCGCCGACCTACTCGTCGCCGAAGCCGCCTGCGCGCTGGGCATCCGGATCGAGGCCGTCCTGCCGATGCCGCTGGAGCGCTACGTCGCGGACTTCGACCCGAATGGGCTGCAACGGCTGCGCCAACTGCTCAACCACCGCTTTGTCAGCTGCATCGAGATCGCGGATCCGCAGGCGGCCGCGGATCCGTCCCGACCGACCGCCGCCACCGACCGGGATGCCTCGTACGGGCACCTGATGCAGGCGCTGATCCGTCGCAGCAGCCTGCTGCTCGCACTGTGGGACGGACGCGCCTCGCCGCTGCCCGGAGGCACCGCCGACACGGTCCTCCGATACCTCGACGTCCGCTCGGACGATCACCTCAGCGATACGCCACTGGAGTTCAGCGACGCGGACGGCTCGCATGACCTCGCGTCGCGACTGGTGTACTGGATCCCGACGCGACGCCGCTCCGCGTCTGCCGGCACGGTGCCGGGGCAGCCTTGCTACCTCACGGGCATCGGCGACCACACGCTGCAGCAGCACGCGGCGCTACCGGAGTACTTTCGCGCGCGCCTGGGCGAACTGAACGCCTACAACCTCGAATACGACCAACTCAACGCACAGGGCAAGCTCGGCACGCCAGACTCGCTGCTCGCGGCACTGCCTGCCGAGGTCGAGTTGCGCGGGCGCTCGAGGCTTGCAGACATCGACCTGCAGTACGGCAAGGCGGACGCGCTCGCGGTCCATTTCCAGCGCCACTCGGATCGGCTGTTCGTGCTGTTCGGCGTGATGACCTTCGCGATGGGTCTCGCTTACCTGATCTACGAGAAGCTGACCGAGTCGCGCGTGATGCTGGTCGCCTACATGGCCGTGTTGCTCGGCAGTCTCGGGCTGTACTACGTGCTGGAGGGCCGGCGCTGGTTCGCCAAGCACCTCGCGTACCGGGCGCTGGCAGAGACGCTGCGGGCCAAGTTCTACCTGCGGCTGGCCGGTGCCGACCATCGGGTCGACGCACGCGAGATGCTCTCGCTGTCGGGCACCGACCGATTTCACGGCTTCGGCTGGTTGATCTTCGTGATCAGCGCCGTGGAGCGGGTCGGATTGCGGGCGCGGCCGAGCTACGACCCCGACAGCCCGCAGTCACGCTGCGTCGAGGATGCGTGGATCGCGAGCCAGCACGCCTACTTCACCCGCAAGGTCGAGCGCCTCGAGCGCAGCATGGGGCGAACCGGCCGCCTGCGCAGCACGCTGTTCGTTGTGATCATCCTCGCGATCCTGGCGCTGTTTCTGTTCGGCGAAGCGCTGCACGAGATGGACAGCGGCATCGGCGTGCCGCTCAAGAACGTCGTCACCTTCATGATGGGCTTCTTCGCCGTCCTGCTCGGCGCCTGGGAACTGCACCAGAACAAGATGGCGACCCGCGAACTGCTGTGGCAGTACCGCAACCAGCTGAGCCACTTCACGCGCGCGCAACTGCACCTGGCGCGGATCACGGCGGCGGGTCGTCGCAGCGAGGTGCTGGCCGATCTGGGCAAGGATTCGATGATGGAGAGCTACCTGTGGACGATCCACCGCTATCACCGCGAGCATGAACCGCCAAGTACCGGCGGCGGCTGAGCGGCGCGGGTCCACCAAGAAGAAGGGCGCCCCCGCGGGCGCCCTTCCTGCATCTCGCCGTAGCAATCGCGCGTCAAGGCACGCAGTTCGGCTTCTGCAGCGCGGACGGCCCGGTCAGCAGGCTCACGTCCGGGTAGCTGTACGCGCCACCGATCGCGTTCGACTCTTTGCGGAACTGGAACCACGGCAGCAGTGCCTCGTTCTGCGGGTGGTACAGGTAGCCCTTCATGAGCATCGGGTAGGTCGAGTTCGGCAGGCCCTCGATCACGTCGCCGTCTTCCATGTCGTTCTGGCAGTTGCCGTTGGGCGACAGCCACCAGGGCGTGGCGTTGATCACGCCGTCGAACACGACGAACGGATCGTTGTAGATCTCGGCGATCTCGTGACTGAGCGGCGTGATGTCGGAGAAGTCGGGACCGAACAGGCCCGGCGTGACCCACGACGCGTAGTCCATCACGTAGAAGCGCGGCAGGTTGCCGTTGCTCGCGTCACCCGGCTCGTAGTCGAAGCTGTGGTAGCCCAACGCGCAGCACAGGTTCGGATCATTGTCGAAGTAGAGGTAGGTGTTCGGAAAGATGAAGCTCGTGATGTCCTTGGTGGTCATGTCGCCGTTGAGCTCGGCAGCACCGATCGGCGTGCTGTTGTCCACCGTGGTCGGGAACAGCGAGCCGCTGAAGTCGGCCTCGTTGACCAGCACGTACGCGCAGCAGCTGCCGTCGGTATTCAGCGCGAACCGATAGGTGCCGCGGATCAGCACCATCGTGCGTGCCTTGCCGACAACCGGCGCCAGCAGCGTGTGCCAGTCGTCCTCCATGCCGTCCCAGAACTCGGCGCGCTGGACGGCATCCGTGAACTGCGTCGGGCGGGTGCTGCTCGAGAACGTGGCGTTCTGGAACACCGGCGAGTTCAGCACTGGACGGACGTAACGGGTCGCATCCAGATACAGCCTGACCTGCTTGTCCGGGTTGGTCGGGTCCTGGACGAAGCGCGGCGAGCCGTCGTAGTTGCGCAGGTCGATCGACACCGGGATCACCGGGGCACGCACGCGGGTCGTCCCGCCCTTCCTGGGCGAATTGCCGACCATCGCGTAGACCCAGTCCTTCTGCGGATTGCCGTAGGAGTCGAAGCCGTTGGCGCGGTAACGGCCGGTGAAGTTGGCCAGCGAGTCGATCCCCGGCACGCCGGAGCCACTGCTGGCGGCATTCTGCACGCCGGCCGCAAGGACGGAAGCGCCCGCGAAGCCTGCGGCGCGACCGGTCACGGTCGCGTGGATGCGCGGCTTGTTGCGCAGCGCGGTCGAACTCATCTGGTCGGAATCGACGGCGAGCGCGGATGCGCTCGCGGCAAGCAGCGCGCAGGCGCCCAGCATCGTCAGCGACGATCGCAGCATGATCTTCATGGTGTAGATAACTCCCCGGGCCGGTTTCTTGGTTCTGTCGAACGGGTGACCCACCCTGACGGATCAAGGATCCGCGAGCGGCCTGCTGATCGCGCAGCGACGTCGGTCGTCGCGCCGGGCGCGCCTCCCCTCACGGGACGCCGTCCTTGGTACTTTCCCCTAACGAAAGTACTACGCGGCAGCGGCCTTGACTACCGCGACGCCGCTGAAACGGCGTACCTTACATAATCCTCCCTGCGACCCGCCCAGAGCCCGCGATCATCACCCTCTCCCTCCGCCGCCTGCTCCATGCGATGCTCGGCGCTATCCTTTTTCTGGCGGCACCCTCTGCCATGGCCATCGAAGAACCCGCGTTCACGACGCTGGCCGAGGAACAGGGGTTCTCGGTACGCGAGTACGCGCCCCGGGTCGTCGCCGAAACCGCCGTGGAGGGCACGCTAGGAACGGCGTCCAGCGGCGGATTCCGGCGCCTCGCCGGCTAAATCTTCGGCAATAACCGGCCAGCGTCCGGCGGCGCGACGCAGAAGATCGCCATGACCGCACCGGTCACCGTCGCCGGCGGCGGCATGCGCTGGCGCGTTCAGTTCACGCTGCCCGCGGCCTATACGCTCGCCACGCTGCCACGCCCCGGTGACGCGGCCGTGACGCTGCATCAGCGGCCCCGTGGGCGCTTCGCGGTGGTGCGCTTCACGGGATTGGCAGGCGAGGAGCGGTTTCGCGAGCAGTCCGCCCGGTTGCTCGCCTGGATGGGCCGACGCGGGCTGGTCGCGGACGGCGAGGCGGCGCTGGCCCGCTACAACCCGCCTTGGACGCTGCCGTTCCTGCGCCGAAACGAGGTCCTGATCCCCTGCCGGTAGCGGCCACCGGATCGCCGGCGGCCGCCGGACGCGGACTTCGGGAACCCTGTTTGTCGCGCTCCGAAGGCCGGTGTTAACATCGACCAAACTTGGGGGCCGCCAACAAATTGGCGTGCACGCAGTCACCAGAACGAAGGTCCAGAAAACGATGTCCGCGAACTTCAAGGCCGTCTGGCCGATGAACCTGAACGCTCCGGCCGGCACGCTCGAGGCGAAACGGCCGGCGGTCGACAACGGCCTCGATGTCGTGAACCCCGAGCGCTACTACAGCGCGGACTACATGAAGAAGGAGTGGCAGCTGATGTGGCCGCGCGTCTGGCTGCTGGCCGGCGTCACGCCCGACATCCCCGAGCACGGCGACTATTGCGTCTTCGAGATCGGCCACGAGGAATTCGTGGTCGTCCGCCAGGAGGACGGCTCGATCAAGGCGTTCTACAACGTCTGCCCGCACCGCGCCAACCGGATCTGCCTCAACGAGCGCGGCAGCGTCGAGCGCTTCACCTGCGCGTTCCATGGCTGGAAGTTCGGCTGCGACGGCGAGCTGCAAAGCATCACCGACGAATCGTCGTTCGCGCCGGAACTGATCGCGCACCGGCCCGGCCTCACGGAGGTTCGTTGCGACGTCGTTGGCGGACTGATCTTCATCAACATCGACGGCAAGGCGCCGCCGCTGCGCGACTGGATCGGCCTGCCGCCCGGCTACATCGAGAACTACGAGATCGAGAAGATGCACGTGGTGCGCCACGTGCGCAGCGAATGGCTCGCCAACTGGAAGGCCGGCGTCGATGCCTTCTACGAGACCTACCACCTGCCGCACATTCATCCGCAGACGCAGGGCGTGATGGAGGACTTCAGCCAGTACGACCTGTATCCGAACGGCTTCAGTCGCATGATCGTGCCGATCGGGGTCAAGTCACATCGCATGGCCGACCAGCAGAGCGTCGATCCGTACCAGCAGTACATGATGAAGGAGGCGGGCATCGATCCGGCCGCCTTCAAGGGCGACGCAGGGGACGTGCGCGGCGCGATCCAGCAGGCCAAACGCGAACGCGGCAAGCGCTTCGGGCTCGATAACTACGAGAAGATGTCCGACGGCCAGCTGACCGACAGCTGGGCCACCGGCTACTTCCCGAACGTGCAGATCGGCATGCACCCGGAAGGCGTGTTCATCATGCGCTTCCTGCCGCACCCGACCGACCCGGAGCGATTCTTCTACGACAACATCACGATGTTCCGCTACGTGGCAGACCCCGGCTACACGGTGCCGGGCTGGATGGGTCTGCCCGAGGGCATGGACGTCACCGGCGCCACGCGCCCGAACATCGAGCACGTGCCCGCGGGCATCAAGCCGAACCTTGGTGAAGTGCTCGACCAGGACGTCGAGTTGGTGGCGGCCGTGCAGCGCGGCTCCAAGTCGGCCGGGTTCCGCGGTCCGCTCTGGTCGGATCAGGAGCAGCGGCTGCGGCACTTCCACCGCGAACTCGACCGCTACATCAACAAGGAAAAGTAGCGCCCGTCCGGGCCGGCGCCTACAGCGCCGGCGGCCGGTCGACGGCGGGTGCGAGGCTCACCTCGACCGTATCGTCGACGACCCGCACCGCGTGACAGGCGAGCGGCCTTGTGGCTGGCGCGCCGAGCACCTTGCCGTCGCGCACGTCAAAGGACGCCCCGTGCAGCGGGCAGATCAGGCGCACGCCTCGCAGCCGGCCCTCGGACATCCGTGCCAGCGCGTGCGTGCAGATGTTGTCGAGCGCGTACAACCCGTCCTTGGTCCTGCAGACGACCACCTCGCGGCCGCCGATGACGCAGTCGCGCATGCCGCCCTCCTTGAGCTCGGCCAACGCCATCACCTTGTGAAAATTCTCCGGCATCATCCTCTCCGCTCGCCACTGCGGTCCGACGACCGCGGCGCGAGGCTAGCACGCGTCCCGCGCCGCGGGATATGCAGCGGCCGTTACGGCGGCGCCCCGGGCAGCGACAGCAGCGCGACTGCGGCGAGCACGCTGTCGAAGCGATCCAGGAACCCGCCCTGCCCGGGCAAGGCGGCAGAGTAGTCCTTCAGCCCCGCGCGACGCTTGAGCCAGGAGGCCGCAAGATCACCGCCAAGACCTGCGATGGCCAGTGCGCCACTCCAGGCCACGGCGGCTCCCGCGTCCAGCGCAACCGAGGCGCGCAGCACGACTCCGACCGCGAGCGCTGCCGCAAGGCCGCCGAGCGCACCCTCCACGGTCTTGCCGGGACTGAGCCGTGGCGCGAGCGCCCGACGACCCAGGAGCTGGCCTACGACCTGCGCAAAGCCATCGGCGCAGGCGACCGTGACGAAGCACCAGGCGAGCACGGCCGCCCCGTGTCGCAGCGTCGAGGCGCTGGCAAGCAGCAGCAGCCCGACGCCCACCGGCCAGACGCGCCACGGGCGCGGCGGCGGGAGGCGCCGCCAGGCGCCGATCGCCTCGTAAGCGCAACAGGCCCACAGGCCGAGGTACAGCGCGCGCAGCGGCGCGTCTCCCAGCGCGGCGGCGCCGAGCACGCTGTGGACGATGACGAAGAACATCCCGAACTTCAGCCAGCGCTGGCGCGCGGTGGTTGCCGCGACGTGGCGGTTGGCCGCAGCCATGCCCGCGGCACCGATCGCGAAACCCGTGAGCGTCGCCTGCAGCAGGGTGGCGCGGATCATGGGGCGCGCACGCAGCGCACGGCGGCCGGCTCGCAAGCGATGTCGACGGCCGTGACCGCCTCCAGCAACTCGCCATCGATCATCAGCGGCGCCGGCCGCGGCAGTCGCAGTGCAAGCTCCCTAACCTGCCATCGGCGCGCGGGACCCCAGCGCGTGCTGCCGGCGAGGATCGCGCCGTTATGCAGCATCTGGCGCCACCAGCCGTAATCGCTCTCGAGGACATCGAGCGCCCCGTCGTCGAGGCGCGCGCCGTGGAAGGTGCGGAAATTGGCGAGGTGCGCGGTGTTGTTGACCACCAGCGTCGTCACGTAGCGCGACTCGCCACGGTCGAGCCTCAGCGGCAGTGCACGCGGCCGAGTCGCGACCGCCGCAGCGGTGTAGGCATGCCGACCGAGCCAGGCCAGGTGGGTGCGCCCCGCGCGGACCACGTCGGCGACGTACCCCAGCGCGAGCGTACTGGCCGCGAGGCGCGTACCGGCCAAGCTCTCCCCCGCCTGCGTCCGCACCCGCATCAGGTCGATCGTCACGCTGCGGCGCGCATCCAGCGCCGCGAGGGCATCGCTCAGGCGGCCGACACCGAGGTCCCGCGCGAGGCAGTTGCCATGCCCCGCCGGTAGCAGCGCCAGCTGCTGGCGCGTGCGATCCATGCCGTTGATGACCTCGCCAATCGTGCCGTCGCCGCCGATGACTAGCAGCTCGTCGTAGCCTTCGGACAATCGCGCGATCCGCGTCGCATCGCCCGGCGCCGAGGTCGACGCGAGTTCCGGGACGAGGCCGAGCCGCGACAGCCGGGCGAGCAGCCGGCGATTGGACGGGCCGAGGCCGGCCGCGGGATTGAAGATCGCCAGGCGGCGGATCATGCGGCGCCGCTGCGTGCTTCCCGCAGGACCCAGTACACGCCGCGGACGTCGGCGCGCCAGGTCGGCAGCAGCAGGATCAGGATCAGCTCTTCGACGCTGGCGAGGATGCCGACGGCGAGGGCGAGGTACAGCAGCGGTAGCCATGGCCCCCAGACGAACAGCAGGCCGATCATGATGCCGAGCAGGTACGCCGCCGCCTTGGAGGCGTAGGTGTGGAACGACGACACGCGCCCGTAGCGCAACAGCGCTACCAGGGGCTCCGTCGCCCACAGCACCAGCAGCAGCACGCCGGCAAGCCGGTGCTGCTGCAGCAGCTCCGGATGGAAGCGCCACACACCGGCCACGGCCACGAAGAACAGCAGCAAGTCGCCGACCGAATCGAGCAGGGCGCCGAGCGCGGAGGTCAGCCCGAGGCGGCGCGCCAGGTAGCCGTCGACAATGTCGCTCAGCAGGGCCGGAATCAGCACCCAGGTGAACGCCCGCTGCGCACCCTGTAGCGCGAGCACGAGGAGCACCGGCGCGGCGGCGATCCGCAGCGCGCTGAGCAGGTTCGGAACGTGGCGAAACCTGGCGGGTCGGTCGGCTCTGGCGCCCACGCGGTCCTGGGATGATGCGCGCCGGTGCGGCGCCGTTGTGTGATAGCACGGCCTGCCGGGCCAGGCGATATCCGCAATCGCCGCTGTACCCGGCGAATTGGCATTAGGATAGGCGTCCCGAAGGCAAGCGCCGAGTTGGAGATTCCCGATGATGCAGCGCGTCAAGCAGTTCGCCCCGCTGGCCGCAGTCGCCCTCGCGATGCTGGCCGCGACCGTCGACACCCAGGCACAGGTCAACCCGGCCCTGATCGCTGGCATGAAGTGGCGACAGGTCGGCCCGTTCCGCGGCGGTCGCGTCGAGGCGGTCACCGGCGTGCCGGGCGACTCGTCGATCTGGTATTTCGGCGCGGTCGCCGGCGGCGTCTGGAAGAGCACCGATGCCGGCGTGTCCTGGCAGCCGACCTTCGACGAGCAGAAGATCTCCGCGATCGGCTCGATCGCGGTCGCGGACTCCGACCACAACGTCCTGTACGTCGGCAGCGGCGAAGCCTGCCCCCGCGGGAACATCACCTACGGCGACGGCATCTACAAGTCGACCGACGGTGGCCACAGCTGGCGCAACGTCGGCCTGCGTGACTCGCAGCACGTCGGCGCCGTGGTCGTCCACCCGCAGAACGCCGACATCGCGCTGGTCGCGGCCCTCGGCCATGCCTTCGGACCGAACGAGGAACGCGGCGTGTTCCGCACCACCGACGGCGGCAAGAGCTGGCAGAAGACGCTTTACAAGAATGCCGACACGGGCGCCGCCGACGTCGTGCTGGACCCGACCAACCCGTCGGTCGCCTACGCCTCGATGTGGCAGATGCGCCGCCAGCCGTGGCACTTCTCCAGCGGCGGCCCGGGCTCGGGCCTGTACAAGTCGACCGACAACGGCGTGACCTGGAAGCAGCTGCAGGGCCATGGCCTGCCGGCGGGCAACCTTGGTCGCATCGGCCTGTCAGTCGCAGGCGGCGGCTCGGGGCGCGTCTACGCGCTGATCGAGGCGCAGGAAGGCGGCCTGTTCCGCTCCGACGACCAGGGCGGCACGTGGACGCGCGTCAACAGCGACCACCGCTTCCGCCAGCGCGCCTGGTACTTCAGCCACGTCTTCGCCGACCCCCAGTCGCCGGACGTCGTCTACGTCGCGAACACGGGCCTGTTTCGTTCGACCGACGGCGGGCGTACCTTCGAGCTTCTACCCGCGCCGCACGGCGATCACCACGCGATGTGGATCGACCCGACCAACCCGCGCCGGATGATCGAGAGCAGCGACGGGGGTGCGAGCCTGTCGGTGGACGGCGGCAAGGCATGGTCGCCGGTCTACAACCAGCCGACGGCGCAGTTCTATCACGTCGCCGTCGACAACCACGTCCCGTACCGCATCTACGGTGCGCAGCAGGACAACAGCACCGTCGCAATCGCCAGTCGCAGCGACGAAGGCGTGATCGGCCGCCAGGACTGGTACCCGATCGGCGGCGGCGAGAGCGGCTACATCGCGCCGGATCCGCGCGACCCGGAGATCGTCTACGCCAACTCCGAAGGTGGCCAGGTCACGCGCTACGACCATCGCACCAATAACCTGCGCGACGCGTCGCCCTATCCGCTGGATGTGTCCGGCAATGGCGCCGAGTCGCTCAAGCACCGGCAGCAGTGGACCGAGCCGCTCATCGTGTCGAGGTACGACTCCAACGTGCTCTATACCGCTTCGCAGTACGTGCTCAAGACGACCGACCAGGGCAAGAGCTGGCACGCGATCAGCCCGGACCTCACCCGCGACGACAAGAGCAAGCAGAAGCCGTCGGGCGGCGACATCACGCTCGACATCACCAGCGTCGAGTACTACGACACCGTGTTCGCGCTGGGAGAGTCGCCACTGCAGCGCGGCATGCTCTGGGCCGGCACCGACGACGGCCTGATCCACCTGACCCGCGACGATGGTGGCAGCTGGCAGAACGTCACGCCAAAGGACATGCCCGCCTGGAGCATGATCAGCATCATTGACGCGTCGGTACACGATGCGGGCACGGCGTTCGTGGCGGTGGACCGCCACAAGCTCGATGACCTCAAGCCACTGATCTACCGCACGCACGACTACGGCAAGAGCTGGACCCGGATCGTGACCGGGATCCCGGACGGCGCCTACGTGCGCTCGGTACGCGAGGACCCGACGCGGCCAGGCCTGCTGTACGCGGGCACGGAGCTCGGCGTGTACTTCTCGATGGACGATGGCGCGCACTGGCAGCCGCTGCAGCTGAACCTGCCGCCCGTGCCGATCCACGACCTCGCGATCAAGGACGGCGATCTGATCGCCGCCACCCACGGCCGCTCGTTCTGGATCCTCGACGACCTGTCGCCGTTGCGCCAGGCGAGCACGGTCCGCGCCGACGCGGTGGCGCACCTGTACCGGCCGGCGGCGGCCGTCCGCCTCCACGTGCCGACCCAGGTGGAGCGCCGCCTGCCGGTGGGTGACAACCCGCCGCCGGGCGCGGTCATCGACTACTACCTGAAGGACAAACCGGCGGCGGAGGAGGAGATCACGCTGGAGTTCCTCGATGCCGGTGGCGCGCTGGTCAAGCGGTTCTCGAACCACAAGCCCAAGGATGCCTACGACCAGCCTGCCGAGTGGACCGATCGCGAAGTGGCGGCCGACACGATCCCCGCCGAAGCCGGCGCGAACCGCTTCGCGTGGGACCTGCGCCGGACCGACCCGGCGGCGATCCCGGGCGCGGTGTACACCGACGACGGTCCGCGCGGACCCGTCGTGCGTCCGGCGCACTACCAGGTGCGGCTGACCGTCCGCGGCCAGAGCCAGACGGTGCCGCTCGAGGTCGTGCTGGACCCGCGTCTGGCGGGACAGACCACCGAGCAGGATTTGGCCGAGCTCGAGGCGCTGGCCCTGCGGACGTGGACCGACATCGATGCGCTGCACCGTGCGGTCAACCAGATGCGCGAGACGCGCAGCAAGCTGCAGACGCTGCAGAAGTGGAGCGCGGACCATGCGGCGGCGAAGCCGGTGATCACGGCGAGCGAAGCGCTGATCGCCAGGATCGGCGCGATCGAGGAGAACCTGCTGCAGACCCGTCTGGAGGCGTCCGAAGACTCGCTGCGCTACCCGGTCAAGCTCAACGAGCAGTACGACACGTTCTCCTGGGTCATCGACTCTGACTGGGCGCCGACGGCGCCGGAACGCGAGATCTACGCGCTGCTGCACGGGTCGCTTTCGACCGAACTCGGTCGCTGGCGTGAGCTGGTCAAGACGGACCTGCCGGCACTCAACGCGCTGCTGCGCGCGCAGGGCGTGCCGCAGATCGGCGGGTTCGAGGCCCCCTAAGGACGAGGCGCGTCCCCCGCGTCGCGCAAGCGTCGCGGGGGACGCCCGAACAGCGGTCTGCAGAAAGCGGCACGGCGGCGCAGTCGGGCGTTCCTCCAAGGGACCACGGATCGGTGGCCGATCCGCCTGGCGTGCGGACGGGCAGCAGACCTGCCCAGGCGGCGAGGCCGTCCTGAGTCACCGACGGATACCATCGCGGCGCGCTCGCGGCGCTCGGCTGCCAGCAGGGTAGCGGCGATGCCATCGGCGACGGGGCGCGTCGGCCGGCGCGGTTGAACCGGCGTCGGCGGGCAGGATCCGTTCGGGGATCCGCCCGCGACGCCCTCGATCACTCTTCGTC
>JANXQL010000121.1 GCA_025356815.1 Pseudomonadota bacterium
CGCCGCCCTTGCCGGCCTTGATCATCCTCTCGGCAGCCTCGCGACCGCAGAGGAACACGCCCGTCAGATTGACGCCGATGACGGCGTTCCACTGCTCCAGCGTCATCTTGCCGACGACCTTGCCTTCCTTGACCTTGACCAGCAGGCCGTCCTTGACGATGCCGGCATTGTTGATCATGACGTCGAGCCCGCCGAAGTCGGCGACGATCGAATCGAGGGTCGCGATCACGGCGTCCTCGCTGCTGACGTTGCAGCTGTAGACGCGGGCCTCGGCACCGAGTGCGCTGCAGGCCGAGGCGCACGCGGCGAGCTCGGCCGCATTGAGGTCGATCAGCGCCAGCCGTCCGCCGCGGCCGGCGAATTCGAGTGCCATGGCCTTGCCCAAGCCACGTGCGCCGCCGGTGATCGCCACTACCTTGCCCTTGATATCCATCGTGTCTCGTCTCCAAAGAGCGGCCGCGTGTGCCGCGTGTCAGACCGCCGAGCGGTCGCCAAAGATTCCTGCGGCGCCGCGCGGGCGGCGCCGGGATCTAATTCAAGGGGGAACGTTGCGGTGCGCAGCCCGGGCAGCGACGCCAGTCCCCTGTCAAAATGTTATCGCGTATTGCAACGCAGCAGAACCGCACTGCCTGCGGTGATTCAGAGCAGTTCGATCGCGACCGCGGTGGCCTCGCCGCCGCCAATGCACAGCGCCGCGACGCCGCGCTTGCCGCCGCGCGCCTGCAGCGCCGCGATCAGGGTCGCGATCAGCCGTGCACCGGTCGCGCCGACAGGATGGCCGAGCGCGCAGGCGCCGCCGTTGACGTTGACTCGGGCCGGATCGAGCTTGAGGTCGTGGATCGCGGCCATCGCCACCGCCGCGAACGCCTCGTTGATCTCGTACAAGTCGACCTCGGAGGCCACCCAGCCGGCCTTCTTGAGCACGGCATTGATCGCGCCGATCGGTGCAGTCGTGAACCATTCCGGCGCCTGCGCGTGGCTGGCGTAGGCGACCAGGCGGGCGACGGGCTTGAGCCCCTGCGCGGTGGCGACGCTCGCGCGCGCGAGTACCACGGCGGCGGCGCCGTCAGAGATCGAAGAGGAGCTGGCGGCGGTCACGGTGCCGTCCTTTCGAAAGGCGGCCTTCAGCGTCGGGATCTTGGCGAGGTCGCAGGTGAACGGCGTCTCGTCCTGCTGCACGACGGTCTCGCCCTTGCGTGACTTCACGGTCACCGGGACGATCTCCGGCTTGAAGGCGCCGGCCTCGACCGCCGCGAGACTGCGGCGCACCGACTCGGCGGCGAATGCGTCCTGGGCGGCGCGCGTGAAGGCGTAGCGCTCGGCGGTATTTTCCGCGAAGCAGCCCATCAGCTGGCCATCCCAGGGACTCTGCAGGCCATCGGTGAACATGTGGTCGAGCACCTCGCCGTGCCCCATGCGGTAGCCGGTGCGGGCCTTTGGCAGCAGGTACGGGGCGTTGCTCATCGACTCAAGGCCGCCCGCCACCGCGATGTCGGTGTCGCCGGTGCGCAGCGCGTCGGCCGCCATCATCACCGCGCGCATGCCCGAGCCGCACATCTTGTTGACGGTGGTGGCAGGCGTGCTGTTCGGGATGCCGGCGCCCATCGCCGCCTGTCGGGCCGGCGCCTGGCCAAGGCCGGCGGGCAGCACGCAACCCATGATCACTTCCTGCACCGCCTCCGGGCGGACGCCGGCGGCGGCGAGAGCGCCTGCGATCGCGGCCGCGCCGAGCTGGGGCGCTGTCGTGTTGGCGAAGACGCCTTGAAAGCCGCCGATCGGCGTGCGCTTGGCGGAGAGGATGACGACGGAATCGGCGCTCATGGCGGTACCCCTGGAAAGTAGCGGTGGAGTCTACGCCGGGTTGTTTTTGCGGTGCAACATCGGCTTGCCCACCCCCACATGCGGGTGGGCGGCGCCGTCGCGGGCGATGCCGGGCGCCCTGGCGGGGGCCGAGTTCGCGCAGGCGCGGCGGGCGACGGCCGGACCGCGACCCTGGTCGTCATCGAGGGGCTGGCGTTCGCTCGCAGCCGGCGCGGTCGCCGCCGCAGGCCTACTCGCCGGGGTGTTTCGTGGCGGGCATGCGGTCGCTGACCAGCTTGCGCAGGTCGGCCAGCGGGACGGGCTTTCGCACGACCTGCAACTCCGGCGCCAGTCCGCCGCGGTCGCGGATGGCGTCGGCATCCAGTGCCGTCACCACGATGATGTCGGCCATCACGCTCGGGTCCTGGCGCAGTGCCTCGATCATCCGGAAGCCGTCCATGCCCGGCACCTGCAAGTCCGCGATGATCAGGTCCGGCCTGAACTGGCCGGCCTTGAGCAGTCCCTCGAAGCCGTCGCGGGCCAGTTCCAGTCTGACCGGCGGCCGCCAGGCCGGCACATCCAGCTCGTAAAGGCGCCTCAGGCGCGGGTCGTCCTCGATCACCAGCAGGCGGAATTCCAGCGGGGTGCGCCCGGAGGCGATCGCCGCGGTGCGCTCCTCCAGCAGTTTTTCAACGGAGGAGCGGACGACCCGGCGGTGTCCGCCGACGGTCTTCCAGGCCTTGAGCGAGCCGCGCTCCACCCACAGCTGCACGGTGCGCAGGGCCACGCCGAGCATGTCGGCTGCCTCTCGGGTCGAAACGAAGTCCTGATCGTTGCCCAAGCGCGGATTCCTTCCGGACGCCCGATCCCAGCAGGGTACCCCCCAGCGCATGCGGGGCTTCGCTCGATTGTGGGGAAGCGCTGCGCGGCTTTGCAACTTCTAAATGATTAAAACAGTCATTTCGACAAATACAATACTTCAGCGTCCGAGGCGGAATGGCCCCGTGCCGCGCCGGTCGGTGCACGGGGCCTGCGCGCCGGTGCCCCCGCATTTGTTCAATTATCGGCGGCTGCGGCGCTTGCATAGGCGGCCAGGCGGTGGGCTGTCTCGGGAGGCCGGGCGGGCCCACCGTTCAGGCGCACAGGTCCGGTTCTCCAAGCCGCGCCAGCAGCGCCGCCCGGGCCGCATCCCGCAATTCGTTCGCGCCCGCGCGTCCCGTGGTCGCAGGCGGAGGCAGCGGCGCGAGAATTTCCACCTCGATCCTCCCCGGCCGCGGCCACAGCGAGTCGGCCGGCAGCACCGCGCGTGCGCCGAAGATCGCGACCGGCACCAGCGGCACCGCCGCGCGACTGGCGGCGACGAACGCGCCGGGATGAAAGCGGCCGATGCCGATTTGTGCGGTGAAGGTGCCTTCAGGAAAGAACGCCAGTGCCTGGCCCGCACTCGCGGTGCGCACCACCCGCCGCGCGTCGATCGCGCCGCGGTGACTGTCGAAGCGCTCGACGAACTCCGAGCCGAGTCTGCGCAACAGCAGGTTCGCCAGCGGCACCCGCACCATCTCGCTCTTGATGACGAAGGCGAAGCGCGCCGGCAGGGCGGCCTGCATGATCAGGCCGTCGATGTAGCTGGCGTGGTTTGCGACCACGACGCACGGGCCTGCCGGCAGCCGCTCCCTGCCGCGGACGACGAAGCCGGTCCCGGTCAGGGCGAGGTAGCCGAGCGAGACGCCACGGGCGACGTGGCGCCGCCAGGTTAGCCGCGGCGCGAGCACCCCCGCGAGCAGGGCGAGCAGCACGGCGAGCGCAAACATCAGCCAGCACCACAGGCCAAAGCCGAGCCGCCAAACCCTAGTCATCAAAATGGGATCCCCGCGCCGTCCGGACTTAATGTGACCTGCTTCTCTTTATGTAAACCCGCCCCCATCTTCCGTGAGGCAGGTCACGCACCTCCCGGGGGGCGCTGGGGATACTGGTGCCGTGAATCCGCCGCGAGGCGGGACGAGGCGGGCAGCCTCTTCAGGCAGCGTCAGGCGATTGTGCCGGCTGCCGGGGCAGTTGCCCAGTAGCGATGGTCTTCAAGCGGCGCATCCATGATTACCAACCCGGCGGTCGAGAGCACGATGAACATCAACGCGCTGCCGCGCATCAAAGACGACCCGCCTGCGGAGGCGGACCCGGTCATCGCCCGCTTCCTGGACGCGGTCTGGATGGAGCGTGGGCTGTCGCCCAACACGCTCGCCGCCTACCGTGCCGACCTGACCGCACTGACACGTTGGCTGGAGGCGCGTCGCGTACCCGTTGCACGCACCGCCCGTGCCGACCTGCTCGGCTTCATCGCATCGCGCGTCGCGGCCGGCGCGCGTCCCCGGTCCACCGCCCGCCAGCTGTCCAGCTTCCGACGCTTCTTCCGCTTCATGGTGCGCGAGGGCGCCGTCAGCGAGGACCCGACTGCACAGATCGCGATGCCGAAGATCGGCCGCTCGCTGCCCAGGTCACTGACCGAAAGCGAGGTCGAGGCGCTGCTGGCGGCTCCCGCGGTCGCGGACCCCCTCGGCCATCGCGATCGGACGATGCTCGAAGTGTTGTACGCGACCGGCCTGCGCGTGTCGGAGCTGGTGAACCTCAAGCATTCGCAGGTCAATGCCAACCAGGGCGTGATCCGCATCGTCGGCAAGGGTAATCGCGAGCGGCTGATCCCGCTGGGCGAGGAGGCGGTGCGCTGGCTCGCCGACTTCGTGCAGGGGCCCCGCGCGGAAATCCTGCTCGAGCGGCAGACTGACTACCTGTTCCCGACCCGCCGCGGCGACCGCATGACGCGGCAGGCGTTCTGGCACATCATCAAGCGCTACGCCAAGAAGGCGGGCGTCGAGAAGGAGCTGTCGCCGCACACGCTGCGCCACGCCTTTGCCACGCACCTGCTCAATCGCGGCGCCGATCTTCGCGTGGTGCAGATGCTGCTCGGCCACAGTGACTTGTCCACGACGCAGATCTACACCCACGTGGCCCGCGAGCGCCTGAAGGAGCTGCACGGGCAGCATCACCCGCGGGGCTGACCAGCGGTTTTGCTAGACTTGCGGAACTGTCATCCCCGGCGCCGGTCGAATCTCGCAGCCGGACCGGAGTTCACCATGCCCCTCAATCCCCGCCTGCGTCACTTCGCTGTCACCGCCTGCTTGCTCGTCAGCGCAGTCACGGTGTCGGCGGCCACGCCTGTCGCCCCGCCGGCACCTGCCCGGGTCGAGGCGACCAAGGCCGACCCGCGCGCCGAGATCGCCCACCGCCTGGACGTCACGGTCGAGGCGGTGCGCCCGAGCGCGATTGCCGGACTGTACGAGGTCGCCCACGGCGGCGAGGTGGTCTACGTGTCCGGCGACGGTCACTTCGTTATTTCGGGCGACCTGTACGACTCCGACAAAGGCAAGAACCTCACGGCCGTGCGCCGCGCCGAGGCGCGCATGGAGTCGATGAAATCAGTATCCGATGAGGACGCGATCGTCTTCTCGCCGAAGCAGACCAAGTACACGCTGACGGTGTTCACGGACGTCGACTGTGGCTTCTGCCGCCGACTGCACGCCGACATCGGCGAACTCAACCGTCTCGGGATCAAGATCCGCTACCTGTTCTTCCCGCGCAGCGGACCCGGCACCGACTCGTGGCACAAGGCGGAGGCGGTCTGGTGCGCGAGCAACCGCCAGGACGCGCTGACGCGCGCAAAACTCGGCGCTGACATTCCGGCGGCCAAGGCCAGCTGCAAGACGCCAGTGGCGCGGACGTACGCGCTCGGCCAGGAACTCGGCATGCGCGGCACGCCCGGCATCTTCACTGACAAGGGCGACTATGTCGCCGGCTACCTGCCGCCGGCGCAGCTGATCGAGAAGCTCAAGCAGCTCGAGGCCGGCGCTACCGGCCCCGGCTGAGCGGCGCAGCTAGCGCTCCAGCAACCCGAGCTTGCCGGACTTGCCCTTCCATTCGTCGGCGTCCGCCGGCGCGGGCTTCATCTCGGTGATCACCGGCCAGGTCTTGGACAGCTCTGCATTGAGTTGCAGGAACGCTTCCTGGCCCTTTGGAATGTCTTCCTCGGAGTAGATCGCCTCGGCCGGGCACTCCGGCTCGCACAGCGTGCAGTCGATGCATTCTTCGGGGTCGATGACCAGGAAGTTGGGGCCTTCGTGGAAGCAGTCCACCGGGCAGACCTCCACGCAGTCCATGTACTTGCACTTGATGCAGTTCTCGGTGACGACGAACGTCATGGTCGCTCTAGCCTGTGATGTGGTGATGGGCCGCGCCGGCACGTGGCCGGCGCCCCGATTCTATAGCACGGCTGCTCAGGCCGGGGTGGCGCGATGCCAGGACGGCCGGTCGAAGTCGGTGAAGTGCACCTGCTCGAGGCCGTGTGCGCGGTCGTCGAGATAGCGGCGCAACGCGAAGTCGATGCTCGGGAAGGCGATGTCGGTCCAGGGAATGTCCTCGGGACGGTACAGGCCGACCTCGAGGCTCTCCGCGCCCGCGCCGTACTCGGCGACTGGCAGAGCGGCGCGGAACATCACGTGCACCTGGTGCGCGTGGACGACGTTGACCACGGCCAGCAGGCTGCCGACCTCGACCCGGGCGAGCGCCTCCTCCTGCGACTCGCGGGCCGCCGCGGCCTGCAGCGTCTCGCCGTTCTCCATGAAACCCGCGGGCACTGTCCAGTACCCGAGCCGCGGCTCGATCGCCCGCTTGCACAACAGGATCCGACCGTCGTGCTCGGGCACGCAGCCGACGACGAGCTTGGGGTTCTGGTAGTGGACCGTGTCGCACGCCGGGCAGACATGCCTGGGGAGGTTGTCGCCCGGCGGCACGCGACGTTCGACGGGCTGTCCGCAGTGGCTGCAGTACTTCATGGTCCTGTCAGGGTGGTGCCGGTGGAGGGAATCGAACCCCCACGCCTTTCGGGCGGACGATTTTGAGTCGTCTGCGTCTACCAGTTCCGCCACACCGGCGCGGGCCGGAATCCTACCACGTGATACGCGCGGCGCCGTGATGCTTTCGGGGAGTGCCTGCGCGGGGGCCTGCTACCATTGCGCGCCATGTCCGATGACCCCCTCGTTCGGCCTGCGACCCGCGCCGACTTCCACTTCGACCTGCCGCCGGCGCTGATCGCCCAGGCGCCGCCTGCGCTGCGTGGCGAGAGCCGGCTGCTGGCGTTGGACGGCGCGACTGGCGCTGTTGCCGACCTGCTGTTCCCGGCGCTCGCCGAGCTGCTGCGCCCGGGCGACCTGCTGGTGCGCAACGACACCCGCGTGCTGCCGGCGCGGATCCACGGGCGCAAGTCGAGCGGTGGTGCGGTCGAGATCCTCGTCGAGCGGCTGCTCGGCGGCGGCCGTTTCACGGCACAGGCCCGCTCGAGCAAGGGCGCCCGCCCCGGGCAGCGCATCGAACTGCCCGGCGGCGCCGTCGCCATCGTCACCGGGCGCGTCGATGACCTGGTCGAATTCGAGCTCGACCGACCGGCGCTCGACTATTTCGAGATGCATGGCGAGATGCCGCTGCCGCCGTACATCGACCGGCCCGCGGGCGCCGGCGACCGCGAGCGTTACCAGACGGTCTACGCCCGCGCGACCGGCGCGGTGGCCGCGCCCACCGCGGGCCTGCACTTCGGTGCGCCGCTACTGGCTCGGCTGGAAGCGGGCGGTGTCGGCATCGCCGATATCACGCTTCACGTCGGCGCCGGCACCTTCCAGCCCATGCGCACGCTCGATCTGGGCTCCCACCGCATGCATGCCGAATGGCTGTCCGTGCCGGCGACGACGGTGGCCGCCATCGCGGCGACGCGTGCGCGCGGCGGGCGCGTGGTTGCGGTCGGCACGACCGTCGTGCGCAGCCTCGAGACGGCCGCGGCCGGCGGGCGGCTCGAGCCGTTCGAGGGCGAGACGCGGATATTCATCCGTCCGGGCTTCCGCTTTCGAGTGGTCGACCTGCTGGTCACCAACTTCCACCTGCCCGAGTCGACGCTGCTGATGCTGGTGTCGGCGTTCGCCGGGCGCGAGGCGGTACTCGCCGCCTACGCGCACGCGGTGCGGCAGGGCTATCGATTCTTCTCCTATGGTGACGCGATGTTCGTCGCGCCATCGACCGGGGCGAGGACTGCAGGGTGAAGTTCGAACTCAAGGCGACCGACGCCGGCGCGCGTCGCGGCCGGCTGGTCTTCGACCGCGGCAGCGTCGAGACACCGGCATTCATGCCGGTCGGCACCTACGGCACGGTCAAGGCCATGACTCCCGAGGAACTCGTCGAACTCGGCGCCGAGATCGTGCTCGGCAACACCTTCCACCTGTGGTTGCGGCCCGGCCTCGAGATCATCGCCGCGCACGACGGCCTGCACCGATTCATGCACTGGGAAAAGCCGATCCTGACCGACTCGGGCGGATTCCAGGTGTTCAGTCTCGCCAAGCTGCGCAAGATGAGCGAGGCCGGCGTCACCTTCCGTTCGCCGATCGACGGCTCGCAGGTGTTCCTCTCGCCGGAGGAATCGATGCGCATCCAGCGGGTCCTCGCATCGGACATTGCGATGCAGTTCGACGAGTGCACGCCGTTCCCCGCGACCGAGAAGGAAGCGCGCGACTCAATGGAACTGAGCCTGCGCTGGGCGCGGCGCAGCCGCGACGCCTACTACGACGAGGCGGGAGGCGGGCCGCGCGGCGTGCTGTTTGGCATCGTGCAGGGCGGGATGTACCGCCCGCTGCGCGAGGCCTCCTGGGAGGGGCTCGCGGCACTGGACCTGCCGGGCCATGCCATCGGTGGCCTTGCGGTGGGCGAGCCGGAGGCGGAGCGGCTGCGCGTGCTCGAGGAGACAGTGCCGCTGATGAGCGCGGAGCGGCCACGCTACCTGATGGGCGTCGGCCGGCCCGAGGACATCGTCGAGGCGGTGGCGCGCGGCATCGACATGTTCGACTGCGTGATGCCGACCCGTCATGCGCGCAACGGCCACCTTTTCACCCGCGCAGGCACGCTCAACATCAGGAACGCCCGCCATGCGCTGGCCACTGGCCCGGTGGAGGAGGGCTGCGGCTGCTACACCTGCAGGCACTACACGCGCGCCTACCTGCGCCACCTGGACCGAGCTGGCGAGATTCTCGGTAGTCGCCTGAACACGATTCATAATCTTCATTTCTATCAAAAGCTTATGAGCGACATTCGGGCTGCGATCACGGCCGGCACGTATGCTGCGTTCCGCGACGCATTCCACGCTGCTCTGCGAGAAGGCAAGGCGCTGCCTGTGGCATAATGCCCGGCTATGCCCGTATTTTCAGCCTGGTGGGTGCCTACGATGGATTTTCTGATCTCGACCGCGAATGCCCAGTCCCTCGGCGGCGCCGGTGGCGGCTCCTGGCAGTCGTTCCTGCCGCTGGTGGCTTTGTTCGTCGCGTTCTACTTCATGCTGATCCGGCCGCAGACGAAGAAGGCCAAGGAACACCGCGACATGGTCTCCAAGCTCGCCGTGGGTGACGAGGTTGCTACCGCCGGCGGAATCATCGGCCGCATCAGCGAGGCCGGCGAGATCTATCTATCCCTCGAAGTTGCCCGGGACGTCACGATCAAGGTGCAACGTTTCCAGATCACCCAGCTGCTGCCCAAGGGCACGTACAAGAGCGCCTGACACGGAGTCACCTCCCGCATGAACCGGTATCCGCTTTGGAAGAGCCTGCTGTTCGCAGGCGTGATGGTGCTCGCGCTGCTTCTGGCGCTGCCGAACGTGTTCGGCTCGGCCCCGGCGCTGCAGCTGTCGCGCAAGGACGGCGAGCTTTTCGCCGGCGCGACCTCCGTGCAGCAATTCACCGATCTGCTCGCCCGCGAGCACGTGACGGCGGATGCGGCGTTCGCCGAGAACGGCCGCATCGTGCTGCGCTTTGCCGACGTGCCGACGCAGCTGAAGGCGCGTGACCTGATCGAGGCCTCGGCGCAGGGTTCCTACGCGATCGCGACCACGTTCGCCTCGCGGGCGCCCGCCTGGGCACGCGCAGTGGGGCTCAAGCCGATGAGTCTCGGCCTCGACCTGCGCGGCGGTATCTACCTCGTCTACGAGGTCGACGTCGACGGTGCCGTCAAGCAGACCCTGCAGCGGCTCGAGCGCGACTATCGCCTCGCGCTGCGCGAGAAGCGGATCCAGTACGAATCGGTCGAGGGTGGCAACGGCATCGTGGTCGTGACGCTGAAGGATTCGACCCGCCTCGAGGAAGCACGCGCGGCGCTGACCGTGGTCGACAGCAACGTCACGCTTGTGACCTCCAGCGTCGATGGCGGTGCGCAGCTGCGTGCCAGCCTGTCCGACGCGCAGGTCAAGGAACGGCAGAACTTCGCGATCCAGCAGAACATCACGGCGCTGGGCAATCGCGTCAACGCGCTCGGCGTGTCCGAGGCGAGCGTGCAGCGCCAGGGCGCGAACCGCATCGCGGTGCAGCTGCCGGGCGTGCAGGACGCGAGCGAGGTCATCCGCCTGCTCGGCAAGACCGCGACCCTCGAGTTCCGGCTGGTCGACCAGGGCAACAACCCGATCGATGCGCAGCAGACCGGCCACGCGCCGCTCGGCACCAAGCTCTACAAGGACCGCAGCGGTCGTCCGGTGCTGCTCAAGCGCGAGGTGATCGTCACCGGCGAGCAGCTGACCAACGCGACCTCGACCTTCCAGCAGGGCGAGCCGGCGGTGAGCGTCAACCTCGACGCGCACGGCGGCGACGAGATGCTGCGAACCACCCGCGAGAACCTCGGCAAGCCGATGGCGGTCGTATTCATCGAGCGCGAGCGCCAGCTGCGTGACCAGGGTGGCCAGAAGGTGGCCGTCGACGTGAACCGCGAGGACGTCATCAGCGTCGCGACCATCCGCGGCGTGTTCTCCAACCAGTTCCAGATCACCGGGCTCACCTCCCGCGAGGGCCAGGAGCTGGCGAAGCTGCTGCGTGCCGGCGCGCTCGCGGCGCCCGTCTATATCGTCGAGCAGCGCCTGATCGGCCCGAGCCTCGGTCAGGACAACATCGACAAGGGTGTGCGCGCGCTGGTGATCGGCTCGATCGCCCTGTTCGTGTTCATGGCGCTGTACTACAGCGCGTTCGGCTTGGTGGCGACCCTCGTGCTTCTGTGCAACGTCGTGCTGCTGACCGCGTGCCTGTCGCTATTCGGTGCAGCGCTGACCCTGCCGGGCATCGCCGGCATCATGCTGACCGTCGGCATGGCGGTTGACGCGAACATCCTGATTTACGAGCGCATCCGCGAGGAGGTTCGCCATGGCAATTCGCCGCACGCTGCGATCAAGGCGGGCTTCGAGAAGGCGTTCTCCGCGATCGCCGACGCGAACGTCACGACCCTGATCGCGGGCGTCGTGCTGTTCCTGTTCGGCACCGGCCCGATCAAGGGCTTCGCGGTCGTGCTGTCGGTCGGCATCCTGACCACGCTGTTCACCGCGCTGATGGGTAGCCGCACGATCATCGGTGTGATCTGGGGCAGGCGAGCCGCAATCAAGCGGCTGCCGGTCTGAGCTCTAGGAGTCTTAGCGACATGGAATTCTTCCACAGCATCCCTCGCTTCCGCTTCATGGCGGTGCGCCGGCTCTGCTACGTGATCTCGACCGTCATCATCGTCGGCTCGCTGGTCGCCGAGGGCTACCACGGCCTGAACCTCGCGGTCGACTTCACCGGTGGCGTGGTCATCGAGGCCGGTTACACCGGCACCGCCGACCTCGACCGCACGCGCTCGGCGCTGAGGACCGCGGGCTACCCGGACGTCGCGGTGCAGAACTTCGGCTCGTCCAAGGACGTGCTGGTGCGCCTGCCGCCGCTGGGCGAGAAGGAATCGGCCAACACCGTCACCCAGAAGATCGAGACCGCGCTCAAGACCGTCGACGCCGGAGTCCAGATCCGCCGCACCGAGGTCGTCGGACCGCAGGTTGGCAAGGAACTGGTCGTCAAGGGCGTCGAGGCCATGGCGATCACGGTGCTGCTGATCCTCGTCTACATCGCGTTCCGCTTCCGCTGGAAGTTCGGCGTCGGCGCGGTGCTCGCGACGCTGCACGACCCGTTCGTGGTGGTCGGCGTGTTCGCGCTGACCGGCATGACGTTCGACCTCGCCGTGCTCGCAGCCGTGCTCGCGGTCATCGGCTACTCGATCAACGAGACAGTCGTCGTCTTCGACCGCGTCCGCGAACTGTTCCCGACGATGCGCAAGGCGGAGCCCATCGAGGTGTTCGACCGGGCGATCAACGAGACGCTGTCGCGTACGGTGATCACCAAGCTTGCCACCCTGATCGTCGTCGTCGCACTGTATCTGTTCGGTGGCGAGGCGCTGCGCGGCTTCGGACTGGCGCTGATCGTGGGCATCCTGGCGGTGACGTACTCGTCGATGTTCGTCGCCAGTGGCGTCGCCCTGGACCTCGGCTCAGCGCACCGGGACCTGATGCCCTCGGAGCGCGGCGCTCCGGTGGACGACCTGCCCTGATTCGAATCCGCCGGGCGCCATGCTCAGCCTGATCACAGATCCGTCCAGCTGGTTGTCGTTCGTCACGCTGGCGATGCTGGAGATTGTCCTCGGCGTAGACAACATCGTCTTCCTCGCGATCCTCGTGTCGCGGCTGCCGCGGGATCGGCAGCGCGCGGCCCGGATCGGCGGACTTGCCCTGGCGATGCTGACCCGCGTCGCGCTGCTGTTCTCGATCACCTGGCTGATCGGCGCGCGCCAACCGCTCTTCTCGCTGCTGAGCCAGGAGTTGTCGCTGCGTGACCTGGTGCTGCTCACCGGCGGCCTGTTCCTGCTGTGGAAGAGCGTCAGCGAGATCCATACCAGCGTCGAGGGGCCCAAGCCCCAGGCCGGCCGCAAGGTGCGTACCCGCAGCAAGGTGTGGGCCGTGATATTGCAGATCGCGGTGATCGACATCGTCTTCTCGCTCGACTCGGTGTTCACCGCGGTCGGCCTCGCCCAGCGCGTCGAGATCATGGTGGCGGCCATCGTCGTGTCGGTGATCTTCATGATGTTCGTCGCAGAGTCGATATCGGACTTCATCGAGCGGCGGCCAACCATCAAGGTGCTGGCGCTCGCATTTCTGATGATGATCGGACTCGCGCTCGTCGCCGATGCCTTCGAGGTGCACATTCCGAAGGGCTACCTGTACTTCGCGATGGCGTTCTCGCTGCTGGTTGAGATGGTCAACATGCGCGTCCGCGATCGCAGCGCGGTATCGGCCGACCACGAGGGCGGCGCGTCATGAACATGGGCGAGGCACCGGCCGGCGCACCGGTGGAGCGCTACGGCGGCCGGGCGCACCACGCCGGGCCCCTGCACCTGCTGGCCCTCGGCGCACTGGGCGTCGTGTTCGGCGACATCGGCACCAGTCCCCTGTACGCGTTCAAGACCTGCCTGCAGGCCGCCGGCCCGATCGCCGCTCAGCCGGCGGTCGTGCTCGGCCTGCTGTCGCTCATCTTCTGGGCGATCGCGCTGGTGGTGACGGTCAAGTACGTCGGCCTCGTGCTCAGGGCCGACAATCGCGGCGAGGGCGGCGTGCTCGCCCTGACGGCACTGGTCGTCACCGAGGGCAAGGCGCGCTACCCGGCGCTGCTGGCGGCGCTCGGGCTGGCGGGCTGCGCGGTGTTCTTCGGTGACGGCACGATCACGCCTGCGGTGTCGGTGCTCAGCGCGATCGAGGGCCTGGAACTCGCCAATCCCGAGTTCGCCAAGGCCGTGCTGCCGCTGTCGGTGATCGTACTGCTGTTCCTGTTCGCGGCGCAGCGGCGGGGCACCGGCAGCATCGGCCGACTGTTCGGGCCGGTGATGCTGGTCTGGTTCGTGGCAATCGGCGCGCTCGGGCTGCTGCAGATCGTACGTCACCCGCAGGTGCTCGCCGCCATCAGCCCCTGGTACGCGGTGGTCTTTCTCGTCGCGCATCCGGCGATCACGCTGGCGGTACTTGCGGCGGTGTTCCTGTCGGTCACCGGCGGCGAGGCGCTGTACGCCGACCTCGGCCATTTCGGCCGGCGGCCGATCCGGCTGGTGTGGTATGCGCTGGTCTGGCCGTGCCTGGTGCTGAACTACTTCGGTCAGGGCGCGCTGGTACTGTCCGACTCGACCGCGGCCGAGAATCCGTTCTACATGCTGGCGCCGGCGCCACTGCTGATCCCGCTGGTGCTGCTGGCGACCTTTGCGACGATCATCGCCTCCCAGGCAGTGATCTCCGGCGTGTTCTCGATGACCCAGCAGGCGCTGCAGCTGGGCTTCCTGCCGCGCATGAAGGTGCTGCAGACCTCGGCCGACGCGATCGGCCAGGTGTACGTGCCGGCCGTCAATGCCGTGCTGTGCGTGGCGACGCTGGGCCTGGTGCTGTCATTCAAGACCTCCGATGCCCTGGCAGGCGCCTACGGCATCGCGGTCGTGTGCACGATGCTGATCACCTCGCTGCTGCTGGATGTGCTCCTGAACGGCCGCCGCGCGACTGACCGCAAGAGCAGGCTGCTGCTCGCGCTTGCGCTGCCGCTGGGAGCCGTGGACCTGCTGTTTCTCGCCTCCAACGTCGAGAAGATCCCACAGGGCGGCTGGTTCCCGCTGACCTGCGGGCTGATCGTGTTCGTGACCATGCGCAGCTGGATGCGTGGTCGCACCGTCGTCACCGAGCAGATGCGCCGCCAGGAGCGCAGCGTGCAGGCTTTCCTCGAGGAGATCGCGCGCAATCCGCCGCAGGTGGTGCCGGGAACGGCCGTGTTCCTGTCCAGCAACGCCGAAGGAGTGCCACGGACGCTTGCGCGCAACGTGCGCTACAACGGCGTGCTCCACACCAACACGGTGCTGCTGTCGGTGGTCACCGAGCGCATCCCGCGGGTGCCGCGCGGCGGCCGGCTCAAGGTCACGCGGCTCGCGCCGCAGCTGTGGCGGGTCGAGGCGCACGTGGGCTTCATGGAGCGTGCCGACGTGCCGCGCCTGATGCGCGAGTCGGAGAGGCTCGGACTTGCCTGCCGGACCGACAACGCCACCTACTTCCTCGGCCGCGACGACATCGTCGTCTCCAGCCCGCGCGGCATGGCGCGCTGGCGCAAGCGCCTGTTCCTGGTGATGGCGCGCAACGCGGAGTTCGCCGGCGCGCACTTTGGCATTCCGCCCGAGCGCATCATCGAGCTCGGGGGTCAGGTTCAGATCTAGCCGACGGCGGTTTTCCTTGCGGGCGGGCGGCCGGCCGTGCCTAAATCGGCAAAGTACCAACTGGGGGATTCATGAACCTGCGCATCAAGCCGCTCGACGAAATCCTGGCCACGGCGGAGAGGAAGTCCCTGCATCGAACCCTTGGTCCGTTCCAGCTGATGATGCTCGGCGTCGGTGCGGTCATCGGCACCGGCATCTTCGTGCTGACCTCCTCCGCTGCGCAGCTGGCCGGCCCCGGCATGATGGTCTCCTTCATTATCGCCGGCGCGGTCTGCGCGGTCTGCGCGCTGTGCTATGCGGAACTCGCCTCGATGGTCCCGGTATCCGGCTCCGCCTACACCTACTCCTACGCGGTGATGGGTGAGCTTGCGGCCTGGATCGTCGGCTGGGCGCTGATGCTCGAGTACGCGGTGGCGGCGAGCGCGGTATCCGTCGGCTGGTCCAACTATTTCGTTGGCGTGATGGAGCGCGCATTCGGCTGGCACCTGCCGCTGGCAATGACCAAGGGCTACTTCGCCGGTGGCTTCATCAACATCCCGGCGGTGATCATCGCGCTGCTGGTGACGACGCTGCTGTACATCGGCACGCGCGAGAGCGCGTGGGTCAATACCGCGCTCGTGGTCATCAAGATCGTGGCGCTGACGGTGTTCTGCGCGCTGGCGCTGCCGGTGATCCAGATGGAGAACTTCCACCCGTTCACGCCGCTCGGCTACCTGCCGGTGGGCAATGCCGCGGCGACCATCTTCTTTGCCTACGTCGGCTTCGATGCGGTATCCACCGCGGCCGAGGAGACCAAGAATCCGCAGCGCAACGTGCCGATCGGGCTGATTGGCAGTCTCGTGCTGTGCACGATCTTCTACCTGCTGGTCGCCGCCGGCGCGATCGGTTCGGTCGGCGCACAGCCGATCACGGTCAACGGCGTTGGCCTCACCCCCGGCAGCGCGGAGTTCGTCTCGGCCTGCAAGCTCGCCGCCAATGCCGGCACGCTCGCCTGCAGCGACGAGGCCCTCGCCCACGTGCTGGCGGTGATCGGCTGGACCAAGATCGCGAACCTGATCGGCCTTGCGGCGTTCCTCGCGCTGCCGTCGGTCATCCTGATGATGCTCTTCGGTCAGACCCGCATCTTCTTTGTGATGTCGCGCGACGGGCTGCTGCCGCCGGTGCTGAGCTCGGTTCACGCCCGCTTCAAGACACCGCACGTCGTGACGGTGATCACCGGGCTGTGTGTGACGGTGGCCGCGGCGTTCTTCCCGGTCGGGGAACTGGCGAACATTTCCAACTCCGGCACGCTGCTCGCCTTCGGCACGGTCGCGATCGTCGTGATGGTGCTGCGCGTGCGCGATCCCGGCCGGAAGCGGAGTTTCCGTACCCCGTTCATCTGGCTGACCGGCCCGCTCGCGGTGGCCGGTTGCGCGGCGCTCTTCTGGCTGCTCACCGGGGCGGCGAAGCAGGTGTTCGTGGTCTGGGGCGGTATCGGTCTGGTGGCGTACTTCCTGTACGGCTACCGCAAGAGCCACATGGCGGGGCGCGACCAGGCCTGAGCGGGCGACGCCGCGTGCCACGGGGTGCGCGGCAAGTTCGCCTGCGCGCGCAAAAGCGCCCGCCCAGCCGCCGGCGGGTGCCTCAGCGCAGGTCGTCTGGCAGGTGCGGCGCGAGCAGCGCGAGCAGCGCCTCGTAGGTCTTCGGGCTGCCCGCCACGATGTCGTGGCCGAGTTCGTAGTCGGCGCCGGTCAGGGTGCCGACCCGGCCGCCGGCCTCGGTCACCAGCAGCCAGCCGGCCGCCGTATCCCACGGGCTCAGCCCCAGCTCCCAGTAAGCGTCGGTGCGCCCCGCCGCGAGCCAGGCGAGGTCCAGCGCCGCCGAACCCGGCCGGCGAATGCCGGCGGTGTTCAAGGCGACCGCCTTCATCATCTGCAGGTACGGGTCAAGCCACTTGGTGTTGGCCCGGAACGGAATGCCGGTGCTGATGAGCGCGCCCTCCAGGCCACGGCTCTTGCTGACCCGGATGCGCTTGTCGTCGAGCTGCGCACCGCCGCCGCGGCTTGCGGTGAACAGTTCCTGGCGCATCGGATCGTAGATGATTGCGTGTTCCATCCGGCCGCGGTGCTGGACTCCGATCGAGACGCAGAACTGCGGGAAGCCGTGCAGGTAGTTGGTCGTGCCGTCGAGCGGATCGATGATCCAGACGAACTCGTCCTGGCTGCCGGGGGTCGCGCCACTTTCCTCGGCAAGGATGCCGTGGCCCGGGTAGGCCTTGCGGATGATTTCGATGATCTCGGCCTCTGCGCCCCGATCGACTTCGCTGACGTAGTCGTTGCGCCCCTTGGCGGTGACCTCGAGCGATTCCAGACGGTTCAGGCCGCGCAGGATCTGGCTGCCGGCACGGCGGGCGGCGCGGATGCCGATGTTCACGAGCGGATGCATTGCCACGTCAGGTCACCGGGGTTGGCCGGGCGGGGGTGCGCGGCCTCGAGCGGCGCGTAGAATATCAGACGAGCCGAGGAGCCCCGCCCCGAGTGTCGATTCGATTCATCCTGGTCGCCCCCCGCCACCCCGGCAACATCGGTGCCGCGGCCCGTGCCATGAAGACCATGGGGGCCGACGACCTGTGGCTCGTCGCGCCCGCCCACTACCCCGACCCCGAGGCCACGGCCCGCGCCGCGGGGGCGGCCGACCTGCTGGAGCGGGCGCGCGTCGTCGACACGCTGGCGGAGGCGGTCGCGGACTGCAATTTCGTCGTTGGCACCAGCGCCCGGCTCAGGACCGAGTTCTACTGGCCGGGGCTGACCCCGCGCGAGGCGGCCCCGCGGCTGCTGGCGGCCGGCGAGGGGGGCATGGCAGCGATCGTGTTCGGCACCGAGCGCACCGGCCTGACCAACGCCGAGTTCGAGCGCTGCAATGCGCTGGTCCACGTGCCGGCCAATCCGGCCTACGAGTCCCTCAACCTGGCGCAGGCGGTGCAGATCATCGCCTACGAGCTGCGCTGCGCTGCGGATCTGGCAGTGCCGCGGCCGCGCCGGCTGGTGCCGCTGGCGGCAGCGGCGGAGCTGGACCGGCTCACCGCGCATCTCGACCAGGTGCTCGCTGCGGTCGGCTTCACCGATCGGGCCGGCGGACCGACCCTGCTCAAGCGGTTCGAGCGGATCTTTGCCCGCGCCGAACTCGACCAGCACGAGGTCAACATGCTGCGCGGGCTGCTCGCCGCGGTGCTCGCGCAGCGTCGCCCGGCGGATCCCGGGCCGTGACCGGGCGCATGCTCTATTTCGATCACGCGGCGACCACGCCACTGGATTCGCGGGTGCGGACCGCGATGCTCGAAGCGCTGGACGCAGGTCCCGGCAATCCGTCAGCGACCCATGGCGCGGGCCGCGCCGCGCGCGAGCGCATCGAGGCTGCCCGCGCCGACGTCGCGCGCCTCATCGGCGCGCCGCCTTCGTCGATCGTGTTCACCTCCGGGGCGACGGAGGCGGACAACCTTGCGATCCTCGGCGTCGGTCGCGCCCGGCCGGGCGCAGAGCTGGTGACGCTGCGCACCGAGCATCGGGCGGTCCTCGATGCCTGCCGGCGGCTCGAGCGCGAGGGCCACCGGCTCACGCTGCTGACGCCCGACCGGCATGGTCGTATCGACCCGGCGGCGGTGGGCGCGGCGCTGAGCGCGGCGACGACGCTGGTGTCGGTAATGTTGGTCAACAACGAAACCGGCGTGCTGCAGGACATCCCCGCGATCGCCGCGCAGTGCCGGCGTCATGACACGCTGCTGCACGTCGACGCCGCGCAGGCGGCGGGCCGGGTGCCGCTCGACGTCGCGCAGCTCGACGCGGACCTGGTCAGCCTGTCCGCGCACAAGATCCACGGCCCGGTCGGGGTCGGCGCGTTGTACGTGCGACGCGAGCCGCGCCCGCTGCTGCAGCCGCTAATGGTGGGCGGCGGGCAGGAGGGCGGGCTGCGTCCGGGCACGCTGCCGGTGCACCAGATCGTCGGTATGGGGGCGGCGTTTCGCCTCGCCCACGCGGCGGGGGCGGCCGAGGCGGCGGCGCTTGCCTGCCTGCGCGACCGGCTGTGGGCGGCACTCGCCGACCTTCCCGGCAGCCACCTGAACGGCCACCCGACGGAGCGCGCCCCGCACATCCTCAACGTCTCGTTCGAGGGGGTCGACGGCGAAGCGCTGCTGGCGGGCCTGGACGGGCTGATCGTGGCCAGCGGCGCGGCCTGCGGCGCCGAGAGCGGCGAGCCGTCCTACGTGCTGCGCGCGCTCGGCCGCGACGACGCGCTTGCCCAGGCCTCGCTGCGCTTCAGCCTCGGACGCGGCCAGGGCGCGCAGGACGTCGACGCCGCCGCCGTCCGGGTACGCGCGGCCGTGCTGCGGCTGCGGGCGCTGGCGCCGTCGTGAGCGG
>JANXQL010000021.1 GCA_025356815.1 Pseudomonadota bacterium
TGCCGTGCTGCAGTCCCTCGGCTGCCGGTTTGCGCAAGGGTACTACTTCAGTTACCCGGTCAGCGCCGACAAACTGTTCTCGGCCCGCGCCCACACGGCGGTATTCGCCTAGCGTCGTCCTCGAAGCCGGGCGCTGGCGCCCGCTGCTGGCCCTTTCATCAACTGGATGCGCCACTCGCCGGGGACGCTGCGGTGCATCGTCTCCCAGCAGCGTGGCTCAACGAGCGGCACCGGCTCCGATGTCGTTCCCCGCACGATGTGCGCGTAGTCATGCCGGGTGTCGCGGTACTTGTGAACTGGTTTGCACAGCCCAGGCCTACCGAGATGCCCCAACACCGGAGACGCTGGAGCTCTGGGGGGGGGGTGGCGAGGTGACGTTCAGCGAGCCGGCCGAAACGGGCAGGCAGACTGTCGCTCGAGCGACCCGACCCGGGGGACGGTGCGCGCGTTACACCCCGACAGCGACGGGCGCGGTGTCGTATGCTTGCCCGATGCACGAGTTCCAAGTAATCAACGACGACGTGATGGGCGGCCAGTCGCGATCCAAGCTGCTGCGCACGGCGGCGGGCCTGCTGTTCGAGGGCGAGCTCTCACTCGAGAACGGCGGTGGCTTCGCGTCATTCCGTTCGCCGCTGCACTTGCCGCCCAACGCGGCCGCCGTGCAGGTCGCCTTCCGCGGCGACGAGCGGCGGTATCGTTTCGTACTGCGGACGAACGAAGGAAGCGGCACTGCGCAGTACCAGGCGCCATTCGTCGCACCGCGCGCATGGACGACGCTTCGCTTCGTATCGGCGGACTTCGTCGCACGCTTCCGCGGCCGGCTCGTGGTCGCACCACCGCTGCGCCTGGCTGAAGTCCAGGCGTTCGGACTGCTGATCAGCGAGGGGCAGTCCGGGCCCTTCCGGGTGGAGCTGGAGTTGCCACATGCCGGCTGAGGCGCGCGTCGCTGACGAGAATTTGCCGCACGCCGTCAGCGGTGAGCGCTTTTATACGCAGGGTAGCGCAGGGCGTGTGGCCTGCTACGTGGCGGGTTCCGGTCCGCCTCTGCTGCTCGTCCACAGCGTCAATGCCGCCGCCTCCGCGGCAGAGGTCAGGCCACTGCACGAGCACTACCGGGCGTCGCGCACCGTGTACTCGATCGACCTGCCCGGATTCGGAGCCTCCGAACGCAGCGACCGTGTCTATTCGCCGCGGCTGATGACCGATTCATTGCTGCAGTTGCTCGATGCGATCGCTGCGCGCGGCCATGCCGGCCCGGTCGATGCGCTCGCCGTCTCTACCGGCTGCGAGTTCCTCGCGCGGGCGGCGTCGGAGCTTCCAGGGCGGTTCGGCCGCCTCGCACTGGTGAGCCCGACGGGCCTGCGTGGAAGCGTGCCGCGCCGCGGTCCGGCAGGCGCGACGCGCGCGCTGCCGTGGTTGTACCGTGCGCTGCGGGGTCCAGGCTGGGGAGGCGCACTCTATCGCGGCCTGACGCGACCGGCCGTGATTCGCTACTTCCTCGAACGCACGTGGGGATCGAAGGCGATCGACGAACTGCTGTGGGCCTATGACGTGCTCACCGCGCGACTGCCGGGCGCCGAGTACGCACCGCTGTATTTCCTGTCAGCCGGCCTGTTTAGCGCCGACATCCTCTCCGTCTACGAGTCCCTGACGCAGCCGGTCTGGCTTTCGCACGGCGTGCGCGGTGACTTCACCGATTACCGCGGCCGACGCTGGCTCGAGGTGCACGGTAACTGGCGCTTCTCCGTCTACCCGACCGGCGCGCTGCCGTTCTTCGAACTTCCAGAGCCGTTCATCGCCGACTTCGACGGGTTCATCCGCGCGGCCTGACCCTTGATCGTACCGGCGAAAGGTGTTGTCGGCTGGCCAGACAGCGAAGTGATTTCTTTCCGTCGGAGCGACGGTTGCACGTAAGCTGTGCAGGCGCGTCTTGCGACCAGAGGCCCCTGTGCGCATCATTCTGACCGACTTTGCACGCCCCAGGCTCTTTCCACGCGAGCCGCGGCCAAACACGATCCGGGACATCACGGCCGGGGACTTCGAGCGGCACCTCAACGAGCACGCGCCGCTGCATGACCTGCCCGGTTACGCGCCCTTCTGCCGCTTGCACGTGCACCGCAATTGGACGTCCACGCGCTGCCTCACGGTGCCGGTGACCGACGCCAATCGGCACCTGCTGCGTTCGGGCTACGAAGCGCGCAATCGTGATGAACTGCCGGTGCTGGTGCGCTGGTTCGAAGGGCTGCAGGCCCCGGTCGCGGACTACCTGATCGCCATCCTCTACAGCCGCGAGCAGCTCGTGACGGAGGGCACGCCGGTCAACGCCGAATGGGGGGTGGTCGGCTGCCTGTATAGCGACGCGCCCGCCGAGATCCCGATGGCGCCCATCACGATGATGCGCAATGCCCTGGGCGTGGCCGAAGGCGGCTCGGGCGTTTCGCTCGATGCGACGGCCTACCTTCGCAGCGTGGAGTATTGGAGTTCGCACGCCAACTGGCGGTGAGCCGTGCTGCCGTCGACCCGCCGAGCACGGAACCGCACTCGGCGCGGGCTGCATGCGGCCGCGGTCAACGCGTCGCGGCAGCCTGCCCCCTTGGCAGCAGCAGCCGAATCACTTTTAGCCGATTGTCGCCAGCGCGAATACATTGGCGAAGATTCCCAGCGATCAGCAAATGTGGCGGGATCTTTGCCCTCACTTCGACCATCAAGAATGTCCGCTTGGCAGCGATACGGGGCCGTGCCCCGAAATTACGACCGCGACGACTGCCAGAGCAGGCGCCATCTGTCTGCCTTAACACCACGGCCGGCCGTCCTCGGCCAAATTGCTATGGTTAAGTCGAGTCTTTCCGATGCTCATGCCGCCGACCCGCCACGCGCCATCCTTCGCCTTGCGCGAACGAGCTGTCCGGCTCGGCGGCGCTGGCTGTGGCGATGACTCGGTCCCGCGCACGGGCGGGGGACACATGCCCACAGCCACGATGTCATTCGCGGCGTTGGCGGCGCGGTCGTGAGCGCGCCTGAACCCACCACACACCCGGCGCGTTGGACGCAGCCCATCGACACCGGCGGGGCCCGTGGGGTCGCGATGCTCCGGGTGGCAACCAGAGCCGGCAGGCAGAGCCATCGGTCGCCCAGTCAGACCTGATTGTCGTCACCCACCCCCGCCTCGAGCCGCAGATCAGCTTCGCGGCACACCCTGCAGCGAAGCGTGCGAATCACGGTGGGGGCCGGACTGTCAGCCATCGTCGCCACTCTGCTGGCCCCGCTCTTTGCGGAGCAAGCGCGATATTGATCGCTTAGGACGGCTATCGAGCGATTCCCCGCAACCGCGGACCGAGCGCGCGCTGAGCGATCAACACTTGGCCGCAGCTCGCGAAGCTGACGCAACCGTCGCTGCGGCTTCAGCGCCTCCTTGCGCTTTCGTTGTTTCGGCGCGAGCTTCCTCGCACCGTTCAGAGCAGGAATTGACGATCTTCCAGTCGCGCGCCTACTTCTTGCTCTGGGTGCAAGGCCTGCCGCAGGCAGCACAACTTTTTCCGGCAGATTTAATCTGGTATGGCGCTCATCCATCATAGGCGCGTCAGGGATCTTGCGGCGCTTTCACCGATGCGCTCTTGCTCAGCCGGAGCAAACTTGTCGTAGGTACGAACCGTTTGCGCCATTCGCGGGTTGCCAGAGAGCTTGTCGCGGTTCCGCGCGATGAAGTTCCAATACAGAGCGTTGAACGGGCAGGACTCCGGTCCAGTCCGCTGCTTCACGTCGAAGCGGCAGGAGGAGCAGTAGTTGGACATTCGGTTGATATAGGCGCCGCTCGCGGCATAGGGCTTCGAGGCCAGAAGACCGCCATCGGCGAACTGGCTCATTCCCACGGTGTTGGGCACTTCCACCCATTCAAACGCATCGGCGTAGACGCTCAAGTACCATTCGTGCAGCGCATGCGGATCGACGCCTGCGAGCATGGCGAAGTTGCCGGTGACCATCAGCCGCTAGATGTGGTGGGCGTAGGCCAACTCCTTGGTTTGGATCACCGCTGCCCTGACGCACGCCATGTCCGTTTCCCCGGTCCAGTAGAAGTCCGGCACCGGCCGCGTATGGCCGAAGAAGTTTCTCCGCTCATAGCCAGGCATTTTCAGCCAGTAGATCCCGCGCACATACTCTCTCCAGCCGATGATCTGGCGGATGAAGCCCTCAGCGGCGTTGAGCGGCGCCTTTCCTGCGCGATAGGCCGCCTCGACCTGACGACAGACGCGCAAGGGGTCGAGCAGTCCACAGTTGAGATACTGCGCGATGGCGGCATGATAGAGAAAGGGCTCGCCCTTCAGCATGGCGTCCTGATAGTCGCCAAACTGTGGCAAGGCCTGCTCTATGAATGACGCAGCGGCCGCCTCGGCGTCAGCGCGGGTGACGGCGAACCAGAATGGCTCGAGATCGCCGAAGTGATTGCCAAATCTCGCCGCGACCAACTCCAGAACCTCGCTGGTGATCGGGTCGGGCGCGAAGGCCCTCGGCCGCGGCATGAATAGGTCCATGTCGGCCACTTTTCGATTCTCGCTGTCGAAATTCCACCTGCCGCCGGCCGGCTGATCGCCGTCCATCAGGAACCCACCTTGACGGCGCATTTCGCGGTAGAAATGCTCCATCCTGAACTGCTTGCGACCCTCCGCCCAGGCACTGAACTGGGCATGTGAGCAAAGGAAGCGGTGATCGGGAAGGATGTCGACGGGAGTTGAAAACCGTGACTGCCAGCCATCAATCTCTCGCGCCACACGCCACTCCGCCGCCTCGGTCACCACGATCCGCTCCGGCCGGTGCTTGGCGACGGCGTGGGCGAGCTGGCCTGTGAAGCTTGTCTGATTGTCAGCAGAACCGAGCGTCACATATTCAACGGATAACCCGCTCGAGCGGAGCTCCCCGGCAAAATGGCGCATCGCAGAAAAGATAAAGGCGATCTTCTTCTTGTGATGGCGCACATAGGTCGCCTCATCATGAAGCTCGCCCATCAGAACGAGGTCACACGCGGGGTCGGCGCCGGCAAGACTCGACAAGGTTGGCGTCAGCTGATCGCCAAGCACGAGGATCAGGTTGCGTACGGCGGTCATCAGGAATCCAGTGCCGGTTGCGAATCAGCGTCCGGCTTGATGGCCGGTTTGCCCTTGCGGCCCGGCATGGAAATGCCAGGAATTTACCATCGAACTGACGGTCAGAAAGCCGCGCCTGACGGCCGAGAGTGGCGGTAGACAGCGCCCGCTCAGCTGCATCCGTGACTGCCTTGGATCAGTGGCTGTTGCAGATCAGACTACGGAGCCGCGCCCAGGACGCGGGCCATACCTGGTGCCGGGCTCTGCCCCGGCACGTGTGACGGCGTGGCAAGCCACTCGAGGATGCCCTGCCACTGCGCCAAGTCCTCGGCCACCTGGTAGCGCTTCATTTCGTGCAAGCCGAGCCCGCTTTCCGCGCTGCGAATGTAGTTCTGCGACTCGCGCAGCGTGCCGACGAGCGGGACATCCAGCGTATTCAGGAAGCGCAGCAGCGCCTGGTACACCAGCGTGTTGCGCCTGACGCGATTGGCGACGACGCCGAGCCGATTGTCAGCTCGCCTGATCTTGGCGACCAGCAGCAGGTTGGAAATACAGCGGGTGCAGGCGTGGATGTCGATGTCCGAAGGCAACACCGGCACGAGTATCTTGTCCGCCGTAAGCGTGAACTCGGACATCCGCTGCGCCTCCACGGCCGCGGCCGTGTCCACGACAACCCGGCCCGCGCCTTCCGGCACACGCAGTTGAAAACTTCGCGTGACGCGCGCGTTGTTCTCGTACGCAGCAATGAGGTGAATCGGCGGCTGGTGCGGATGCCGCTTGCGAACCCAGAGCGCGGCCGACCCTTGCGGATCATGATCGATCAGTACGAGCCGGTCGCCACGCTGCGCGAAGTAGCCGGCGAGCGTGATGGCGAGGGTCGTCTTGCCTGAGCCTCCCTTGGGATTCAGCACGACGATACGCTGCATGCAGGATTCCTTCGGCCCCGTCGCCCAATCGCGCGCAGCCGCAAGCCTACGCATCGACCGGGCGCGTCGCAAGCGGCGACTGCCGCTCGTCGATCGCCGGGAGGGACCCATCTTTGATGCGGCGCCTTTGGCCAGACAGCAACGTCGCCACCAGCGTCAGGATCCCGATCCTTCAGTACGCCGCCGGCTGACTTGTACCGCGTCGATGGTCGGCGCCGGACAAATGCGCGAGCTTCGGGTGCGGGTCGCAGGATCCATGACGCCGCGGCCAACCCGTCGCGTTCGTCCGTCCGTCGGGAATCAGCATCCGAGTCACTTCCACCGGATTGTGACGCCACCAACGGCGCTAATTGAATCAGGGAGTTACCCGGATCTGCAGCGAGCCGTGCAAGTTCTGCGCAAACACTGGTCAGCCTGGACTCGCCTGCGGAACGCCGCCAGCGCCTCGCGAGCGCACGCTGGGCGGGACGATCCTGACCTCTCTGCCAATGGCAGCTCCCATCAGCGCTTCTGCCGTAAATCTTCCGCGACACGCAAGGCGTCAAGCACCAGCGAGAACGAATGCGAGGCCTGGCGCCTGCTGGGGTAGTAGAGGTAGTAGCCAGGAAACGGCGGACACCAGTCATCCAGCACCCGCACGAGCCGCCCTGCCGCAATATGGGGCGCAAACTTCTCTTCCGGCAGGAATGCGATGCCCAGCCGTTCCAGCGCAGAATCCACGATGGAAATTGAAGTGTTGAAGATGAGTTGCCCGTCGACGCGCGTTCAGCGGCTTTCCGCGACGCTCGAACTCCCAGACGTAACGGCCACCGCGCTCTGCATGCGCTGGTTGATGAAGTTGTGTGCGAGCAGCTCCCGCGGATTCCGTGGAGCAGGACCTTCGCGAAGTACGCAGGCGATGCCACAGCAGCCATGCGCAGCTTCGGCCCGAGGCGAGCGGCGATCATGTCCTTGTCGATGGCATCGTCCATGCGCACGACCTTCGTTTGTGAACACGCATATGGTTTGGGTCGCGCCGATTCACGGACGTTAGCCTCGAGCCTCATTTCCGACCAGTGAGCTTTTGCCAGTTTTGCCCATGAGCTCAGGCTTCACTGCCGCGGCCAACCGTGAAATCGTGGAATACTGCCTTGGTAACTCCCCACTCAATCGTCTTCTGCACGTATAAGCATTTGAAAGCACGCGGGTTCTTCTCACGGCGCGCCCAACTTACCGTCAGATCTACCGCCAAAAGCTTCCGCTTGGGGGCGATAGACGGCGATAGATGCCGATCGACCGACACCATTCCGATCGCTCCGAGCCAGTTGAATTTCATGACCTTTTCTGGTCATATATAGTCATGAAGCAAGTTCGTATCGCAGAACTCAAATCGAAGCTAAGCGAATTTCTCCGCACTGTGCAGCGGGGGGAATCACTGGCGGTCCTTGATCGAAATACAGCGATAGCTCATATCGTGCCGATACGGGAGCA
>JANXQL010000020.1 GCA_025356815.1 Pseudomonadota bacterium
CTCCTACCGCGACCCCGCCGCGCCCTACGCACTGCTCGCGAAGCCGGGGTGTGTTCGGGTTTCCCTGCCCGAGAGCCCGATTCTATCGATGGCCAAGATTCAACTCGCCCGCGATACCAGCGCGCGCGGTACGCTGCACGGCGAGTCGAGACGGCTGCCACATGGGAACCGCGGACTGAGACTGGCCGTATGTCGCGTCCAGCGTCGACTTGAATGAGTCGGTTGCGAGTGGCGACTATCCGGCCGCAGGTCTTGAGTGCAATCCACGCTCAGGTGCTTGGCAGAGGAACGCTGGGCGTGGCGTCGCAGGCGGCACTGTTGGTGGCATTCATGGGATGTCGTACTCGCATCGGGGTAGCGCTCACGGCACTCGGCACGCTAGCCATGGCTTGCTCGGTGGCCGCACCGATCGAAGCGCCCACACCACAAGAACTAGCCCCTGGCGTGTGGATGATCGCCGGAGGGGTGCGCGCCGACCGCGAACCCGATGGAAATTCTGTGATCTTCGATGCCCCGGCAGGGCTAGTGGTGGTCGACACCGGCCGTCACCGGTCGCATCGTGATGCGATCCGGTCGTTTGCTCGCATCAAGCAAGCGGCCATCATCGCCATCGTCAACAGTCACTGGCATCTCGACCATGTCAGCGGAAACCCCGACCTGAGGGTGGCATTTCCGGACGCGCGGGTTTATGCAAGCGACGCAATTGACGGTGCCTTGGGTGGCTTTCTTGCATCAAGCGCCAGGGCCAGCGTGGCGTATCTTGAGGATCCCTCGTTGCCTGCGGAACTGCGCGAGGACATTCGCGTCGACATCCAGACCATCAAGCATGGCGAGGCCCTGAAGCCGGACGTCGTGCTCAGGGCCTCGGGCCGGCTATCGCTGGGCGGTCGCGTTCTTCAGTTGAACATGGTCGCCACTGCCGCCACTGCAGGCGACGTCTGGGTGTATGACGAAGCGACCCGTGTAGCGGCGCTGGGAGATCTGGTCACGCTTCCCGCCCCGTTTCTGGACACCGCCTGTCCGGAGGGATGGAGGGCCGCGTTGGCGCAGGTAGCGGAGACACCGTTCCTGAAAGCCGTGCCGGGCCATGGTGCCCCCATGACGCAGGTGCAATTCGGGCTCTACCGACGGGCGTTCGAGGCGTTCCTCAATTGTTCGGCCTCCGTCGCCCCGAAGGAGGAATGCTCGACGCGCGGGCGGACGCGGTCCATCCATTGCTGGCGTCGGATCCGATCGAACGACGGAGCGCCAGCGCGACCGCCGCCTATTACGTGGAGATGCTCAGGGCGAATGGCAGGCGCAGCAAGTACTGCGAAGCTGCGCTCACCGCACCGGCCGCGGTTGGCGACCGAGGGTGAATTCGGGCCGGCGGCAAAGCATTCGCCATCCCTCAGTCCACCGGCGGGGGCGGACATTTCAAGCTGGCGAGAAGCGGACATTTCTACTTAGCTCTTATAGAGTATATTTGTCATAACATTGATTATGCGAAGTACAACAACTGTACTGGCTCAGTTCAAATGTCCGGATCTAGCTAAGTTTAAATGTCCGGTTCTGAAGCGCTAACTGGCGGTTTTCCACCCCATTATCGGGGTCTGGAGGCCGCCCATGAGGCTGCAAGCCAGAGTGACGTTTGCCATGCGCGATCTGGACCGGCTGAAGGTAATCCAAGCCGTCATTGATGGCGATCTCAGGTCAGGCCGAGCCGCCGAGCGTCTGGGCCTCTAGAGAAATCGGGCTCTGGCTAGATAGAAATGTCGCAGTCGGCATATCGCTGGTGTGATCGGACGTGTCTCGTTCGACGTTACGGAATTCGACCTTGAGCAGAGGCCGCGCGGTCGACGACTTCTGGTCGCGAATCCTCGGCAATGGTCGTATCCAATTGAATAACCCCTTCGACGATGGACCAGACGGCAAGATGCCACCCAGGCCTTAGTCTGGGTTTCGTCAGGGATTGGAACGTCTTCCCGTCGGATGCCCAAAGTATCCGGCTGGCTCTCGCCGGTCACTGAAGGCATCCGACCGTCGCAATCTACTTCAGACGCTGTCGAATCTATCCAGGTTCATCACTTTCGCCCAAGCCGCGACGAAGTCGCGCACGAACTTGCTCGCGCTATCGTTCTGCGCATACACCTCTGCGATTGCGCGCAGCTGCGAATTCGCGCCAAACACCAGATCCGCGCGCGTCGCTATCCATCGCACCCGGCCAGTTTTCCGCTCGCGGCCTTCAAAAGCGTTCTCGCCCGTGGGGACCCACGTGGTCGACATGTCCACGAGATTGGCGAAGAAGTCGTTGGTGAGCTGGCCCGGCCGCTTCGTGAACACCCCGGCGGTCGATCCACCATGATTGGCGCCGAGGACGCGCAGTCCGCCCACGAGCACCGTCATTTCGGGAGCGCTGAGCGTGAGCAACTGCGCCTTGTCCACGAGCATGGCCTCAGGCGAGACCGCGTAGGCCTGCTGGCGGTAGTTGCGAAAGCCATCGACCCGCGGCTCGAGCACGGCGAAGGACTCCGCATCGGTTTGCTCGGCGGTGGCGTCGGTGCGACCTGGTGCAAATGGAACCTCGACGGCCTGACCTGCTGCCTTCGCGGCCGCTTCAACGCCAGCATTGCCCGCCAGCACAATCAGATCAGCCAGCGATACCTTCTTGGCGCTGCGTTGATCGCCGTTGAACTTCTGCTGGATAGCCTCGAGAGCCGCCAGCACCCTGGCAAGCTGTTGGGGCTGGTTGACGTCCCAGTCCTTCTGGGGCGCCAGGCGAATGCGCGCACCGTTGGCGCCGCCGCGCTTGTCGCTGCCGCGGAATGTCGAAGCCGAGGCCCAGGCGGTGGCGACCAGCTCGCCCACAGTCAGACCTGACGCCAGGACCTGTGCCTTGAGCTGGGCGACATCGTGCGCGTCGATCATCGGGTGCACGAGCGGCGGCAGCGGGTCCTGCCAGAGCAGGTCCTCGGCGGGCACCTCCGGGCCGAGATAACGCACCTTCGGTCCCATGTCGCGGTGCGTGAGCTTGAACCAGGCGCGCGCATACGCGTCGGCAAACTCCTCGGGGTGTTCGTGGAAATGGCGCGAGATCTTCTCGTAGATCGGGTCGAAGCGCAGCGACAGATCCGCGGTCGTCATCATCGGCGCATGCTTCCGGGCCGGGTCGTGCGCGTCGGCGATCAGGTCCTCGGGCGCAACGTCCTTGGCCCGCCACTGGTGTGCGCCTGATGGACTCTTGACGAGCTCCCAGTCGTACTTGAACAGGACCTTGAAGTAGCCCATGTCCCATGTGGTCGGATTAGGCTTCCAGGCCCCCTCGATGCCGCTGGTCGTCGTGTCGGCGCCGAGTCCGCTTCCATGAGCGTTAATCCAGCCCAAACCCATCGATTCCATCGGCGCAGCTTCAGGTGCGGGGCCCACGAGGTTCGGGGCGCCTGCGCCGTGTGCCTTGCCGAAGGTGTGGCCACCGGCGATTAACGCCACGGTCTCGCGATCGTCCATCGCCATCCGCAAGAACGTCTCGCGCACATCGCGACCGCTCGCCACCGGATCGGGATTGCCGTCGGGGCCTTCCGGGTTCACATAGATCAGACCCATCTGCACGGCAGCCAGCGGGCTTTCGAGCTCCCGGTCCCCGACGTAGCGGCTGTTCGGCTTGTCGCTGGTGGCGAGCCACTCCTTCTCCGCGCCCCAGAAGATGTCCTCCTCCGGTGCCCAGATATCCTCGCGTCCGCCCCCGAATCCGAAGGTCTTGAAGCCCATCGTTTCCATGGCCACGTTGCCCACCAGGATGAACAGGTCGGCCCAGGAAATGGCATTGCCGTACTTCTGCTTGATGGGCCAGAGCAGCCGGCGCGCCTTGTCGAGGTTGCCATTGTCCGGCCAGCTGTTGATCGGCGCGAACCGCTGGTTGCCGGTTCCGGCGCCACCGCGTCCATCGGCGGTGCGATAGGTGCCTGCGCTGTGCCATGCCAAGCGGATAAACAGGCCACCGTAGTGACCCCAATCGGCGGGCCACCAGTCCTGCGAGTCGGTCATGAGCGCCGCGAGGTCGCGCTTGAGCGCGGCGTAATCCAGTGTCTTGAATGCCTCGGCGTAGTGGAAGTCGCCGTCCATCGGATTAGACACCCGCTGGTGCTGGTGCAGGATCGACAGGTTCAGCTGATTGGGCCACCAGTCGGCGTTGGACTGGGTGTCATTCGTCGCGCGGGCACCGCCGGAGGCGTGGAACGGGCACTTTGCTGGGGAGGCGGACTGGCTCATGACGAAACTCCTTGGCTCGGTTGCTACGGGACTGCGGCTAGAACGAAAGGACTGTCCCGGCGTGCACCTCCATCCTAGGACCGGCCGTGACCGATGGCGCGAGGGCAAGGGAAATGGCTGGTCTGATTGTGACGGGAGCGGTGACTGTAGGGAAAGCCCATAGATTGTCCTATTTGATTGTTCTTATCAGTCACATAGACATTTTCAATCGCTGGGCCGCGAGCCGTTCAGGTCACGGAGATTCGTAGCGGTCGGCGTCTCGTGCGTTGGCCCGCCTGCGACTATCGCTTGAGCCGATCGTCTGTCGCTATTGTCGTAGCGTTCGTGCGACGAGCGGCCGTCGACCCAGAGGTCGTGCTTGACGCTGGGGTGGATCGATAGAAGTACGACCACTCAGCCGCCGTCGCCACGCACTTCCGGTCCGGGCTGCAGGCCGACGCGGTTCGACGTCACCGGCGCGGGGTGCCGCAAATAGAGATGGCGCCCACCGCCACCGGTTGTCACCTCGACCGTGACCTGAAGCCGACCCTCCTCGCGCTCGACGGCGGCGAGGCTGTCGGCCCCGCCGTGGCCAGGGTCGACGTCGAGCACGACGACCCCGGACAGGCGCCCCGCCACGACCGCGACATTGGCCTGCGGCGTGCGCTAGAACCAGTGCCGGAGCGTGTCGGTCGAGGCGAGTGCCCACCGCAAACGCCGCCAGGGTACCAGCGGCTTCTTGCCGCGGGGCTCGACCGGGATCACCGACCAGCCCCGCGCCCGATACGCAATGGCCGCGGCAAGCCGTTCGTCGGCCGCCGATGCGTCCACCGGCCCCGCCTCGATTCGACCATGTATCTGTCCCTATTCGGGCGAACCGCTGCAATCCCCAATACAGAGCGTAGGCTGGCGGTACTGGCCGGACATCCGTAGTTGCGAGGGGTCCCCCGTGAAGAACCTGTTGTCGCCCTGGCAGTTCACGAAGCTCAAATCGGATCTGCGCAGGCGGTTCGAGGCGCTGCGGGAAACCGTCCACCAGCACCTGTTGAAGTCGGACGAGGAGCGCGCTCGCCTGTTCGCCGACCGGGCCGGGGACCTCGAGGACCAATCCGTGACCGAGCTGCTGATCGACGTCGACCGCGCCGAGATCTCACGCGAGTTCGACGAACTGCGTGACATCGAGGCGGCGCTCGCGCGCCTGCGCCACCAGACCTACGCAGTGTGCCTGTCCTGCAATACGCCGATCCCGTACGACCGCCTCGCGGCCTACCCGACGGCGAAGCGCTGCCTGCGCTGCCAGGCGGCCTACGAAGACGCCCACGGGAGCCGCATGCAGCGGTGACCGGGAGGCGCGCGGCGCCGAAGACCTGTCGTGACCTCGGTCATCTCCGGTTCAGGGTGACGCGGGCCTCGGCTTGCGGCGCGGGCATCCCATCCGCAGGTGGTGCAGGCGTTCGTGCGCGCCGCGCGAGCAGGACCGGCCGCGAGCACGGCCCTCCCAAAGGCTCGCGGCGCGTTGGCGATGGTCTTTAATGCCGTCGCCCGCATCGTCGTCGAGTCAGACGTCGGACCCGCGCCCCGGGGCCGTCACGCGGGCGCAGGCCCGGCGTGCCCTCGCCTCAGCGCGGGATCTGCCGGCTGACCGCATTTTCCTCGTGGTTGAGTCGCGCCTGCTGCGCGGCGGTGATGTGACCGTCCTGACGGGCGGCCATGCGCCGCTCCTGCAGGCGGATCGCGTGATCCTCGCGCGACAGCTGCGCCGCGTGCTGGGGCGACAGTTCGCCCTCGCGCACCTCGTGACGGATTCGGGCCTGCTGGTGCGCGAGACGTCCGTTGACCTGCGCTCGGCGCGGGTGAGCATCGCGCCACGCGTCGCCGGCGGCCGTCGCGGCCTGCGCGCTCACCGTGACAAGGCCCGTCGCCAGCGCGCAAAGGATGATCATCGTACGGATCGGGGTGGACATCTAAAGGCTCCTCGGCGGGCTCGCCGCCCTTTGTAGTGGGTACGCCTCCGGTCCAACGCCTCAGGCGACTCGTGGCTGACGATCGTGAAGCAGTCTTAAGGTATCCCCCTCCCCTGCAACGGCTGGCAAGCCGCCCCCCGGATCGGCTAGTGTGCGCACCCGCCCGCCATCCGGGTCCACGGGAGTTGCCATCGTGTTTGCCGGCCTGTCCCTGGTGCTGCTGATAAACGTCGCGCTGGTCGTCCACGTCATCAAGGCGGGCCGCAACATGCTCTGGATCTGGGCGTTGCTGCTGCTGCCGCCGCTGGGCGCGATCGCGTACGTCCTGGTGGAGCTGCTACCGGGCCTGTATGCCGCGCCGGACACCCAGCGCAGTCTGCGCAGCCTGCGCCAGGTCGTCGACCCGAATCGCGACTTGCGCGAGGCGAGCGTGAATGCATCGGTAGCCGACACCGTCGCGACCAAGGCGCGCCTCGGCACTGAGCAGTCCCGCCGCGGCGACCACGCCGCCGCGATCGCGACGTTCAAGAGCGGCCTGCGCGGCCTGTACGAGTACGACCCGACGTTGCTGCAGGGCCTGGCGGAAGCACAGTTCGCGGCGAGCGACTTCGCCTCGGCCCGCGACAGCCTGGAGGCCCTGGCGCGACACAACCCCGAGTACCGCGCGCCGACTGCGAAACTGCTGTACGCCCGTGCCCTGGAGGCGGTCGGCGAGCTCGCAAGGGCCGAGGTTGAGTACCGGGCGGCCGCCGACATCTTCCCCGGCGCTGAAGCGAAGACGCGACATGCGCTGCTGCTCAAGCGCGTCGGCAAGGCCGCCGAGGCCCGGGAGTTGCTGCAGGAACTGGTCAAGAGCGCCGAGGTCGCCCCCCGCCACGTGCGCCGCAGCCAGGGCGAGTGGTTCGCGCTCGCCAGGCGCGCGCTGGCCGACTAGCAGGACGCTAGGACAGGCAGACGATCAGCCGGGCGCTGTGGCTGCGCCAGTTGAGCGGAATCACGACCGGGCGAGCCTCGTCGGACATCGCCAGAGGTCCGGCGCTTGCCTCGACGATACTAGGTACCGAGATCGAGAAATCCTTGCCGAAGTCCCGGCGAGCGTTGCCGGAGATGGTGTTGGCGACCTCGCCGACGAGGTCGCGCATGTTCTCCTCGCTGGTGTCGGACTCGTTCATCCGCATCAGCAGCACCATCAGCATGGAACGCGGCGCGGTGAAGCAGACCGTGCCGTGGCGCTTGCCCGAGATCGCGATGACGCCGGTGTAGTCATGCACCGGTGGAACTCCGGTCGTCACCAGGTACGGCACGCCCACCGCGACGGGCTGGCGAGCGGATACTTCGAAGTAATGGACGACGCTGTCCAGGAACGTGCGGATTTCGGCTTCGTTGAGCACGCTCAGCCGTCCTGCAGCAGTTCCGCCAGCGCATCGTTGAGCTGACGGTCGGTGAATGGCTTGCACAGGAATCCGTTTGCGCCGCGCGCGATCGCCTCGACTGCCGTTGCCTTGTCGGCCAGCGCCGAGACCACCAGGATGCGGATGGCGGGCTTGCGCGCGACAATACGTTCCACGCACTCGACGCCATCCATCTCCGGCATCGTCAGGTCCATGGTCACGACATCCGGGTCGGTCCTCTCGAACAGCGCGAGCGCCTCGACCCCGTTCGCGGCGGAGCCGACGAACTGCAGCCGATCAATCTGCTGCGAGCGCTCGATGCGGCGGCGGATGATGTTCGAATCGTCGACGATCATCAGCTTCAGGGGGGCGAACAGCTTCAACTTGCCGACCTCAAGCGACCGCCGACTGCACGGACTGCACGGAGTGCAGTGACGGCAGCACGACGCTCAGCCGCGTGTAGCGTCCCTCGCCACTGGAGATGCCGAGCCTGCCGTTGAGCTCCTTGACGATCTCGGCGACCAGGCTCATGCCGACGCCGCGCCCGGCGTCCGCGTCGGCGACCGCCTGCGTCGAAAATCCGGCACGGAACAGCAGGGGCAGCAGCTGCTTGGAATCCAGTCGCGCGGCGTCATCGGCGCTGAGGATGCCACGCTCGACCGCGGCCTCGCGGATGCGCCTGAGGCTCAGGCCCGCGCCGTCGTCCTCGATGACCAGCCGATAGCCCGCCGCGCCCTCGTCCTTGAAGTGAATCGTGAGCGTGCCGGTGGCGGCCTTGCCGCCGAGCTGGCGCAGCTCGGGCGTCTCGATGCCATGCACGACGCAATTGCGGATCGCCTGCACGGCGATGTCCTTGACCGCGCGGCGGTACGGCTCCGGCACGACGTCGAGGCCGTGGGTGACCAGCCGTGCCGACTTGCCGCGATCCTCCGCAATACGCTCAACCAGCTGGTCGAGCGTGTCGATCATGCTGTTGGCGGCCCGCGCCTGGTCGACGATCGGACGCGGCGCGGCCGCCGAGAACGCGCCACGACCGCTCTCGTCGGTGGCCGTCGCGGTGTGCCCGCCCGGCGCGAAGCGAGCCACCAGATCGCCGAGCGACTCCAGGTGGGAGAACAGGTCGTCGAGGCGGACAGCGAGCGTCAGGAAGTCCCCGCCCGACACGGAGGCCTGCTCGCGCAGTCCCTTCAACGCCTCCTCGAACTCGTGTGCGCGGCCTTGCACGGTGGTCAGCCCGAGCGCCGAGGCTTCACCCTTGATGCCGTGCATCTGGCGGAAGATCGTTTCGATCTTGCGCCGCAGCGCAGCCTCTTCCTTGGCGGGCTCACGCAGCATCGCGTTGATCATGCGCATCGCGGTGTCGGAATCGGCGAGGAACGAGCGCAACTGGTCGGGGTTCACCTGCAGCACGCCAAGCAGCGTGTCGACCTGCGACTGCGCCTTCTCGCGCAGCTCGGCCAGCTCCCGGCCAAGGCGTACGCGGTGGGTCACGTCGTTGACGGCCACCAGCAGGTTGGCGAGCTTGCCGTCGCTGCGCACGCGGTGGAAATCGAATTCCAGCCAGCGCGATTCCTGGCCGCCACTGCCGGTTTCGAAGCTGACCTCGACCTCCTGCAGCGGGTTGATCGAGCGCACGAGATTCTCCTTGGTCCGCTCCGACCAGAGCACCTCGACGAAGCGCAGCGCCGTATTGAGCGTCCGGGTCGGGACCAGTGGCGCGAGCAGTTCCTCCAGACTCAGGCCGGCCACCGGGTCGCGCTTGAACAGGCGCTTCATCGAAGCGGAGTGCGCGGCGCCGATCTTTCCCTTGGTATCGAGCAGGAACAGGCCTTCCTTGACGGTCTGAAGGATGCCCTCGGTCTGGCGCCGGGCATCGGCCAGCTGCGCCGCATGGCGCCGGCGCGCGATCGCGTAGTAGGTCAGCGAGGTGCCGAAGGCAAGGGTGCCTGCGAGCGCGACCAGCATCAGCAGCCGCAGGTACGACGACAGGCGGGTCGACTGCGCTTCCAGCGCCGCGGCGATCTGGCCGAGCGCCGCGTTCAGGCGGGTGCCGTCCGTGCGAGCCACGACAATCGCCTTGCGCGACTCCTGCACAAGCAGCCGGCCGCCCTCGTTCAGATGCACGCCTGCGGTCTCACTGTCGCTGTAGGGGACGCCCTGGAATGCCGCGACCGGCACGAGGCCCAGTCGCAGGTGCTGCCAGGTCGTGCGGAACGCCACGACATCCTCGGTCAGCTGCGGCGAGGACCGGATCGGACGCGAGGCGCTGACGGCAAAGCGTCCGGTCCCTTCGGCATCCGAGTCAAGTGTTCGTTCCAGCGCGTCGAGCTCGGCCATGCTATTGCGCACTTCGTTGAGTGGCTCGTCGACGTAGCCGAAACTGTCGAGCCGATCACGCAGCGCACCGAGGGCCGCGGCGACGACGTCCGCCTGGCGGCGCTGCTCGCTCACCAGCCGCAATGCCGCGGTCGTGTCGTCGAGCCGGCCTGCCAGCTGGAAGCCCGGCAGCAGCACGGCCAGCGCGAACACGATCAGCGCGAAGCCGATCAATACCGGTCCGCGAAACGCGACCAGGCGCCCGAGTAGCTTTTTCATCGTCCTGATCTCCGGCTCCGGGAGCGGTCCTGCCCCCCCGGCTCTGCATTGGGAATGTCCGTTTCCATCAGACGGGGTGACGGGCCGCTCATGGCCGATCGTCCAGCTGGAAGTGCACCTTGAGCGCGACCGTCATGCGCTGGCGCGAGCCGTCGCTGGCGACGGCCGCGACGAACGCGGCACGCCGCACGGCAGCCAGCGCCGCCTCGTCGAACACGCCGCGCGGCGAGGCGTCGAGGACGTGCGCATTCTCGACCCGCCCGGCGGCATCGACGTCGAGTTCGACCTGTACCCAGCCGGTCGTGTTGTGCAGCGCCGCCTGACGCGGGTAGGCGACCTGCAGCGACTTGCTCAGATGCGCCGGCGCCACGATCGCAGGCGCAGCCGCGACCGGCGTCGGTGTCTGACTGGCCGGCGTCGCCGTCGGCGCATCGATGACTGGCGGCGCCGTCGTGCGCCCCGGCTCCGCGGCCCGCACCGCGGCGCGCGCCTTGTCGAGATCCTTCTGCAGCGTGACCGCCGCCGCGCTCGCGCCCCGGGTCGCGCGCAACTCGGCAAGCCATGTCTCGGCCTGCGTCCATGCGCCGGCCGTCATCGCGGCATGGGCCTCGCCGACCAGGCGCTTCTGGTAGAGCTCGCCCAGGCGGGCGATCTCATCGGCCATCGCCGTACCCGCGCGCTCCTGCAGCGTCGCCAGGTACTGGCGTGCATTGTCACCGGCCGGCTCCAGCAGCTGGCCTTGTGCGATGCGCGCCTGGGTCAGGCGCGCAAGTTCCGCCAGCTGTGCCGCGGCGGAACGCCGTGCGATTTCCTGGCGCAGCTGGGCTGCGTCGACGGCCGACACCGCTCCGCTCTTTTCGGCCTGGCCAAGCAGCGTGGCCGCGCGGACGAAGGCGTTCGCCTGCATCGCTGCCTGCACCTGCGCCGCGGACAGCTCGGCGGCGCGGCTGCCGACCTGCGCGTCCAGCGCCGCCAGGCGCGGATGTCCCGGCTGCAGCGCCCGCGCCGCCTCCAGCGAGCGCAACGCCGCCGGGTTGTCGCGGGCCGCAAGTGCCGTGGCCGCGCGTGCCAGCAGCAGTTCCGTGATTCGTTGCAGGCCCTGGCGGGCCTCGCCATTGGCAGCCTCGAGCGCGAGCACCGCCTTGTAGTGGCCCAGTGCGTTGTCGTCGACCGGGTCGATGTAGCGCCGCTCGCGCATCGCCAGGCGCGCGCGTTCGAGGCTCAGCTCCACCTGCTCGTCGGTCATTGCTTGCGATGACTGCGCATGCGGCAGCATAGCGCCGGCGCCCACCACAGCGGTCCCGGGTGCCGACGCGACGGCCGACGCTGCGGGCGGCGCGGAGTTTCGCGGCGCGTCGCCCTGCCACCACCAGGCCGTACCTGCCAGCAACGCGAGCGCAACGGCAGCCAGCAGCAGCCAGCGACGACCGGGTACGATGCGAGCGGAGTTCGCGGGCGGGGTCGACGCCACCGCGGCGGCGGGCGCCGGCCTCGATGCGTCCTTCGCCAGCGTCGCCCGCGCGGAATCGGGGTCGAGTGCCGATGCCGCGCTCGGCAGGCCGGTATCGCCGGCTGTCAGCGCAAGCCTTGCGGCTGCCTCCTCGCCGGCGCGAGCGACGACCGTCTGCGCGGTGCCGGCATCAAGCGGCATGAGCAGGTGATCGAACAGGACCCGCTGCCGCTCAAGAGAGGCCGCTGCGCCCCGCAGGTCCTCGTCGACAATCGCAACAGGGACCAATGCCCCGCCATGGGCGAGGATCTGAGTGAGCTGCGCCTGCAGGTCCGCGGCCGCGCGCGCATCGACAACGACCACCGCGGCGCATCGAGCGGGCCACTGCGAGGTCAGCTCAGAAATGCTGTCGTACTGGCGGGGATCCACCACGCCGGCCATCGACGCCAGGGCACCCCAGACGGCATCGTCAGTGGTCACGACGAGGGTCGCGACACTGGGCGCGAACGCCTCTGCGCCCCGCGCCGGAGGCGACGCCGACTGCAGGGACCTCTGGCGGGAGTGCACGATACGAATCCTCCGGGTACCAGGCCACGAGCCCCATTCGTGAGGGCGCTATCGCGGCAACTGCAGAGGATGTTGCGGTCCGGGTCGCCTGTGCTGGGCCGGGCGATTTCACATTTTCTGTGCTGACCGGGTGCCGGACGGCGATTGTGTGACGCCTGTCGCATTGCGCGCGCGATCACAGCACAAGGGGGGTGAGTGCCCGCCTGCGAGCCGCCGGTTCATTGTCGGGGATCGCCGCCTCGCGCTGGACCACCCACAGCGAGTTTGCGGTTCAGAACCATTATTATATTTATTTTCAGTTACTTACATGGAATTCATGAACCCACCTGTAGAAGCGCGGGTCGCGTCGCCCGCATTTCACCAGCCGGTCTGACAATTGTGTGTTTCAGCGGTTGCAATTTCACAATGGCTGGCTATAGTCGGTCTAGATGCTTGAGCGGACGGGTAAAACCAAGACCGCCCAACTTCATAAACGACTTTAGAAAGTGGTGGCAAGTCCCTCCTGGGATTTCGCCCGGCGCGTGTCTGACGGGGCTGTTAAAAAGAAAATTCATGAGCGCCTGGCGAACTCTCCATTCCGCCACTCTGGAATTGGCGAAGGGAACACCGCTAAAACAGCGACTTGCAGTCGCTTTCTCGAAGCATTTGAACGCGCTGGAGACAGCCGAGCTGCCGCCGGCGCTGCGCAGCGAATTCGAGGCCATGCTGCAGGCGTTCGAGCTGGTGACGCCGATGCGCGGCGAGAGCGCCGTGCATGCGACGGTCCGCAAGATGTCGGCCGAGGACGCGGACCGGATGGCGGCACGTATCGTGACGCTGTTTGGACACGTGGCGCGGGCCAGCAGCCCGCGTGCCGTCGAGGACGTGGCGCCGTCCCTCGAGGAGGGCTTCGACTTCGTCATCGGCGAGGACAGCGCAGAGGTGCTGCCGCTGTTCGCCGCCAAGGCCTGACGCTTAGTCGAGCTTGAAGTCGATCGAATCCCACTGCGCGACCTGCTCGTGGCGCCCGTAGCGCCGCAGCGCCTCCGTCAGCGCCCGCTCGCTCCAGTCGATCGTCGTATCGGCGAGCGCCTGCAGTTCGCGCGAGATCGCGCTCGTGCTGCCGAAGCTCATCATCAGGATCACGGCCTTCTTGGCGCTCTTGGCGAAGCGCGCCTGGAACTCGATCAGCTCCGGCGCACGACGGTGGTGGGAGGCGACGATGATGACCGCCTCGGCCGGCGCAATCTGGCGACGCAGTTCCTCGCGCTCGGCATCGCGCCCGCCGCTCGGACGCAGCTCGGGGCGCCCTGAATTCGCGTAGTAGAAATGGCGCGCGCTCTCGAGGTACTCGAACACACGCAGGTAATCGTCGTCGGTCTCCCACAGGTGGCCGACGAAGATCCGGACCGGGTCGGATTGGGAAATCATGCCCGAACGCCTCCTGAGACGGCGCGAGTTTAGCGCACGACCGCCCCCGCAACACGCTAGAATTCAAGACTCGGCGCGTGCCCACGCGACGGCCGGCAAGCCATGCGAATCCTGCTCTACAACATCCGCTACGCGACCGGCACAGGGCCGTCCTTCCACCTGCCCCTGCCGGGCGCAGGTTACCTGCGCGCCAACCGCCAAGTACTAACCGACATCACCCGCTTCATCAAGGCCGAGGATCCTGACATCGTCGGGCTGGTCGAGGTCGATTCAGGCTCGATTCGCAGCGGCATGATCAATCAGGCCGAGTACATCGCGGCGGAGCTCGGCCACTACTCGATCTACGAGTGCAAGTACGGCACCGAGTCGATCAACACGCTGATGCCGATCGTGCGCAAGCAGTGCAATGCGTTCCTCGCCTCGCCGCGCGTTCACGGCGAGCGCTTCCACTACTTCGATACCGGCATCAAGCGGCTGATCATCGAGCTCGAACTCGAGCAGGCCGTCATCTTCCTGGTGCACCTGTCGCTGAAGTACCGCCATCGGCAGGCCCAGCTGCGTACCCTGCACGACCTGGTGACGCGCTCGACCAAGCCGGTGCTGCTCGCCGGTGACTTCAACACCTTCTGGGGCGAGCACGAGACGTACCTGTTCATGCAGGCGGCCGGCCTGCGCAGCGCCAACGCCGCGGGCCTGCCGAGCTATCCCAGTAGCAACCCGCGCCGGGAGCTCGACTTCATCCTCTACACCGAGGGCATCGAGGTGACCAACTTCAGGATGCCGGCGGTGCGGTTCTCCGACCACCTGCCGCTGGTGTGCGACTTCGAGGTGACCTCGGCCCGGTCCACGCCCGCCCACGCCTGACAGCGGAGGAAGTGCCGATGAGCTTCGACCCCACACCCACGGCACACTGGAACTGGTCGGTGGACGCGTCCGGGATCGGCTGGCTGGGCGCGGATCGTGCCGGCGCCTCCACCAACGTGCTGTCGCGCGAGGTCCTCGAGTCGCTCGATGCACTCTTGGCCCGGATCGAGCGCGAGCCGCCGCGCGGCATCGTCGTCTGGTCGGCGAAGGACAACGGCTTCATCGCCGGCGCCGACATCACCCAATTCAAGGAACTGACGACGCCGGCGCAGAGCTACGCGCTGATCCGCGCCGGCCAGCAGGTCATCGCTCGACTAGCCGGCCTGCCCTGCCCCACCGTCGCCGCCATCCACGGCTTCGCGCTGGGGGGCGGCCTGGAACTCGCGCTCGCCTGCCGCTACCGGATCGCGGTTGACGATGACGCCGTCCGGCTCGGCCTGCCGGAGGTCCTGCTCGGCGTGCATCCGGGCTTCGGCGGCACGGTGCGCACGCCGCAGCTGATCGGGGCGCGGGCAGCGCTGGAGCTGATGCTGACCGGCCGACCGGTGCGCGCGCGAAAGGCGCTCGCACTCGGCCTCGTCGACCGACTGGCCGTCGCCGGCGAGCTCAAGGCCGCCGCCGTCGCACTGCTCGCCACGCCACCGCCGCGGCGCGCCGCGCCGTGGCTGGACCGGATCCTGTCGCTGGCGCCGCTGCGCGGTCTGGTCGCCGCCGGGATGGAGCGCACGGTCGCGCGCCGCGCCCGGCGCGACCACTACCCGGCTCCCTATGCGATCGTCGATCTGTGGCGCCGTCATGGCGCAAGCGGCGCGACCGCCTACGAGGCCGAGGCACGCTCGATCGCCGAGCTGTTCTGCAGCGAGGCCTCGCGCAATCTCGTGCGTGTGTTCCTGCTGCAGGATCGCCTCAAGGCACAGGGGGGCGCTGGCGCGCCGGTGGCCGCGGTGCATGTGGTCGGCGCAGGCGTGATGGGCGGGGACATCGCGACGCTGTGCGCGCAGCGCGGACTCGAAGTCACGCTGCAGGATCGCAGCGAGGCGCTGATCGAACCTGCGCTTGCGCGGGCGCGCGCCGCGGTCGGCAAGCGTGCCCGCACGCCACAGGCCGCCGCAGAGGTGCTCGCTCGCCTGCGTGCGGACGTCGCAGGCGACGGTGCCGCGAGCGCCGACGTCGTCATCGAGGCGATCTACGAGAACGCCGCCGCCAAGCAGGCGTTGTACGCCACGCTCGAGCCGCGCCTGAAGCCGGGGGCGGTTCTTGCGACCAACACCTCGAGCCTGCGCATCGAGACGCTCGCCGCCGGTCTCGCCCGGCCCGCCCGCCTCGTGGGACTGCACTTCTTCAACCCGGTCGGGCTCATGCCGCTGGTGGAGGTCATCCACGGCGATGGCACGGACCCTGCCGCCGTGCAGGCGGCGATCGCGTTCGCGCGCCGCCTCGACAAGCTGCCGCTGCCCTGCCGCAGCGCGCCGGGGTTTCTGGTGAATCGCATCCTGTTCCCGTACCTGACCGAGGCGATGCGGGCTTCCGCCGACGGCATCGCGCTCGAGGTCATCGACGCCGCCGCGCTCGACTTCGGCATGCCGCAGGGACCCATCGAGCTGGCCGACACCGTCGGGCTCGACGTGGCGCTGCACGTCGGCACCGTACTGTCGGAGGCCTTCGGCACGCCGCCCCCGACGATCCTGGAGCCACTGGTGGCTGCCGGCCGGCTCGGCCGCAAGTCCGGCGCCGGGCTGTACCAGTGGCGTGACGGGCGGCCGGTGCGCACGACGCCGACGACGGCGGCCCCGGAAGACCTCGCCGACCGCCTGATCCTGCCGATGCTCAACGAAGCGGTCGCCTGCCTGCGTGAGGGGATCGTCAGCGACGAGGACCTGCTCGACGCCGGCGTGATCTTCGGCACCGGCTTTGCCCCGTTCCGCGGCGGTCCGCTGCACTACGCTCGCCAGCGCGGGATCGCGAGCGTGGTCGCCCGGCTGCAACAACTCGAGTCGCGCTACGGCAGCCGTTTTCGTCCCGACGACCACTGGACGGCACTGGCAGCGTGAGCCAGTGCACGGTTCGCGGTGACGGTCGTGTTAAAATCAGAACTTATGGAAAGTTGTAAGTAAGCAGCAGATGGAGCACGAGTCCCTAGACCCGAAACTGCTGCGTGTCTTCACACCGTTCGACGGCTTCAAGAAGGAGAACCTTGCCGCACTCGCGCGCAAGACATCCCTGAAAGAGCTACCGGCCGGCCGCACCCTGTTCCGCGAGGGTGATACCGACAAGCGGACGTTCTACCTCGTCAGTGGCGAGGTCGACCTGTTGATGGGGACCAAGGTCGTCGGCACCGTCCGCGGCGGCAGCATCGAGGCACGCAACCCGCTGGTGCCGGGTCTGCCACGCCGGTTCACCGCGCGCGCGTCCACCGCGCTCGAATACCTCGCGATCGACAGCGACCTGCTCGATGTGCTGCTCACCTGGGACCAGACTGGCAGCTACGAGGTGAGCGAGCTCAGCTCCAGCGACCAGGTCTCCGGCGACGACTGGATGACCACCCTGCTGCAGACCAAGGCGTTTCACCGGGTGCCGCCGTCGAACCTGCAGGCGATCTTCATGCGCATGCAGCGGGTCGCCTACCGCGCCGGCGAAACGATCATCAAGCAGGGTGACGAGGGCGACTTCTTCTACGTCACGGTGTCCGGGCGCTGCTCGGTGACCCGCGAGACGCCGCTCAACCGCGAAGGCATCAAGCTCGCCGAACTTGGCGCCGGTGACACCTTCGGCGAGGAAGCGCTGATTTCCGAGGCCAAGCGCAACGCCACGGTCTCAGCCCAGACAGACGTGGCGCTGATGCGCCTGAACAAGGCGGACTTCTCGACGCTGCTGAACGAACCGATGCAGCATCGCATCGGCTACGACGATGCGAGCGCGATGGTCGCGGCCGGGCAGGCGCGCTGGCTCGACGTCCGACTGCCGTCCGAATTCGAGACCTGGCACCTGCCGGATGCGATCAACGTGCCGCTGTATTTCCTGCGGCTCAAGCTCAAGCAGCTTGATCCGAAGCTGCGCTACATCGTCGTCTGCGATACCGGGCGACGCAGTTCGGCCGGCTCGTTCATCCTGAATGAGCGCGGCTTCGACTCACTGGTCCTGACCGGTGGGCTGACCGTCGCGGAACTGGCGCGCCGCGGCTGAGCCGCCGAGCGCTCGTCGGGGGTGCCTAGCCGGTGCCCTTGTGGCAGTCGGTCACCTGACGGGACTTCAGCACCGCGAATGGCCGGAACGCGTCGACCTCGGCCACTAGCGTCGCCTGCAGGGCCGACATCGCCGCCAGGTCCTCGCAGATCTTGGCAGCGGCCAGCTTGACCCCTTCCGCCTTCGCTTCGATCCTGGGCCCGATCTGCGAGGTGTCACCGGACGCCAGGCCCTTGGCGACCTCGCCAATGGCGGCGGCGCCGACCGCTGCCCCGGCTTTCCCCGTCGCTGCCGCGTGCTCGATGACCTGGACTGCGGCGGCGTGGTAGCTGCTGAGCGTTGCCCGCTGGCCATCCGTCAGCGTCACCGGCTTGCCCGCCACCGTGAACGCGCCGTCGGCGCCGATCTCGGCCTCCTGGCCGGCATCGGTCTTGAGCACGACGCGGCCGTCGCGCATGAAGAAGGATCCGTCGTCGCCAGCGATGCTCGTCTGCGACGAGCCGCAACCCGCCAGCAGGACGCCGGCGAAGAGGCCGACCAGCGGTGATACGTGTCTGTGCATGGTCCACCTGCGATGACGGCCGGCGCATCCCGGCGTATCTCGGACAGTGTCCGGAACCGTCCGTGCTGTCAACGCCGACTCGCGAGGCCTCCCCGGCAAGCGGTGCAGTCCCCTGCGCGCGCTACGCGCCGCAACAATCTGCTGCGCGCCTCGACAAAAGGTCCGCGCCGCGGTGCGCGCCTGGGAAGCAGACCGCCTGGCACGACAGTGCGGGCAACGCGTGGCCGCACAGCAACGGCCACGCTCGCCCTGCGGCCAGTGCGTCCAGAGCTGGCGGGCGCCCGCTCGTGGCGCGACAAGTGGGCCTCCGGATGACCTAGAATGACCCTCGTACGGAACTCTGCGAGGACCCTCTGATGAAGCCCGTCATGAACGTCGACGAGGTCACGTTTGACGACGTCGAGGAGAACGGCGTCTACACGTCCAGTCGCGGCCAGATCAGCGATCACATCGGCGCACGCAAGCTGGGCTACAACCTCACGGTGCTGCCACCGGGCAAAGTCCAGTGCCCGTTCCACTGCCATCATGGCGAGGAGGAAATGTTCCTGATTTTGGAGGGCGAAGGGGAACTGCGATTTGGCGATCGGCGCTACCCGCTTCGCAAGCACGATGTGATCGCCTGCCCGCCCGGTGGACCCGAGGTCGCGCACCAGATCATCAATACCGGAACGACGGCCATGCGATATCTGGCGTTATCAACGCTCGTCGAGATCGAGGCGTGCGAGTATCCGGACTCCAACAAGGTGCTCGTGGTCAGCGGAAATCGCGCTGACAAGGGCCTGCGCAAGATGTTCCGGGCCGAAGCCACGGTCGATTACTACGATCGCGAGAAGCCATAGCCGCGCCGTCGATGCGCGAACGACCTGCCGCGGCCAGATGCCCGGCGCCTCGGCTCACGAGTGGGAGATTCTGAAAAGTCGCGCCGTCATTCTGCGGCGCGCACCGTCGGCGCGCCACGCAGCCCCGCCCAGGCGGGTGTGGGCCGTGGTCTCGCGCACCGGCGTCACGACAACGCCAGACAGCGCCCGGTCCAAACGCCCCGGCGCCTACATCGTATGAGTCGGCTTGTCCCCGCCCAGTGCACCGGCAAGGTAGGTCTCGATCTTCTTCTGGGTGTTGCCGCGATCCTGATCGGAGAACTGCACGCCGATCCCGGCGACGCGACGACCGGCGACGCCCTTGGGCGTCACCCAGATGACCCGCCCGGCCACCGGCAGCTTTTCCTCCTCGCCCATCAGGTTCAACAGCATGAACACCTCGTCACCGAGGCGGTAGTTGCTGTTGGTGGGAATGAAGAGCCCGCCGTTCTTCACGAACGGCATGTACGCAAGGTACAGGGCGCTCTTGTCCTTGATGGTCAGCGTCAGGAGCCCGGGTTTGTTCGTCGGCTGTCGCATGGCGTCCTTAGATCAGTGGCGCCCGCGCGCGGTCCGCAGGACCTCGAGCTCGCGCGCCAGCATTACGAACAGGCGTTCGAAGAGCATCACGACGTTCGCGGGACCCTTCAGGGCATTCTGCGCCGTCCGCGTCTCATCCAAAACCCTAAACAGGCCCTGAATATGTCGCGTTCTTAACCCTGCTGGCAAGCCCGGACTTCCCGGACTGTGATCCGGGGCCGCAGACAGCAGTCCCCGGCGGATCCGTTCGGTGACCCAGTTCTCGATCCAGCGCAGCCGCTCCGCCGGCTGGCGCTCCTTGCAGCGCTCGGCGAGGCCGACGATGTCGGCGTCGGCCCGAGCCAGCAGGGCCGGCAATTCGGCCATTTCCTTGTCGAGCTGGGGGGCCGTCGCCAGCGCCAGCGCCGCGAACGGCGCGCCGGCGGTCAGCGCGAGCGCCGGGGCCCAGTCGACGCCCGGATCGACCGTCCGCAGCCAGCCGAGCGCGATCTCCCGCGACGGGGCCGGCAGCTTGATCCGCTGGCAGCGACTGCCGATGGTCGCGGGTAGGCGCTCGGGCCTGGACACGGTCAGCAACAGCAGCGCATCGCCGGGCGGCTCCTCGAGGGTCTTGAGCAGCGCGTTGTAGCCGCTCGCGTTCATCCCGTCGGCCGGGTCGATGATCGCGACCTTGCGCCGGCCGCGGTAACTCTTCAGCTGCAGCGCCGCGATCATCTCGCGGATGTCATCCACGGCGATCTGCTTCTTGTCCTCGGCAATCCCGACGCGCAGCAGGTCGGGGTGCGAGCCTGCGGCATGCAGCACGCACGCCGCGCACACGCCGCACGGCCCGCCTGCGGGGGCCTCGCACAGCGCGACGCGGCCGATCCACTCGGCCAGCGCCTGCTTGCCGATGCCCGGCGGCCCCTGCAGCAGCAGCGCATGCGAGAGCCGGTCGGCGGCGAGCATGCCCAGCACGCGCTCGCGGCCCTCGGCGAGCCACGGCGCGGCGGCGGCCACCGACAGCGGCAGCGCCTCAGCCACGGCCGTCCGCCGCCAGCGTGGCCAGCGCGGCCTGCACGCGCGCCTCGACCGCGGCGATGTCGCCGCTGGCGTCGATGACGCGCACGCGCGCAGGCTCGAGCGCCGCGCGCTCCAGGTAGCGGGTGCGCACCCGCTCGAAGAATGCCTGGGTCTCCGCCTCGATGCGATCGGCCTCGGCGGTGCGGGCGCGGGCGCGCGACAGGGCGGCGGCCACCGGCACATCCAACAGCAGCGTCAGGTCCGGCGCGAGGCCGCGCTGCGCAAGCCGCGCCAGCGGCGCGATCGCCTGGTCCGCGACGCCGCGCCCGCCGCCCTGATAGGCGTAGGTCGCGTCGGTATAGCGGTCGCACAACACCCACGCGCCGCGCGCCAGCGCGGGCCGGATCAGGTTCTCGGTGTGCACCGTGCGCGCCGCGAACATCAGCATCAGCTCGGCGGCATCGGGCATGGGCTCGGAACGGTCGTGCAGCACCAGCGCGCGGATGCGCTCGGCGAGCGGCGTGCCGCCGGGCTCGCGCGTAACCACCACCTCGCGGCCCGCCGCCGTCAGCGCGGCCTGCAGGCGCGCGAGCTGGGTCGACTTGCCGACCCCCTCGATACCCTCGAAAGTGATGAACCGCCCGACCGTCATCGCCGCCCGCCTCCGCCCCGGCGCAGCTCCAGGTAGCGCGCCACGGCCGCATTGTGCGCCTCGAGGCTGCTCGAAAACTGGTGTCGGCCGTCGCCGCGCCCGCTGGCCACGAAATACAGGTCATCGCTGTCGATCGGCTGCGCCGCCGCCCGCAGGGCCGCCTTGCCGACCAGGGCGATCGGCGTCGGCGGCAGCCCGTCGCGCGTGTAGGTGTTGTAGGGCGTGTCAGTGGTCAGGTCGCGGCGGTGGATGTGGCCGTCATAGCCGCCGCCGAGTCCGTAGATCACGGTCGGGTCCGTCTGCAGGCGCATGCCGCGGCGCAGCCGGTTGACGAACACCGCAGCGATGTGCGGCCGCTCCTCGGGCGCGGCCGTCTCCTTCTCGACCAGCGAGGCGAGGGTCAGCAGCTCGTACGCGCTCGCCAGCGGCAGGTCCGGTCGGCGCGCATTCCACGCCGCCGCGAGCTGCTCGCCGAGGCGCGCATGCGCGAGCCTGAGCACCTCGAAGTCGCTCGTGCCACGCGCCACGAGGTAGGTGTCCGGGTAGAACTGCCCCTCGGGCGCGACGCCTGCGTCGCCCAGCCGTGGCATCAGCGTGGGGTCGGCCGGATCCAGCACCGTGCGGCTCAGCGCCGGATTGTCGTGCAGCGCATCCAGCGCCTCGGCCCAGGTGCGGCCGTCCACCAGCGTCACCGGGTGCAGCAGCACCCGTCCGTCGACGAATTGCGTCAGCAGCGCCGCGGGACTCGTGCCGGGGCGCACCTCGTACTCGCCGGCGCGGATCCGCGTCGACAGTCCCGCGCGACGCGCAAGCCAGGTGTACAGCCGCGGCCACTCCAGCACGCCTTGCTCCGCCAGCCGCTGCGCGACTCGCGCGAGCGGCTCGCCCGGCGCAATCTCGACCACGACCGCGGTTGGGAGGTTCAACGGTGCGCGGAACCAGTAGCCGATGGCGTAGAGGCTGGCGAGCAGCGCGATCGCAAGGCCAAGCAGGCCTGCCAGCAGCCAACGCCGAGGCGGCCGACGAGCGCTCACCAGCTCTCCACCCAGGCGGCGGCGGCCCGCGCGACCGGCCCGGGCACGTACTCCCGGCCGTCGAGCGATGCGACCGGCCAGATGCCGATCAGCGCGTTGCTCAGCCACAGCTCGCTCGCCCGCTCCAGCTCGCCCGGCCAAAGGTCGCGGACCTCCACCTCGACGCCCGCCGTGCGCCACGCCTCGAGCAGGGCGGCACGCATCACGCCTTCGACGCCGGCGCGCTGCAGCGACGGGGTGACCACGCGGTGGTCGAGCAGCGCGTAGACGTTGGTCATGGTGCCGCAGACGACACGGCCGCTCATGTCGAGCATCAGCCCCTCGGCCTCGGCCGAGGCATCCAGTTCACGGCGGCCGAGCACCTGCTCGAGGCGGTTCAGGTGCTTGATGCCCGCCAGCAGCGGCTGCTCGGCGAGACGGGTCTCGAGCGTGCGCACCGCGACGCCGTCGAGCGCGTGGCGCCCCGGCCGCGGGCGCGGCGTCAGCGCCGCGAGCCAGCGGCGCGACGGCGCGAGCGGGTCGGCCGCGTAGCCGCGCCCACCCTCGCCGCGACTGACGATCAGCTTGAGCACGCCGATGCCGGGGATGCGCGCCGCGCGCGCGATCTCGGCCTTCAGCTGGGCCGGGTCCTGCCGCGCGATGCCGAGTCGCTCGCAGCCCCGCGCGAGGCGGGCCAGATGCCGCGCCAGCAGCCGCGGGCGGTTGTCGCGTACCGCGATGGTCTCGAACAGCCCGTCGCCGAACTCGAGCGCGCGATCGAGGCCGACGCCCTCCGCCAGCGGCTCGCCGTCGAGCCACAGCATCATGTCGGCTCCGCGCCGAGCGCGCGCACGAGCCCGCGCGCCTTGGCACGGGTCTCCTCGAGTTCGCGACCGGGATCGGAGTCCGCCACGATGCCGGCGCCCGCCAGCAGGCTCAGCTCGCGCCGCTTGTCCGGCAGCGCCCGCACTGTCGCAGTGCGGATCAGGATGTTCAGGTCCAGGCTGCCGTCGCGGTTGAGGTAGCCGAGGGATCCGGTGTACGCGCCGCGCGGACGTCCCTCGAGCTCGGCGATGACTTCCATGCAGCGCACCTTGGGACACCCCGTGATGGTACCGCCCGGAAACAGCGCGCGGATCACGCCGATGGGTGACACGTCATTGCGCAGCCGGCCGCTGACGTTCGAGACGATATGATGCACGTGCGCGTAGGTTTCGATGCTCATGTATTCATCGACCCGCACCGATCCCCCGGCGCACACCCGGCCCAGATCGTTGCGCTCCAAGTCGATCAGCATGACGTGTTCCGCGCGCTCTTTCTCGTTGCCCAACAACGACCTGATGAGGGCGGCGTCGGCCTGCGCAGTGGCGCCGCGCGGCCGAGTACCGGCGATCGGGCGCGTTGACACCGTGTTGCCGCGAATGGACACGAGCCGCTCCGGCGAGGAACTCAACAGCGCAAGGTCCTCGTAGCGCAGCAGCGCTGCGAAGGGGCTGGGATTGGTGGCGCGCAGCCGCCGATAAATCATCACCGGATCGAGCGCTGCGCTCGGTGTGGCCTGCCAACCTCGGGACAAATTAGCCTGGTACACGTCACCCGCGGCCACGTACTCGAGGGCGCGGCGCACCGCGGCGAGAAAAGTCCCGGGCTCGTCCTCGTCGATTTGAAATGAAATGCCGTGGATGCGGGATTCCGCACCATGTGCGCACTCAAGCTCACGCAACTCCCGCACACGCGTTTCGAATTCGTCGAGCAGGCTCTCATGCCCGGGCTCGGCAATCAGCCACGCCTGCCCGGTCGCACGGTCGCAAACCCAGGCCGCCGGCGCACGAATGGCCAGTGCAATGACGGGATCGGTGCTGCGCGGCAAGCGCAGGCGAGGCTCGATCTCCGCGGCCAATTCATAGCCCAGGTACAGCAACCAGCCGCCGGTGAAGGGCAGCGCGGCCGCGGTCTCGGATGTGCGCAGTGCACTCCACCACTGTTCCAAAGCCGAGAGGAAGCCGGATGCGCCCGCGTAGGGGCCGGACAATCGGCCATCCGCCCCCAGGCGAAGGCATTCGCCGCTGGCCATGGGCAAGATGTCGAACCGGTGGCCGGCCCCCGGTACGCCGGCCGCCGCCATGCCGGCACCGCTTTCGAGAAGCCCGGGATATGACGCCGGAAACTTCTCGATGAGAGTCAGCGGCTCAAGATCGGCGGAAAATGAGCGAACCGTTGGTGCCACCGAACCCGAAGGAATTGGACAGGGTATATTCAAGCGACATCTTGCGCGCAGTGTTGGGCACGTAGTCGAGGTCGCAGCCCTCGCCCGGCGTGTGCAGGTTAATGGTGGGCGGCACGACCTGGTCGCGCAAGGCGAGCACGCAGAAAATCGCTTCCACGGCGCCGGCTGCGCCTAGTAAATGACCGGTCATGGATTTGGTGGAGCTGACCGCCAGCCCGTCGGCGGCGGCGGCGAATGCTCGGCGGATCGCCAACGTTTCCGCACGATCACCCAATTCAGTAGATGTGGCGTGCGCGTTGACGTACTGCACCTGCTCCGGATTCAACTTCGCATCGATGAGTGCCTTGGCCATGGCCTTGCGTGCTCCCTCGCCGTCCTCCGGCGGAGCGGTCACATGGTAGGCATCGCCGCTCATTCCAAAGCCGACGAGCTCGGCATAGATGTTCGCGCCGCGCGCCTTGGCGTGCTCGTACTCCTCGAGCATCATCGCACCGGCCCCATCTCCCATGACGAAACCGTCGCGGTCCTTGTCCCAGGGCCGGCTTGCCCCTTGCGGATCATCGTTGCGCTGCGACAGCGCCTTGGCCTGTGCAAAACCGCTCATGCCGGTGGGACAGGTGGACATTTCCGAGCCGCCCGCCAGCATGGCATCCGCGTCGCCGTATTGAATCAACCGCATCGCCAGTCCCAACGAATGGGTGGATGTGGTGCAGGCGGTGGCGACGGCGAGGTTCGGGCCGGTTACTTTGAAGGCGATCGACAAATGCCCGCTGACGAGGTTGATGATGCTCGCGGGAATGAAGAACGGCGAGACTCTCTTCGGCGAATGGTTCTCGAGGTACTTGTCATAGGCCCCCTCGATGGACTCGAGCCCGCCCATGCCCGATCCCATCATCACTCCGATGCGGTCGGCATTCGCCTCCGTCACTTGCAATCCCGAATCGCGCATGGCCTGCATGCCGGCCACCACCCCGTACTGCATGAAGGCGTCCATGCGGCGCGCGTCCTTCGTGCTCATGTAGGGCCCGAGATCGAGCTCGCGGATCTCGCCGCCGAAATGCGTTGGAAAGTTGCTCGTGTCGAAACGCGCCACCGGCCCGATGCCGCTGCGGCCGGCGGTGACCGAAGCCCACGCGGCCGCGACATCGTTGCCCACCGGCGAGACGATCCCAAGACCCGTAACAGCGACGCGTCGTTTACTCAACCGCAGTTCCACACGAGGATTTGCACAGTGCGCCTCTGCCCATAGGGCGCAGGCATTGCCACGCTACCCAATGAGGCTCAGGCCTTGCCCTTGTGCGAATTGATGTAGTCGATAGCCTGCTGAACCGTGGTGATTTTTTC
>JANXQL010000061.1 GCA_025356815.1 Pseudomonadota bacterium
TCTTCGGATTGATGCCCTGCTTGGCCTGGTCTAGCACCAGGTTCGCCTGCGAGCGCGCGGCCTGAATCGACATCTGCGGATCGTTGCCGAGGCTGACGCGGATCTTGCGGCCCAGCAGCCGTTTGCCATGCACGTTCACGCCGCCCTCGCCCACCACGCGGAGAGACAGCGTCCAGTTGGCCGCGCCGCCGGGAAACAATCGCACTCGCAGTCCTGGCACCGAGCCATCTGATACCGCTTCCTCCGCGTCACGTGACTGCGCGAGCAAGGATTTCAACTTAAGATCGGAAAGTCTTTTTTGCGGTTCCAGTTTCACTTTTGCGGTTCCAGAAACGGCGCCATTTCGGGCTGATCTTCTCTGGAACTCACGCTACTCCGCCGGACGATCTCCGTCCATAAGCAACTGGATTAATTGAATTTGTGGACGTCCCTGAACGTCTCCGGACATCGCAAAAAAGTGTGGCAAATTTTTCGGGACGTATAGGTCGCAGGTTCAAATCCTGTCACCCCGACCATTTCCACACAGGCGGGCACGCGTAAGGCGCCCGCGCAAGTGCTTCCGCAGCCCCCATTCGATGCTTGCGCGCGGCCCGGAAAACCCGACGACTTCCGCTCGCTGCCTACCGAGCCCATGGTCCGTGCGACGGCCGTACCCGCGCGGCCCAGCAAATCGGCCGCCGACGCTGCGCGGAAAATGCTCAGCGTGTTACGAGGTCCGATCCGGCCACTCGCTGCGCAGCCGGGCCGAAGTCGACGCCGTGTACGATCGCAGGGGAAATGTCAGCTTCGCGAGCCTCGGCGGCCGGCGCGTCCGCATCGCCCGAACCGGCATCCTTGAGCCTCAGACTCCGATACTCCGACGGCGTCATCTGCTCGTGCTTGCGAAAAACCCGCGAAAAGTAGGAGCTGTCCTGGAATCCAACGGCGGCGGCGACGTCCGCCATCGACATTTGCGGGTTTCGCAGCAGTCGCTTGGCCATCATCACACGGAAACTCGACAAATAGTCGACGAAGGACACGCCGTACTCGGCCTTGAAGTCCGTCGAGAACCGCGACGCTGATCGGTGACATTGGGCCGCGAGCCCCGCCTCGGTAATCTCCTGCGAATAGTTCTTGGCGATGTAGGCGGCGGCGAAGGCGAGCCGCTCGTTGACCGGGCGGCGGCGCCGATAGCGCGTCTCGACCGGCATCTTCGCCGCCGGCGAACACGCGGGACGCCCGCTCTGACTTCGCCGAGCCTGCGAAACAGTACCGAGTCGGTCGATCAGCGCGGCCATCTCACTCGCCGCGACCGGCTTTAGCAGCAGGTCGAAGATCCGCGAACGCAGTGCCCACAGGGCAAGGTCCACCGATAATTGGGTCGCCAGTATGACGATCGGAACGGACGGCACCCGCAGTTTTGATCGGGCCACGATCGCAAGGTCGAACATCTGCGGAAAGTCGAAGTCGAAGCACACCAGATCCCCGGCCCCGTCCAGGTCCGCGAGTGAAAACTGCCCGATTTCCACTACTGTCAAATCGCAGGCGGACTCAAGTTCGGCGCACTCGGCACCCGCCGGATACGCCGAAGCGCCAGCGATCCAGAGGACCTTCATCCGTAACTTTGCACTTGCGACCATGCATCGACACCAGAGCACAAAACGGCCCGCTCGCAAATCTATCACCTTCAAACCGCGCGACATCTGGCAATGCGCAACCCGCCTAGGGACATACCACTACAGCCGCCTCCCGCGACAACCCTGTGCGGTCCGCAAGATGCTCCTGTCGCACCGACGTTGCGGCCATGAACGATGCCCGGCAGGCGGACACCGGACGCCCACCAAATCGATCATTTTCCGATGCAGAACGGCACCTGGCACGTACCGCGATTTGGCGCCGCCACCCTGCGCCGCACCCACGCCGCACCAACGAAGGCAGCGTCGACACATCTCTGAGAATTTCCTCCCAGTGAGTGGAAACAACGTCCTAGCGTCGCTCGCCCCGGACAACGATAATGAAGTGACGATTCAAGTGACGTCCGTCCTCCGCAGACGCGCCGCGGAATCTCGGAAGGACCAATCTTCGCGCCCGGGCGAGGATCGTTGCAACCGCAGGCAGCCACCGATGAGCAGCACCCGGAACCGAGCCCTGAGCATGCCTCTACCCGAGGAAAACATGCTGTTGGCATCGCTGCAGATCGACGACCTGCTTCGGCTGGAGGCGCAGTTGACGCCGACCTATCTGAAGGCCGGCGACGCCCTCTTCGATGATGGCGAACTTCTTAGCGACGCATACTTCCCCGCAACGGCGATCATCTCGCTGCTGCAACCGGCGGACCCTGACGCCTATGTCGAAATTGCAACCATCGGGAGCGAGGGCTTTGCAGGCGTTTCCCTCGTTCTGGGAGTCGACGTTACGCCCGCGCGGGCGGTTGTCCAGCAGGAGGGTTGGTCGTTTCGGCTGCCAGCCGTCTTTTTAAAGCGCGAATTTTCGAGGGCCGGGAGCCTGCAGCGGGTGGCGCTGCGCTACGCGCACTCCCTGTTAGGACAGGTGGCGCAAATCGCCGCATGCAATCGGCGGCATACGATCGAAGCGCAACTTAGCCGATGGCTGCTGACCAGCCTCGATCGCAGCGAGACCGCGGATCTTACCGTCAAGCAAGATCACATCGCGAAGATGCTGGGTGTTCGACGCGAGGGCATCACCGAGGCAGCCCGACGGCTCCATCGCGCGGGGCTTATCGAGCAGACCCGCGGCCACATCGTGGTCGTCGACCGGATCGGCCTCGAGGAAACGGCGTGCGCCTGCTACGAGGTGCTGAAGCGGCAGCGCACCTTTCTGCCGCATGCGTCCCAACGCGGGACGAGCAACAGCCACACTCAGCCAGCTTAGTGATCCGCTCCTACGCCGCCGTTCGGCGGAGTCGGCTCAGCGCCGTCCGACAGGCGCGCCGTGCGACGCAACCCAACCCGACCTTTTGGCGTGACCGGCAGTTCCGTTGGGATCACATCGTGAGGCGCAGGATTGCGTTCGCGATACGGTCAAAGCAGACAGACAACTGGCTGGAGTCGCCCGCGTAACAGTAGATGCCAGTCGGCTGCGACGCGCTGAACGAGTCCGCCGCCTCCGTGTTGGCGAGACGATTGAGGATCCTGGCACCGTATTCACTCGATCCGTAACCGCAGAACGTCACCTCCAGGTTATTCAGCGCGGCGCCGAGACCGACTGTCATTACCAGGATGCCTTGGCCACGAGCGGAATTGGCGACATTCTCGACCATGTTCCTCGCTGCCTTGTTGACGTTGCAGCGGTTGTTGGTGATCGGGTTTCCGCTGAGCGCGCGCGCACCACGGTAGCTCGCAAGCGCGACGCCGCCCAAGCCGGTAGCCGGCAGCGTCGGGACATCGTTATAGGTCGCCTGCAACGAATCGCGGCGGTCGCTCCAGTAGAAGTTGGTGGCCAGCGAGGTCGATGGACCGCTGGTCTCCGAATACAGATCCCCTGTCACGGACTGCCCCCCGGGCGTCCTGGTGAACACGGCCGACACGTCGTTGGGCGCTCCATCGCTGAAGAACACAACCACCCGAAGACTGGACTGCAGCGCCAAGGGCACCAGATTCAACTCTGCGATCGCGCGTCGTAGCCCCTCCGCCTGGGCCGTACTGCCGCTGACAGTCAACGCATTGATCGAACTGACTAAAGTGGGGCGGTTGAATCCGCGGGTAGCTGTCTTGTCAATGGGAACGTCCAGCACCGCGCCAGAGGCGAAGCTGACGAGGCCCACCCTGTCACCGCCCGCGCCTGCGGCAAACCGGTTGACGAAGCTGCTGACGGCAGCGGCCTTCAGGCTGTCAAGTGTCCCCGGCGGATTGCCGAGCGAGCCGGACGTATCGAGCACGAGCATGACATCCACGTCACGCCGCAATGCTGTTCCGCTGGAGGCCACCTGAACCGGGTCAATCACGCCGACGACTCCCACGAGCATCACCGGCATCGTCGCACTGCCGCTCGCCATCACGGTCCAGAAGCCCAATGCGTCATGCACCGCAGTAATGGTAGGAGCGTTACGGACAGCGCCGAGGTACCCGTCCGGGAAATTTGCTGCGTAGTAGCGCGCGCCGGCGGCCTGCGCGTTGGCAATGCGCTCAGCCGGTGTCGCGCCGATGGACAACGCGCGTCCCGCTGCGAGGGCGGCCGCATCGACAGCGGCACTTAGCTTCGCACGGACCCCGTAAGCACGACCGGCGTCGATCGCAAGCCCGATCATGCCGATCAACACAACCAATGAAATGGCGAAGAGGATCGCAATCTGGCCGCGGGGACGAACTGAGGAAGACTTGATCATGGCGGCATACTCGAGAAACTATCTACAGCAGAGCCATCGAATACAGTTGCTTTGTCCCCTTCATGACGTAACCGACAATGGGATCGAAGTCGTACAGCACCTCAGCGACATGAACCACCTCGCCCGTGTCTAGCGCCACACTCAAGCGTATGACGGGCGCAGGAACGGGAACGTTGCAAATGCCGCCGCCCGCCCAACCGGGGCATGCGTAGATCCTGCTTGCGATTCCGGTCTTGCCGGACACGGCGCGGCTCTGCGCGGTGACCGTGCCGCTGCCATCGGCCCTTCCGACAACGGTCGTGAGATAGATCATCCCGCTCGTGGACATTTCCAGCGGGGCCGACGCGTCATTAACCGCCGTGATGATGTCCGCCGGTTCGTCACTGGTGCGGGCAGAGAGATTGGCAGCCTCGCGCGCCATGCCGACCAGGACGTTATTGAACTGCAGGGCGCGGCCGAAGTCGATCACGCCGAGCACGATCGTGAGCAACACCGGCAGCACGAGCGCCAGCTCTATGAGGCTTCCGCCGCGCTGAGCACGTCGCGCAAAGGCGCGGTGGCTGCTCATGTGAATGCCTCGTTGCGGACGGTCGCACTCACCCGGAAGACGTACTTACCGTTGGCAAAGAACACGCTGGTAATGCCAGTGAGCATCGGCAGGGTGCAATCGACGGAAATGATCACGATCTGGGAGCCGCTGCCCGCGCTATTGGCCGGAAGGCCGACGAACGCTCCACCGGCGTCAATCGAGCGCACGGTGACAACTGGCGACACCTGCGTCCACAGACCCATCGACTGGTTCTGCATTTCTGCAATGAGCGTGTCGTAGCGGTTGTGGCCGGGGTTTCCGGGAATCGGAGTCGGGCTGAGATCCTGTCGTCCGACCGACGTGACGCGGGCCCCTTCGCGAACCGCGTGCTGCATGGTCAGGTTGACGTAGAACAGGTAGCCGAAATCAAGAATCGCACACAGGACGGTGAGGAACACCACAGCGGATAGCGCGAACTCGATCAACGCCACGCCGTGCTGCCTGCCAGTTCGACTTGCTTTGCGCAAAATGTTCACGGCGCGGCCTTCGGCTAGTTACTTCCAAGCGTCGGCAGCAGCGTGCGATGAATCGCGATAAACGCAGGCCCAAGCAGCACGAGCATCATCGACGGGAAGACACAGAAAATAAGAGGGAACAACAGTTTCGTGGCCACCTTTGCCGCCCGCTCCTCCGCCCGCTGCCGACGCTTTTCCCGCAGAGTATCCGCATGGACACGCAGCGAATCGGCGACGCTCGTCCCAAAGCGATCCGCCTGGACGAGCATGGCGACCAGCGCCTCGATTTCCTCGACACCCGTACGGACGGCCAGATTGCGCAACGCCCGATCGCGGCTGCTGCCGGCTCTCAGCTCCAGCTCGACGAGATGCATTTCCTCCGCGAGAACGGAACTCTCCATTCCGATCTGCTTGGCGACTCGGGCGATGGCCGCGTCGAGGCCAAGGCCGGCCTCGACGCAGATGGTCATGAGATCCAGCGCATCCGGGAACGCCTCGAAGATGCCCGCCTGGCGAGCCGCGATGCGCTGCGAGAGGAGGACGTTCGGCGCGAAGTAGCCAATCGCCGCCAGCAGGATCACGACGGTCGTCAGCGGCAGCCCGTGCAACGCAATGTGCGAGCCATAGACAAGCACGAGTGCGATTCCCGGTAACAGGAACGTGAGCACCGACTTGACGGCAAAGAACGCCGTCGGCGCAGACGCGGCCCGGTAGCCGGCATGCATGAAGTGAATTCGCAGCGCCGAGTCCTCCCATTGCCCGGACGGCAGCGAGAGACGACTGAACGGCGTAGTGATCCGCGAGATGGTGATCGCCCAAGGAGTGTTGCGCCGCTCGCCACCGCCGGACTGCGGCGTCACCACGGCTGGCGAACCGAGGCGAGCAGCCATTTCCTGTGGGGCCGTCGCCGTAAACAGGGCGAGCATGCCGAGCAAGACGGCGCCGAAGACAAGGCTGAGAAACACAACGGCTAGCATTGACATGACGATACCTGCGCAGTCACCGGCTAGGGCTTGACGTCTACCAACCGGGTCATCCAAAAGATGCCAAGACACATGAGCAGCGCTGCGGACCATATCAATTTGATCCCCATCGGATCGGTCCACAGAACGCGGATGAAGTCGGGGTTCACCACCGTAATCACACCTGCCAGGACGAATGGAAGCAGCACCAAAATCCAGGCCGACAATCGGCCCTCGGCCGTCAACGTGCGTACCGAGCGAAGGAAGCGAAACCGCGCCCTGATGAGTGTCGCGATTGAGTTGAGCAACTCCGCAAGGTTACCCCCCGTCTCACGCTGGATAGACACCGCCACCGCAAAGTAGCGCAGATCCGTGGTCGGGACCCGCTCGGCCAGGTTCATGAGCGCCGTCGGCACCGGAATCCCGAAGTTTATTTCGTCGAAGGTGATCCGGACTTCGCTGGCGCAGGGCTGAGGCATCTCCTCCGCCGCCATCTGCAGAGCGCTTGGGAAGGCGTGCCCGGCCCGCATCGCGCGCGACAGTAGTTCAAGGAGATCCGGAAGCTGTTCCTCGATCCGGCCGAGTCGCTGCCGCCGCGCACGTACAACGTAAATCAATGGCAACAGCCCACCCAGCAGCGCGAAGCCGATGGCAACGAGAGCCGGCATACGTAGCGCCAGACCGACCAGCAGCGCGCCTACCGCAATCCCCAGCGTGATTGCGCAGAATTCCGAAACGCTGAGCGGCGAGCCTGCCTGCTCGAGCACCAGATCCAGGGGAGCCACGCCCGGTATCCCTCGCAGAAACCGGTCGATTGCCGGTTGCTTCGCGAGCTTCCGCGACTTGACAATCGTGCCGACGGTCGTCGATCCGGCGACCGCCGCCTCGAGGCGGGTTCTGATCCGCCGCGCCTCGCTCCCGTGGCGGCCATTCCACAGGACGTAGAGCCCCTCTAGGAAGAGCACGGCAGCGAGGAACCCCAGGATCCAAAGCAGATACACATAGGCGTCCACGACAACCTCTACTGGTAAATGCGATCCGGATCGAACACGTCGTCGCCGACGGGGATTCCACGCACGCGCAGCCGATCGGCAAACTTTGGACGGATTCCAGTGGCACTGAAGAATCCCTGGACGCTGCCGTCCGGCAGGATTCCAGTCTGCGTGAACGCGAATACCTGTTGAGTTGTGATGATGTCGTTCTCCATGCCGGTGATCTCTTCGATGCTGGTCACCCGACGCGTGCCGTCGCTCAGACGAGCCACCTGCACGATAACCGTCAGTGCCGAAGTGATCTGCTGGCGTATCGCCGTCGCCGTCATGGAAAGACCCGACATCCCGACCATATTCTCCAAGCGAAGCAGCGCGTCGCGTGTGCCGTTGGCATGGACCGTAGTCATCGAACCGTCATGTCCGGTATTCATTGCCTGAAGCATGTCGACGACCTCGCCGCCGCGCACTTCTCCGACGATGATCCGGTCCGGACGCATCCGAAGGCTGTTGCGTACCAGCGCTCGCTGTGTCACCTCGCCTCGCCCTTCGATGTTTGGTGGTCTCGTCTCGAGCCGCACGACGTGCGGCTGCTGCAGTTGCAACTCGGCCGCATCCTCGATGGTGATGATTCGTTCCGTAGACGCTATCGAGGCTGAAAGCACGTTCAAGAGGGTCGTCTTGCCGGTGCCTGTGCCACCGGAGATCAGCATGTTCACCTTCGCCTTAACCAGCCCGGCAAGAATCTCAGCCATGGGCTCAGTCAAGCTCTTCTTCGAGATCAGATCGTCCATCTTCAGCGGTATGACCGCGAAGCGACGAATGGAGAGAATGGGCCCGTCGATCGCAAGCGGCGGAATGATGGCATTCACGCGAGACCCGTCCTGCAGGCGTGCGTCGACCATCGGGCTCGACTCGTCGATGCGCCGGCCGATCGCGGAGACGATCTTGTCGATGATCCTGCATACATGCGCATCGTCCTCGAAGCGGATGTCGACCGGCTCTAAGCGACCGCGCCTTTCGACGTACACCTGCTTCGACGTATTGACGAGAATATCCGACACGGTTGGGTCGGCGAGCAATGCCTCGAGTGGCCCTAGGCCCTGCACCTCGTTCTGGATGTCTCGAACGATCTGCTCGCGCTCCGCCTGGTTGAGGACCGCTGTCTCGCTCACGAGCAGCGTCTCGACCAGATGCTTGATTTCGGTCGCGACTTGAACTGCGGGTAGCCGCTCCATGACCGCCAGATCGACTCGATCGAGGAGCATGTGGTGAATGCGCGCCTTAACTTCCTGATAGGCGCGACTGGAACTCACAGCCGCGAGCGTCCTCGTGGGATGGGTAAGAGCCACAGCGCGGCTTGCATCTTCGAGGCGGTTTCTAAGTGACATGGCTTGCCCCTTTCAATTCCCTTTCAGCAGGTTGGCGATCCAGCCGGCCCGTGGCTTGGCCTCGCATCCCGGCATCCCTTCGATCAACTGGCGCGCGGCACGTACGATCGGATTTTGGGGATCCAGGCGCGCAAGCGGCACCCCCTGATTCTCGGATTTGGAGACCGCCAGGTAGTCGTTCGGGATCGAGATTTCGACCTTTCGGCCGAGCGTTCGCTCCGCGTCACCGACCTCGATCTCGCCGTGCCGATCCACCCGGCTTGCAACCAGATGGATGGTTTCCGATGCGACCCCCAGGGACTCCAGCGTGCTCAGTACGCGACGGGTGTCCCGAATGGCAGGAACGCTCAACTGCAACACTGGCAGCAGCCATGTTGCGCGATCGATCGCGCGGACCGCGATGTTGTCGATATTGCGACCGACGTTCACGACGACGTAGTCGTACAACGACTCCAGGAGCGCCATGATTTCGTCCACGCGGTCGGCCGTGACTTCCATGCCGCGCTCGAGACTATCCGGCGCTGCCAGAACGGCGAAGTTTGGAAGGACGTGTTGCATGCTCGCGACGAGCATCGACGCATCCAGGCGCGAGATATTGCGCGCTATGTCGGCGATGTTCGTTTCCGCAGGCCGCTCAGTAACCAGAAAAGCCGCGTCGCCGACGCTGAGGTCGACGTCCACGAGCGCAGTGCGCTTGCCATATTCCGAGGCGAGAAGGTACGCGGTGTTGGCTGCGAGGAACGTCGCGCCGCTGCCTCCCTTGCATGGCAGCCACACCAGTACGGTCGCGATCTTCGGCATCACCCGTCGGGCGACCTTGTCCGCCACGCGACGCAACGCCGTCTCAATTCCGGTCGTATCCGCGGCCCCCTCGACCACCTCACGAACGCCGGCGTGCATCGCGGCCTTCAGAAACTCGGGCGTGGAGATCGCGCCCACGACGATCACGGACATCTCCGGAAAGGCGTGGGTCACGGCGTCAACGTCGGCCAAATTCCCAGTGGATTCACACACGCCGTCGAGGATGACCACATCCGGCCGTTCCCGCTGGACCGCTGCGAGCACGGACTCACAGCCGCCAACCTGGAGGGCCACCGAGAGGTTCAAGGATGCGAGCGCACTCAACGCTGCCCTCCGGCGGCTGAGCTGACCCTGGTCTCTGGCAACGATGACGATCTTCATGGCCTCAGATGCCCTGTACAATTTCAACGCCGACGGTGTGGTGAGCGTGTCCACGCTTTCACGGCGACGAGATCGAGGTATTCGAGCCCGCGCCAACACCGATGGCGAATACGTTGGCAGGTGGTGGCGGGCTGGCGAAGGAGCGGTTGAATCTGGCCACGATCGCCATGGCGACGCCGGGCCCGACTCCGACGACCGGCGTCAGCCGATTCGCGGCGGCTGGATCGAGCGTCTGCTTCTGGACGACGCTCGCCACGGCGTCGCCGTGCCGAGCGTCGCACAGCGGCGTCGACGAGCAGCTGACGACGGCCAGCACGGTCAGGGCCAAGCCTGCCAGAAGAATCGGCTGTTTGGCTTTCATGTTCGCTACTCCACAAAGTCTAAAGACCATGACTGTTCCACGCGCCCTATTTGGTCGCTGCCGGCGCAGGGGGACCCTCGCCCTCGAGCTTTCCCCTGAGGAGCACGTCGGCGCGTGATGGCTCGACGTATCCGTCGGTCGGCAGCCTATAACCTGCCTCGAGCGGCTTCACCAGGTGCGGCGTGATCACGAAGAGCAGCTCGCTCCGGTCGCGCTGAAACTCGCTGCTGCGGAACAGTGCGCCGAGGATCGGCAGCTCGCCCAGCAGGGGGAAGCGCGCCACCGTCGCAGTGACGTTGCTCTTGATCAGGCCACCGATCGCGAAGGTCTGGCCGTCACGAAGTTGGACGGTCGTCGATGCGCGACGCGTGGTGATCGAGGGCAGGACAGTCTTACCAATGCCCGTCGCCTCGATCACAACGCCCTGCTGATTCAGCTCGGACACTTCCGGGGTCACGCGCAGACTGATAACCCCATCCTCGAGAACGGTAGGAGTAAAGCGCAGGCCGATGCCAAATTCCTTCTCTTCCAGCGTGATCGTCAGTGAGGAGGCGTTTCCCTGGGGCACTGGAATAAAGATCTTGCCGCCGGCAAGGAACGTTCCTTCCTGCCCGCTGACCGCCATGATGTTGGGCTCCGCTAGAATCTTGACGAACTGATCCTTGTTCAGCGCGTCGACCTTGAAAGACGACGTCGTGGCACCAGAGCGCAGCAGCGACGCTAAGCCCTGAGACTCGGTCAGGAATCCGCCGGACACTGCCCAGCCAGTGCCCCCCGGAGCGCCGCTGTTCGCGACACCGAAGCTCGCGCCGACCCGATCGAGCAGAATCTTCGAGATCTCGGCAACCTTGACCTCCAGAAGAACCTGCTGCGGTGCGGTCGCGTGCAGCATGTTCACAACCTTGTGTTCGCCTGCAAAGGACTCCGCGACGGCAACGGCGCGATCAATCTTGAAGGGGTCTGCTACTTCGCCGCCGAGGACAACAGAGTCATTTGATGGTGAGACAGTGATTCCTGCCTCATTAGGAAGCACTTGTTTGAGAGTCGCCCGCAGCCCCTCCGCATCGATATCCACGGCGATGTCGAACACACGGGTCAGTCCGACCTTCGTCCAGATCAGGATGTTGGTGGAGCCGATCTTCCTACCCAGGACGTACACCTCTCGCGGGCCGGTCAGCAGGACGTCGGCGATGGCCGGATCGCCGACCGAGACGCGCGTGGCAGGTTCCGCAAGCGGAATCACTTGAGACTTGTGCACTACCACCCGCAAAACATCAGCGGGATAAGCGCTGCATGGCGTGCTCGCAAGGAGGATGCCGGCCACGAGGCCGAGCATTCCTGACAGGTACCTGTGTTGACTCTTTTCGGTTTTCATGGCGGCAACTTCCGGGTGATTGCAATGACCCTGCGGGCAGCTACTTAGGGGTTAGGTGTCGCTTCGGGGCGGCGATCGGCGCCACGGATCACCTCGACGTGCTCGTGCTTCGGCGCCACCGCCGCAGGAGCGCTCGCGCGCGGTTCCCTTGCGACACTGACCGGAGCTGACGGCGGGATGCGAATCATCCCAAGCAATTGCGGCTTCGTGATCCCGCGGGATGGCGCTGTGGAGACATCCGCGGCGTTGCGCAGGACCAATGACAGCGTACCGACGCTGCGTGCGAGGTCGATCCGCTCCGCATCCTCTGGAGTTACTTCCAAGGTTACGGCGTTCACGACCTTCGGCTTGGCGTCGTCCCGCGAGAGCTCCTGCGCAGCGGCGAGCACCAGAATCCGCTCGAGGACGGTCTTGGAGATGCTGCTATCGTTGGGATTCGAGCTGCCCTGTTCGGCGTTCGTGTTTACCAATACGTCTACTCGACTCCCCGGCAGGGCGAACCCCGCGACACCGATGACATCGTTGACCCGGACGGTGATCGCTCTCATCCCAGGCGTAATGACGGCAGACATACCACCCGAGCTGCCGACAGGCGCGAGCCTGCTTTCGAGCAGCGGCTCGCCGCGCTGGATGCCGGACCTGGTCACTCGCGGCTGCTCGGTCCCCGGGTCCTTCAGCAAAGGCGCCAGCGACTCGAATGCGCCGGCAGGACGGCTATCACGGGGCCACGCGACCATCTGGATGCTCTCTGGAGACAGACGGGCCCCGATTTCTATGTCCTTGCTTGCGACTGCGATCGCGCTGGTATCCAGCTCGGCCTTTGCGCGCAGGTAGTGCCAGGCGAGGAACACGGCGGCTGAGGCAAATGCAACGGAGACCGTCATCATGACGATGGCTCTCACGTTTCTCATGGCGCGACTCCTTTGCAGAGACAATTGTTCTTATTACGTCAGCGCCGCGATCACGACCCTCCGACCTTCGTCCGGCACAGCCAGACGACGATGCCAATCCCGATGGGAATGGCGAAGGCGAGACGACCGATCGAGGCGCCGCAGGGGACTGCCTGCGGCATCTGCCCGAGACCGAGATCTATCGCGGCCCCGTTGAGAATTCGGGTCAGGTTGCGGGCTAGAGCGGCCAATTCGCCGCGAGCAAGGGCGATCGCGAGTGCGAGGACGCCGCCGCAGATGAAGATGTAGGGAAGCGTCTCGACCAGGGCGCGAGGACCGAGCAGGCTGCCGACGGCAGCCACCAGCTTCACATCGCCGGCGCCGAGAAAGCCGAGAAGGTAGACGGGCCCTAACAGCAGCAGACCGAGGCCGAGTCCTTCCACGCTGGAAGCCAAGCCGGCCGCACCGTCGGAGGCCGTATACAACACAAGACCAGCCACCATCCCGAAGAGCACAACACCATTTGGAATCCGACCCTGCCTGCCGTCATGCCATGCTGAAGCGGCGAGGATGATCAGCAGAACTATCGTTCTGGCGGTATTCATGATCAGCTCTAATCCGGCAAGTCCTGCGAGTCGTCGCGTGGCGAGGACGACTCTTGCACCACGCGACGGCCAGCAAATCGATTACTTCAGGCTTCCAGACACAAGCGCGAAGGTCGAGTTCAGCTTAGTGCCGACAAGCGTCACTGCGGTGATGATTGCAACAGCAATCAGGGCAGCAAGCAGACCGTACTCAATAGCGGTAACGCCGTCTTCTTCACGAAGGAAGGCGCGAATCTTGGTGGTGAGCGTGTTCATTTGAATCTCCTTCGGGTGACTGTCGTATGCGTCAGCGCGGGTCACGCTGCTGACAGCGTTGGCGGGGATCCGGAAAGTCGATCATCGACGTCACTTGCATTTGCTGGCTCTGCCGGCGTTCTCCGCTTGATGTGAATGCTAGGCGCCGTCGCAGCTGCGTTCGATAGCACGTTTCCACACTGCGCCGATCCTTGCGTGTGCCACCGCACTATCGATGTCAGGAGATTTTTTTCTACATAGTCGCCCTCAGCAAACACATTCGGCGGCGTGCGGCTTTGTTTTTGCGACGCAGCGCGCGTCGTGCGGCTAGGACAGTTTTGCGTCAAGAGCAGGTCGTGACATCGTAGGTGCGGTTGCCCACGTTCGCCTCTCTACGCGTAAGCCGCAGCCGAGCACTCATGCGCCGAAGGGAGCTTCACGCGTGGGCATGCGCAATTCCCCTAATCCTCGTACAGAGGCGAACGCTCCCAACACCGTATCCACGCGGTCGCCGTGCGCCGAATGAACGGATTGACGCTCGCGGACATAGAACCGCGCGTACGGACGAAGCCCCTGGATGAAAGTCGGCTCCGGGACGCAGGTGTACGCGGGGTTTCTCACCTTCTGGCAGTCCTGGCTGAGGTTCGATTCCGCCACCATCGCGAGCCGGCAACAGGTCGCGCCGATGACTTGGCCGCGCAGCCTCCAGTGGCAGTAATAGCGCTCGAGCGCAACGCGAGCCGCAGATCCCCTTTGTTCGGCGGCGAAATGGAAACTGCGTTCGTCCAGCGCCGCCAGGTCGAAGCGGTCCGAAGGTGGGCCGCGTGCGTACGGGTTCGCGAACTGCCGCTGCTCGGCCGGGCCCGGTCGGATGGATCACGGCTACCGAGCGTCGCGCGATAGCACGCGCGGGGCGAGCACAGGCACGGCCGAACTGGGCCACCTTTTTATGCCTCGCCACTGGCGAGGCTGGCGAGCGCACCTCTAAGCGCGAGCCGGCTCACGCGACTGGCGTGCCAGTGTGAGGCTCGTTCCTGCGAACGCGCTACGAGCCCTTCGGTAAATCACAGCAGGGAATTGTGAACCCAGTGTAGGTGAATGCACTTTGCTGCAGTGAACCTTGCGATCGTCGCTGCGAGTGATCAAATGACTTCGGGAGATACCTAGTCAACGTCAAGGAGCAATTGCCATGACTGCTCACCCTCATCTTTCCGGTGCGGCGTTCCTTGTCGGCGCGTGCCTGGTGATGATCGCCATCTTCTCGGTGATTGGTGCGCTGGGCTGGGGCGTGACGGGCATCCTGCAGTAGCGGGACGTCCTGAACAGGCAGATCCGCTGCAGCCTCGTCGGGGCAGCGGCGTTCCCTGCCGAATGCGCTCAGCATGCTCGGCATGCCCGGCATCGCCTTGCTGACACCCGCGACACGGTGGTGCGGCCCGGGCACTCAGCAGGACATCTGCCCGGAACTGCGTGGCCGAGGCATTCGGCGCCCCACCGGCAGGTTCGGCTACTGTCGGCGCTCGTCGGCCTGCCCGTCGGGATCTGCGCCGCGGCGAACGCCCCCCGGCGGCTTTCCAGACGCGCCACATCGGCGCGACACCTCCGCCCGTCGATAGCCGCCGAAACGGGCGCTCCGGCGACCGCGTGTACGTGCCGCCACTTCACTGTGTCGGGGTATCGCCAGTCGACAATCTTCGCCCCGAGTTCGCGCGCATCCAGCGTCGCGAGCGGGTTTGGAGCGCCGAGTCGCTTACTCCGAACACCGCGGCGCGCCGGATGAGGGCGCGCCGCTGACGACAGCCGCTTCCGGCACGCGTCAAATCGTCGAAGGCGACCCGAGCGGCTGACACGTAATTTGCAGCGGCGCCGCTGTGGATGGCTTCGGTTTCACGGAGCGCTCGAGCGCCAGCATCCCCTCGCCCGCCCGGGTCGCGCACGGACCGGCTACCATGTCGGCCCCTGACCACCTCGAATGGACCGATCCCGACGTGAATGCCGCCGCCGAAACCGCCGCCCCCCCGCCCGCGGCGACCCGCCACCCGCTCGACGCGCGCGCGATCACGCTGATGGTCGGCATCTGCCTGATCTGGGGCGTGCAGCAGGTCGTCATGAAGTCCGTCGCGCTCGACGTCGCGCCGACCATGCAACTCGCGATCCGCTTCGCCTGCGCATCACTGTTCTTCGGCACGCTCGTGCTCTTGCGAGAGGGTCGCCGGGCGTTCAGCGACGGGACCCTGCCGAGCGGACTGGCCCTCGGACTGTGCTTCGCGGTTGAGTTCATCTTCGTCGGCGAGGCGCTCGTCCACACCACGGCCGCGCACGCGGTAGTGTTCCTCTACTCGGCTCCGATCTTCACCGCGCTAGGCCTGCAGGTCGTACCCGAGGAACGGCTCAGCCGCGGCCAGTGGCTCGGCATCGGGGTGGCGTTTCTGGGCATCGCAGTCGCTTTTCTCGGCTACAGCACCCGCCCGGTCGCGGAGCTGATCCTCGGCGACCTGCTCGCGCTGATCGCAGGATCGGTCTGGGGCGCGAGCAACGTGGTGTTGCGCCGCACCCGCGTTGGCCACGCGGCCACGGCCAAGATCGTCTGCTATCAGGTGGCGACTGCGGCGATCGTGCTGTTCGCGTTTTCCCACGCCAGCGGCGAATCGCACGTCAGCCTCACGGGCCGGGCAGTGCTCGCGCTGATGTTCCAGACCCTGGTCATCGCGATCGGCACGTACCAGGTGTGGTTCTGGATGCTGAGCCACTACCTGACATCACGGCTGATGCTGCTGTCGTTGCTGACGCCACTGTTTGGGGTGGCTGCCGGCGCCTTGCTGCTGGGTGAGCCGGTCGACCCGCGCTTCGGGGTCGGCGCGCTCCTCGTACTCACCGGCATCCTGATCGTGAACGCCCGCCTGCTACTTACTCGCTCGATCTAAACAACCTCGCGCCCGCGCCACGGAAACTCCCATGCCTGAAGACAAGCACCCGCCAACCGCGTTCGACACCCAGGCCGTCTGGGCCGCCGAGGAAGGGCCGTTTCCATACGGCGCCGCGACCATGCCCATCGTGAGCGCGGCGACCTTTGCGTACCCGGACCTGGACAGCTGGCAGGCAGTGGCACTCGGCCAGCGCGCGGGACATATCTACTCCCGCAACAGCAATCCGACCCTGGCGGTGCTGGAGGAGAAGATCGCCCGCCTCGACGGCACCGAGGCCGCGGCCGGCTTCGCGACCGGCATGGCGGCCATCAGCTCGACGCTGTTCACGCTGCTTTCGCCGGGCGAACGGGTGGTCAGCATCAGGGACTCCTACGGCGGCACGAACGTGCTGTTCGAGGAGTTCCTGCCTCGCTTCGGCATCACCGCCACCTTGTGCAACACCACCGACCACGAACAACTCGAGCGGGAGATCGCGCTCGGCTGCAAGGTGCTGTATCTGGAGACCCCGACCAACCCGACCCTCAAGGTCGTGGACATCGCGCGCCTGAGCGCGGCCGCGCGTCGCCAGGGGGCCGTGGTCGTGACCGACAACACCTTCGCCACGCCCTATAACCAAAAGCCGGCAGCCCTGGGCAGCGACCTCGTCCTGTATAGCGCGACGAAGTTCCTCGGCGGGCATTCCGATGTGCTCGGTGGACTCGTCTCGGGCCGCGGCGACCTCGTGCATTGCATCCACCACTTCCGAGAAATCGCAGGCGCCACACTGCACGCGGACGCCGCCTACTCGATCCTGCGCGGCATGAAGACGCTGGGACTGCGAATGGCGCGGCACAACCAAAGCGCGCAGGCGATCGCCGAGCACCTGCGACGGCACCCCAAGGTCGCGGCGGCCTACTATCCCGGGCTCGACACCCATCCCGGCCACGAGATCGCGGTCCGGCAGATGCGCGGCTTCGGCGGCGTGCTTGCGTTCGTACCGCGCGGCGGCATTGGCGAACTGCGCACCGTGCTCGACGCGCTGCAGCTCGCGCAGCGGGCGGCACACCTCGGCGGGGTCGCGACGACGGCCGGCCCGCCGGCCGTCACCAGCCACGTCGAACTGACGGCCGAGGAACGAGCGCGCGCCGGCATTCCCGAAACGCTGATCCGCTACTCGGTCGGCATCGAGGACGCGGGCGACCTGATCGCCGATCTGGATCAGGCGCTCGCCCGCATCTGACGCCTGCGCCCGATCCGGGCGGGACCGAGCGATCAGCATCCGCCGCGGCGTGGACGGTCAACCGCAGGTCGCACCCGGCACCGGCGGCGGCGCGCCGCTGTGCTAGATTCCGGGCGGATTTTGGAAGGCCTTGCCGCTGCCTGAGGCGGGTGTACGCCCGCTCCCGCTGCCTTGACGGAACGCACGAAGACCATGAACCCAGCCGCTGACGCGCCGACCCACCCGACGATGCCCGCCACAACCGATGGCCTGTGGCTGGGGCTCGACACCGGCGGCACCTTCACCGATGCGGTGCTGCTGGATGGCGAGCGCCGTGTCATCGCGACCGCCAAGGCGCTGACGACGCACTGGGACCTGTCGATCGGCATCGCCGGTGCGATCCGCGCCGTCCTCGCCGCCCGCCACGCCACCCACAGTCGCGCGCAGATCCGCCTCGTCTCGGTCTCGACCACGCTTGCGACGAACTCGGTCGTGGAGAACCGGTTCAGCCCGATCTGCACGCTTCTCGTCGGCTTCGACGATGCGATGGTCGAGCGCTCCGGCCTGCAGCGGGACGGGGCGAGCCTGCTCGTGCAGATCCGCGGTGGCCACGATGCGACCGGCGAGGAACTCGCGCCGCTGGACGAGGCCGCGGTGCTGGAGGCGGTCCACTCGTGCGAGTCACGCATCGATGCGTTCGCCGTCGCGGCGCGCTTTTCCGTGCGCAACCCCGCGCACGAACTGCGCATCCGCCAGCTGATCCGCGCTGCATCGCGCAAGTCGGTCACCTGCGCGCACGAACTCAGCTCGAAGCTTGATGCCCCGCGCCGTGCGCTGACCGCAGCGCTCAATGCCCGCCTGACGGCGCAGATCCGCCACCTGATCGAGGCGCTCGGCGCGGTACTTCAGGCCGAGTCGATCTCGGCCCCGCTGATGATCGTCAAGGGCGACGGCTCGCTGATGCGGGCCGATGTCGCGCTCGAGTACCCCGTCGAGACGATCCTGTCGGGGCCTGCCGCGAGCGTCGTCGGCGCGGGGTTCCTGACGGGGCTGAAGGACTTTGCCGTCTCGGACATGGGCGGCACGACCACCGACGTCGCGATCGTCAGCCACGGGCGGCCGCTGATCAACGACCAGGGCGCCCTGATCGGCGGCTGGCGCACCATGGTGCAGGCGGTCGATGTCCGCACGACCGGGCTCGGCGGCGACAGCGAGGTCGACTTCGACCGCGACACGCGCCTGCGCGTCGGCCCCCGCAAGGCGATGCCGCTGAGCCTGCTTGCACACCATGCGCCGGCGGTACTGGCCGACCTGCGCGCGCTCGCGGTGCAGGACCGCTTGCCGGACTTCCCGACCCAATACGCCTACCGCAATCCCGATCGCGAGACACCCGCGCACCTCGACGGCCTCGAACGCCGTGCCTGGGACGCGCTGGATGTAGAGCCGCGGCGCGTCTCGAACGTGGTCCGCAACGTGCCGGGCCTGCAGGCCCTGCGACGTCTCGCCGATGCGCGGCTGGTCACCATCGCCGCGTTCACGCCCAGCGATGCGATGCACATCCTCGGCAAGCAACAAGGCTGGAATGCCGAGGCGGCCGAGCTCGGCGCACGCATCCTCGCCACCTTCGAGCGCAACGCCCGCAGCCGCGACCGGGCCTCGACGCCGGTGGAGATCGCCGAACGCACGGCCGAGCACGTGGTGCGTGAATCGGCGCGCATCCTCCTGGCCACTGCCCTTGCCCACGATCCGGTGCTCGAACCCCGCGACGGGCGCTACGGACTGCTCGGCGACCAGCTCGTCGAGGACACCATCGCCGGCCGTCGGTTTTCGGGCCTGCTCGACGCGCGGCTGGCGCTGGGCACGCCGATCGTCGCGATCGGCGCCCCGGTCGGTGCCTACTATCCGGAGGTCGCACGCAGGCTCGGCGCGCCACTGTCGGTCCCGCCGCACGCGGCGGTCTGCAACGCGGTGGGCGCGGTGGCGGGCGTCGTCTCGCAGACGGTCGACATCGTCGTCAACCAGCCGACATTCAAGGTGTTTCGCGTACACGATCCGGCCGGCAGCCGGGACTACGGCGAGGTCGAGGAGGCGCTCGCCCACGCGCGCCGCGTGTCCGCGGAACTTGCCCTCGCCGCAGCCATTCGCGCCGGCGCCTCCGACCCGCATGTCGAGACCACCGTCACCGAACAGCTGGCCCACATGGGGACGAGCGATTACCTCGCCGAGGCACGGGTCCGTTCCACCGCCACCGGTCGGCCGCTCGCAGGCGCCGCCCGCGCAGGCTAGTCGCGCTACAGTGCCGACTTCCGGGGCGACCGACGGGACGGCCATGGCAGCGGCGATGCAATCGACGGAACCTGAGGTCGTAATCCTCGGTGCCGGCATGTCCGGCATCGCGGTCGCGGTCGCGCTGCAGCACGCCGGCATCCACTCGTTCCTGCTGCTGGAGCAGTCGGCGGGCGTCGGTGGCACCTGGTGGGACAATCGCTATCCCGGTGCGCAATGCGACGTGCCCTCGCACCTGTACAGCTTCTCGTTCGACCCGAACCCAGACTGGTCACGGGCGTTCGCGCCAGGCGCCGAGATCCAGGCCTACGTGGAACGCTGTGTCGCAAAGCACGGGCTGCAGTCCCATCTTCGGCTCGGGACTCGGGTCACGGCCGCGCGCTGGGACGCGGCGTCCGGCCGCTGGCAGGTCGAGACCGACCAGGGGACGCTGCGCCCGCGCGTGTTCGTCGTCAGCCTCGGGCCGCTGAACCATCCGCGACTGCCGCCTGGCATCGAGGCGTTCCAGGGCGAGGTGATGCACACCGCGCGCTGGAACCCCGACTACGACTTCCAGGGCAAGCGGGTTGCCGTGATCGGCAGCGCGGCGAGTGCGGTGCAGGCGATCCCGCCGCTGGCGACGATCGCCGCCCGGCTCACAGTGTTCCAGCGCACGCCGTCGTGGATCGTCGCGCGGCCCGACCGGCGCTTTTTGCGGATCGAGCGCCTGCTGTTCAGGCTGCGCCCGTGGGCGCGCCTGTACCGGGGGTGGCTCTACTGGCAGTTCGAGTCGCGCTTCAGCGCGTTCCGCGGCCGCGGCCCGGCGCACTGGCTGCTGCGGCAGATGGCCCGGCGCCAGCTCGAGGCCCAGGTCCCGGACCGCGTGCTGCGGGAACGCCTGCGACCGACCTACCCGATCGGCTGCAAGCGGATCCTGCTGAGCAACGAGTACTATCCAGCGCTTGCGCGCCCGAACGTCGCGCTCCTGGCCCAGGCGGCCGCCGGCTTCACGGCCGATGGCATCGTCGCGGACGACGGCACGAAGCTCGAGGTCGATGCCATCGTGTGCGCGACGGGCTTCGACACACTCGATCCGCTCGCGGCCCTTTCCGTGACAGGCCGCGACGGGATCCGTCTGCAGGACGCGTGGGCGGACGGTCCGGAGGCCTACCGGGGCGTCGCCGTGCCGGGCTTTCCCAATCTCTTTCTGATGCTGGGGCCGAACACCGCCACCGGCCATACCTCGGTGCTGATCCCGATCGAGGCACAGGCCCGGCACGTCGCCGCCTGCGCGCTCGAACTGCGCAGGCGTCGCGCCGCCAGCCTCGAGGTGCGCGCAGCCCCGACGCAGCGCTACAACCAGTGGATACAGGCTCGCTTGGCGGGGACGGTCTGGGCCTCGCCGGCGTGCGACAGCTGGTACAAGATCAAGGCCGGCAAGGTCCTTGCGATCTACCCCGGTTACATCACCCGCTACGCCCTGAGCGTGCGACGACCACGCTACGCCGACTATCTCTTCTCACCCGGCGGCGACGCCATGGGAGACTCACATGGGTAGCATCGGCTGGATCCTGCTGTCACTGCTGGCCGTGACGGTCTGGGCGTTTGCGACCTCGCCGAGCGCGGCCGGGGCATGGCTCGCGCTGGAGCGCCGTCGCGCGGGGCTCCGGCCGCGCACCGCGAGCATCCCGGGCTTCACGCTGCCGTACCTGGAAGGGGGCCGGGGCGAGCCGCTGTTGCTGGTGCATGGATTCGGCGGCGACAAGGACAACTTCACGCGCATCGCCCCGTTCCTGACGCACCGCTTCCGGGTGATCGCGGTCGACCTGCCGGGCTTCGGCGCGGCGAGTCGGGATGACACGGCCTCCTACGATATCGCCTCGCAGGTCGAGCGCCTGTATCGCTTCGCGGCGCAGCTCGGCCTGACTCGCTTTCATCTCGGCGGCAACTCGATGGGAGGCTTCATCGCCGCGCGCTATGCCGCAAGTTACCCGCGCGAGGTTCGCTCGCTATGGCTGCTCGACGCCGCCGGCTGCGAGGGTGCGTTCGATACCGCCGCCCTGCGCAGCTATGAGCAGGACGGCAAGACGGTACTGCTGGTGCGCACGCGCGCCGAGTTTGATGTACTGCTCGCGACGGCGATGCACCGGCCGCCGTGGCTGCCGCGCGCGCTGCGCCAGGCGCTCGCCCTGCGCGCGATCGCGGACCGGCCGCTGCACGAGCGCATCTTGCGCGAGATCGGCGCGGGCTCCCCGTCCCTCGATGCCGTCTACCCCTCCATCGAAGCACCGACGCTGATCGTCTGGGGACGGGAGGACCGGATCCTGAACCCCGCGGTCGCCGCCCGGATGCAGGCGCTGATCCCCGCCAGCCAGTGCGTGCTGCTGGATGGGATCGGGCACATGCCGATGGTCGAGTGCCCACGGCGCGCCGCGGCCGACCTGATCGCATTCATCGACGCCGCCGACAAGGGTCGCGCGGACGGCTAGCGCTGGCCGAGACGTTCCTCGATCGTCACGAAGCGAAAGCCGCGTGCCGTCAGGCCGTCGACGATGCGCGGCAACGCCTCCGCGGTGTGCCAGCCGCGGCCGTTGACGTGGAAGATCAGGATGTCACCGGCACGCGTGCGCTGCAGGGTCTGCTCGACGAGCATGTCTGCATCGATGTCGCGCGCGGGGTCGCCCTCCGTCCAGCGCCAGTGGACGACACGGTAGCCCATCGCCTCGACCACGCCGACCGTGCGCTCGTCGGCATGCCCGCCGGGGAAGCGAAACAGCGTCGGGCGCCGCCCGACGACCCGCTCGAGCGCCCGCGCGGCCTCGGTCACCTCACCGCGCACCTGCTCGTCCGAGAGCAGGCGCATGTCGCGCGGATGGGACCAGGAATGATTCTGGATCGAGACGCCGGGATTCGCCGCCAGTGCGCGCACCTCCGACTCATGGTCGCGTGCGAATCGGCCGCCCATGAATATCGTGAACGGCACGCCGCGCGCGACCAGAAAATCCGTGATGCCATGGTCCAGGCGCGTGGGCTTTCTGGCCTGGCAGGCATCGAAGCTCAGCGCGACCACGCGCTCCTTGTCCGGCAGGCGCGTCACGACCGAGGTCGGCAGCGGCGGTTCGGCCGCCTGGACGGCGTTCGCCAGCGCGAGCACGACCGCAAGGAGGCACGCGCGGTTCACCCTGCCCGCCACTCGCTCCGCAGGATCGACATGATCACGCGATCGACGCAGCTGCCGTCCGGCAGCCTATAGGCCTGCCGCAGCAGGCCGTCCTCGCTCATCCCGACGACGCGGTACACATGTCGCGCACGCTCGTTGTGGGTGAACACATCCAGCCAGAGACGGTCACTGGAGGTGTTCGTGAACACCCAGTCGAACACAGCGTGAAGCAGGCGCCGGCCGAAGCCGGCGCCCGGCGAGGTGACCGCGATGCGCTTGATCTTGGTGCCCTCGTGAGGATCCGCGAGCGGCTGCAGGATCACGAAGCCCTGCGGGTCACCGCCAGAGGGCGACCCCACGAGGTAGTGGGTATCGGCCCGGGCCATCGCCGCGACATGCTCGGCATGGCTCCACTGGCCCGTCAGGCGTTCGTAGCCGGGCAGGCGCTCTGTTGCGCAGATGTACGCGAGGTCGTCGGCCCGCGCCGGGCGCAGGATCGTGGCGCCGGCCGGTGCCGCCGCGGACACGCGCCTAGATTCCGGCCTTGCCGAGGACATCGGCAACCTGGCGCAGCGCCGCCGCGACGGCCGGATGACCAGCCTCGAAGCCGACCGCCAGTTCCTCGAGGCTGCCGGGCGTGGCCTGCGTGCGGACACCGAGCTTCTCGATGTCCGCGACGACGACGCTCAGCAGCCGGCGAGCTTCGGCATCCACCACCGGTGTGCGGGCCAGCTCCTCGTGTACTTGCGCGAGCAGGGCGTTTAGTTCCTGGGACATCTTTGCAACTCCGGCAGATCGACGGGGAACAGGCCCCCATTCTATGCGATCGCGGGCCGCCCGCGCGGCCAGCGCCTACAGCGCCGCGAACGACAGCGCCGACTCGCTCCATCTCGGCGCCCGTGCGAGCGCCGCCAGCACCTCGTCGGGGCCCGCGACGACCGTCCACATGTCGCCGTGTCGCGGCGCCATGAAGCGCTCGTCAATCGCAGCCTCCAGCAGCGCGATCAGCGGCGCGTAGTAGCCGCGCACATTGACGATCACGACCGGCGCGAGGAACAAGCCGAGGTGTTTGAGCGATATCGCCTCGAGCAGTTCCTCGAACGTCCCGCAGCCGCCGGCAGGGCGACGACCGCGTCGCCCTGCGCCAGCATGCGCTGCTTGCGCGTGCGCATGTCGTCGACCACATGCAACTTGGACAGGCTGGCGTGCGCGACCTCCAGCTCCTGCAGCAGACGCGGCAGCACACCGACGACGCGACCGCCGCGCAACAGCGCGCCGTCCGCGACCGCGCCCATCGTCCCGCTGCGGCTGCCGCCGTAGACCACCCCACAGCCGGCCTCCGCCAGCACTTCGCCAAGCCGCCGCGCAGCCTCGTGATAGGCAGGATCGCAGCTGCCACTCGAGGCGCAGTAGACACATACCGTCCAGGAGGTCCGCTCATCCATTGGCCAGCACCGCCAGCACCAGAGAGCCATTCTAGCCACTGCCGGCCAGTCCCGATCGCGCATAATCCGCACATGTCGCTCGCTGATTTCGTGCACGACGCGCTGGCGCCGCTGCGGGGCCCACCCGCGTGGCTGGTCTTGGTCGTGACGCCGTTGTACTGGCTGGCCGGGATGGCCGGGATGGTCGGCATCCCTCTGCTGGCCGTGCTGGGCGGCTGGGTGTGGACCTACACGTTCCTGATGATCGAGGCGACGGCGCACGGCCTGCCCCCGCCGGTGCTGTCGATCGAGAAGACCAGCCCGTGGCACGAGCCGCGCGCGCTGTTCCCCTTGCTGGTCGCGCTCATCGTCGGCTGGGCGATGGCAAGGCTCGGCGGGAACGCGAGTCCCGCGGCTATCGTCGCGCTCGTCGCCCTCGCCCTGATCCTGATGCCGGCAAGCTTCGCGGTGCTTTCGATCGAGGACGGCATCGCGCGCGCGCTGTGGCCGCCGGCGCTCTTGAGGGTGGTCGTGGGGCTGGGTCCCCGGTACCTGGCGCTCCTCGCGCTAGGAGCGGTCTATGCGGTGCTGCTGGCGGTTCTGGCCCGGCACCTGCCGGTGATCCTGATGGCGGCGCTGGCTCAGTTCGCGCTGTTCTCCTGCGCCGCGGCCCTGGGTCGCTCTCTGTACCGACGTCGCGATGCGCTCGCCCTGGAGGCCTGGCAGGCGCCGGAGCGCGACGAGCAGCGCGCCGCGCTTGCGGCCGGCCGCAGGGCAGAGACGGTGGCGACAGAGATCTACGGCCTGCTGCGCGCCAAGCAAGGCGCCGAGGCGGCCGCCCGCGCCGATGCCTGGCTCGCGACGGAGGGTGCCTCGCCGGACGCCTGCCGCTGGTTGCGGGACCGTGCCCTGGAATGGGACGAGCAGCGACTGGCCAACCGCCTGGACGGCGCTCTCCTGTCGCGACTGGTCGCCCTGCGTCGGCTCGGCGAGGCGCTCGCCGTGCTGGAGGGCTGCTGGCAACGTGGGGGCACGCCGGCACTCACGCCCGCAGAGGTCGATGCCCTGCTCGCGGTGGCCGAACGCGCCGGCCAGGACGATGCCGTGGCGCGTCTGCACACGATGAGGTCGCATCCGGCTAGTGACTAGCAGCGGACGGATTGCGGCCTCGCGAGCGCCGCGTCAGACTCGACCCATGACACTCAGCGTCCTGGATATCTTCAAGATCGGCATCGGGCCGTCGAGCTCCCACACGATGGGACCGATGAACGCCGCGCGACGTTTCGTGCTCGATCTGATCGAGCGGGAGCAGCTGGCGACGACGACGCAGGTCGGCGTGCAGTTGTACGGCTCGCTCGCGCTCACGGGGCGCGGCCACTGCACGGACCTTGCAATCCTGCTCGGCCTCGAAGGCCATTCGCCGGAAGGGCTCGATCCATTGATCGTCCCACCGACGCTGGAGCGGATTCGCGGCAGCGGCCGGCTCAATCTGGCAGGCGCCCGGGAAATCGCGTTCGACGAACCCATGGACGTGCTCTGGCACCGCGACCAGACCCTGCCGGGACACTCGAACGGCATGCGCTTCACCGCGCTCGCCGCCGACGGCTCGCTGCTGTGCCGCGAGGAGTACTACTCGACCGGCGGCGGCTTCGTGGCGCGCGCGGACGAACTCGCGGCGCCTTCCGCGGCCGCGCCCGCGGTCGTGGTGCCCTACCCGTTCGATTCGGCAGCGGAGCTGCTTGACCGCGCCCGTGGCGCGGGCCTCGAACTGTACGAACTGGTCATGGCCAACGAGGATGCCTATCGCGAGCGCGCGCAGACGCGCGCCGCGCTGCTGAAGATCTGGGGCGTCATGCAGGCGTGCATCGAGCGCGGATTCGCGGCGCAGGGCATGTTGCCGGGCGTCCTCAAGGTGCGCAGGCGCGCACCGAAGATGCATCGCCAGCTGCTCGAGACGACGGTCGCCTCACCGATGCAGGCGATGGACTGGGTCAACGCGTTCGCGCTCGCGGTCAACGAGGAGAACGCCGCCGGCGGCCGGATCGTCACCGCGCCGACCAACGGCGCCGCTGGCATCGTCCCTGCTGTACTCACCTATTACCGCCGATTCGAGCCTGGCGCCTCCGACGAGGGCGTCCTGCGCTTCCTGCTCGTCGGCGCCGCAATCGGCATGCTCTACAAAAAGAATGCCTCGATTTCCGGGGCAGAGATGGGTTGCCAGGGCGAAGTTGGCGTCGCCTGCTCGATGGCGGCCGGCGGGCTCGTCGCGGCGCTCAACGGTACCAATTCGCAGATCGAGAACGCGGCCGAGATCGGCATGGAACACAATCTCGGCCTCACCTGCGATCCGATCGCGGGCCTCGTGCAGATCCCCTGCATCGAGCGCAACGCGATGGGCGCGGTCAAGGCGATCAACGCCGCGCGCCTCGCGATGCGAGGCGACGGCACTCACAAGGTCACGCTCGATCAGGTGATCGCGACCATGCGCCAGACGGGCGAGGACATGTCCTCGATCTACAAGGAAACCTCGCAGGGCGGACTCGCGGTCAACGTCCCGGAGTGCTGAGCAGCGACGGGCCGGTCAGCCGGTGGCCTGCAGCCCCTGGGCAATGCCGCCGATCGAGGCGACCAGTGCGGCCTGCAGGTCCCGGTCCTGCCGGTCCGTGGCCCGCCATCGACGCAGCAGGTCAATCTGCATCAGGTGCATCGGATCGACGTAGGGGTTGCGCAGCTTCATGGCCCGCTGGATCCCGGGTTCACTGTCCAGCAGGCGACGTTCGCCGCGCAGCCTGAGCAGCCAGGTCTGCGTGCGCTCGTACTCCTCGCGGATCCCCTTGAACACGCGACCCCCGTCGGGACCGGCGAGTTCCGCATACCAGGACGCGATCTTCATGTCCGCCACGGCGAGCGCAAACTCGACCTCGTCCATCGACGACCCGAACAACGGCCAGTGCGCGACCATGCGCTCGAGCACCTCGACGCCATGCTCCGCCGCCGCGGCATCCAGGCCGCTGCCGAAGCCGTACCAGCCAGGCAGCAGGTGGCGGGACTGACTCCACGCAAAGCCCCAGGGCACGGCGCGCACCGCCTCGACGCCACCGCGTCCCGCACGTTCCGCGGGTCGCGATCCGATCTGCATGCGCTCGATCACGTCGATGGGCGTGACGTCGCGGAAATACCGGTAGAACGCTGGGTCGTCGTGCACGAGCCGCCGGTAGGACGCCATGCTGTGGGCCGCCACCGAGTCAAGCGCGGCCGCGAATGCCGGCTCGCGCGATTCCGGGCGCGCTTGCGCCGCCAGCGTCTGGCTCGCAGCAGCGAGCGCCTGCTCGAGGCTGCGCGACGCGATCTGGCGCAGCGCGTAGCTGCGGTTGATCGCCTCGCCCTGTTCGGTCACCCGCACCACGCCACTGAAGCTGCCGGGAGGCGCGCTGCGCACAAGCGTCGCGATACGGTTGGTGCCACGGCTGGTGTTGCCACCGCGTCCATGGAATGTCGTCAGCACCACGCCTGCGTCGCGTCCGGCCTCGGCGAGCGCAGCCTGCGCACGGTACAGGGCCCAGCGCGAAGCCCAGAAGCCGCTCTCCTTGTTGCTCTCGCCGTAGCCGATCATCACGGCCTGTCGCTCGCCGCGCGCCTTAACGTGGCGGCGGTAGATCGGTTCGGCGAGTAGCGCGCGCAGGATTCCACCACAGCCATCGAGCGCGGCGACGGACTCGAACAGCGGCGCGACATCCAGCGGCACCTCGCCCACGCGCTTGTCGACGACCTCGGCCCAGCGCGCGAGCAACAGCACCGCGAGCACGTCGTCGGGGCCGTTCGCGCCGCTGACGACATAGTCGCCGATCGCATCCCGACCGTTGCGATGGCGTGAGTGCGCCAGCTGCTCGAACACGGCGAGCGTGCGCCGCCCGAGTGCGTCCAGCGCCTGCGACGGTCCCTCGTCCCGCTCCAGCGCGAGCCGGATCCGCTCGAGACGCTCCCCAGGCGGGCGCGAGACGAAGTCCGGGTCGGCGAATCCCTGCCCGACGACCTGCCGGTGCACCTCGGCATGCTGGCGCACATCCAGCGTTGCCAGATGAAAGCCGAAGGTATCGATGCGACGCAGCAGCCGGTTGACGTGGAACAGGCCGGCACGGACGCCCTTGTGGGCGGCGAGGCTCGCCGCCATCAGCTGCACGTCGGCGGCAAACTGCCCCGGGTTCTCGTAGTGGTTGGGCCGCCCGTCGTAGGTATTGCGAAGCCGCGCCGCCAGCAGCGCGCAGAACTGCCGGTAGGGCATCCGGTCGTGCCGTGCGGGCGCGCTCTCGTTGGCCGCGGGCATCAGCGCCGAGTACTCGTCGATGCGCGACTGCAGGGCCCTCGATACGGGGACGCGGCTGGCGCTTTGCGAAAGTCGCTCACCGAGCCGCTGCACATCGAGAAAGTAGGCGTTGACGATGACCAGCTGCTGCCGGTGCAGCGTCTCGCGGATGGTCTTGGCATGGACGTCGGGCGCCCCGTCCATGTCGCCGCCGACCCACGACCCGAACCGCAGCAGGCGCGGCAGCGCACTCGGCTGAATTTCGACCTCGTATGTCCTGCCGATCGACTCCGCGAGCTCCTCGTAGAAGCCCGGCACAATTCGGTAGAGCACCTCAGCGAGAAAGAAGAGCACGTGCTCGCGCTCGTCCGCGACGGTGAGCCGCTCGCGCGGATGCTCCTCCGTCTGCCAGCCGGACGTCAGCTCGGTGCGTATCTGCTCCCAGCTCGCGCGCCGCTCCGACGGCGTCATCGACGGGTCCAGACGATCGAGCAGCAGCTCCGCGATGCGTTGCTGCTTGCGCAGGATCGTCCGCCGCGTGGACTCGGTCGGATGACCGGTGAAGACCGGGTAGACGCAAATGTCGGCCAGCAGCCGCTGCACATCCGCGAGCGCCTGCCCGTCGCGGGCAAGTCGCGACAGGGCATCCCCCAGACCGCCCGGCTGGGGCTGCGCGGAGTTGTTGAGGTACTCGCGGCGGCGGCGGATGCGATGCACCTTCTCGGCGAGGTTGACGACCTCGAACCAGGTCGAAAACGCTCGCACCAAGTCACGCGCCTCGCCGGGGTCACGCCCGCGAGTACGGCGCAGCAGTTCCTCCTCGCCACCCTCCTCACCTTCCCGACGGCGAATCGCGGCGACGCGGTCGCCCTCGACCAGATCGAAGCGCGCCTCGCCGCACTGCTCGAGAAGGATCTCGCCCACGAGCGAGCCCAGCGCATGGACGTCCTCACGCAGCGGGGCGTCCTTGGCGGGAAACTGGATATTCTGACGGTACATCGCGGGGCCGGACGATGACTGCACGTGCAGGCGTGCGCGAATGATATCAGGCACCCCCGACTAGCGCTTCCGCCCGGACAGACGCAGGACGCACCCGCGGACCGACCCTGCTAGCGCAGCGCGGCCGCCTCGCGGGCGCGCAGCTCGATGGAGCCGAAATCTCCCGCCGCCAGCAGCCCCGGCGGCGCGAGCGACGACATGCCGACGCAGAGCACGTTCGGCAGCTCGAGGTAGCCGGGTGCGGACGCAATGTCGATGCCACCGGTCGGGCAGAAGCGCACGCCGGGAAACGGCCCCGCGAAGGCCTTCAGCAGGGCCACTCCGCCGGCCTGGGCCGCCGGAAAGAACTTCAGCGTGTCGAGACCACAGGCGAGTGCCGCCATCAGCTCGCTGGCCGTCGCCACGCCCGGCAGCATCGCCACGCCTGCCTCGCGGGCGGCGACGCACAGCGGCGCGGAGAAGCCCGGCGAGACGATGAATTGGCTGCCCGCCGCGACCGCGGCGGCCAGCTGGGCGGCGTCGACGACGGTCCCGGCGCCGACGATCGCCTCGGGGACGGCCGCCCGCATCGCGGCAATCGCGCCGAGAGCGGCGTCGGAACGCAGCGTCACCTCCAGCACCGGCAGGCCGCCTGCGACCAGCGCCCGCGCGAGCGGAACGGCCTGGCCGATCTCGGTGACCGTCAGTACCGGAACCACGGCAACGCGGGCGAGCACCTCGCGGATGGAAGGCTTGATCAGCGACATGCGACGGCTCCCAGCTCGGCATCGGACACCACGGCACGCAGAGTCCCGAACAGTTCACGACCATACCCGACAGCCGGCTCCGGCGCGCGCCGCGGATCTGCGCGCGCGGCGAGCTCGGCCGGCGCCAGCCGCAACTCCAGGGTGCCTGCGCTGGCATCCATGCGGATGACATCGCCATCGCGGACGTGGGCCAGGGGACCGCCCGTGGCGCATTCCGGCGTCACGTGGATTGCCGCCGGGACCGGTCCGGAGGCTCCGGACATGCGCCCGTCGGTCACCAGCGCGACGCGATAGCCGCGCCCCATCAGCACGCCGAGGACCGGGGTCAGCCGATGCAGTTCCGGCATTCCGTTCGCGCGTGGACCCTGGTAGCGGACGACCGCGACGAAGTCGCGCTCGAGCGCGCCTGCCTCGAACGCCGCGACCAGCGACTCCTGGTCGTCGAACACGATCGCGGGTGCTTCGACCACGTGATCCTGCTCGCGAAGCGCGGAGGTCTTGAGGACGGCTCGGCCGAGATTGCCGCGCAGCAGGCGCATGCCGCCCTCGACGCTGAATGGCGCACGCACCGGGCGCAGGACGCTCGTATCGAGGCTGGTTGCCGGCACATCGCGCCAGACAAGCTCGCCATCGACGAGGAACGGGTCGCGCGTGTAGGACGCGAGACCCACGCCCATGATCGTGCGCACGTCCCCGTGCAGCAGGCCAGCGCCGAGCAGTTCGCGCAGCACGAAGCCGGTCCCGCCTGCGGCCTGGAAGTGGTTCACGTCGGCAGTGCCGTTCGGATAGATCCGCGCGATGAGTGGCACGATCGCCGAGAGCTCGTCGAAGTCATCCCAGTTGACGTGGATGCCGGCAGCGGCCGCGACCGCGACCAGGTGGATCGTGTGGTTGGTGGAGCCGCCGGTCGCGAGCAACGTGACGATCGCGTTCACGATCGAGCGCTCGTCCACCAGCCGGCCCACCGGCAGGTACTCGCCGCCCAGGGCCGTCGTCGCTGCCGCGCGGCGCGTCGCGAACGCGGTCAAGGCGTCGCGAAGTGGCGTGCCCGGCGGCACGAAGGCGCTGCCGGGGACATGCAGACCCATCGCCTCCATCAGCATCTGGTTGCTGTTGGCGGTGCCGTAGAAGGTGCAGGTCCCGGCCGCGTGGTAGCTGGCAGCCTCCGCGTCGAGCAACGCCGCACGGTCAGCCTTGCCCTCGGCGTAGTCCCTGCGCACACGCGCCTTGTCGGGATTGGGCAGGCCGGAGGGCATCGGCCCGGCCGGGACGAAGACCGCGGGCAGATGCCCGAACGACAACGCGCCGATCAGCAGTCCAGGCACGATCTTGTCGCACACGCCGAGGTACAGGGCCGCGTCGAAGGCATCGTGGCTCAGCGCGACGGCGGTTGCCATCGCGATGACGTCGCGACTGAACAGGGACAGCTCCATGCCCGGCTGGCCCTGTGTGATGCCATCGCACATCGCCGGCACGCCGCCGGCGAACTGGGCGACAGCGCCTGCCTCGCGGGCCGCGCGCTTGATCAACGCCGGGTAGCGCTCCAGCGGCTGGTGGGCGGAGAGCATGTCGTTGTATGCCGAGACGATGGCGAGGTTCGGCCAGCGGCCGGCCCGCAGGCCCGCCTTGTCATGCGCATCCGACGCGGCAAAGACGTGCGCGAGGTTCGCGCACGACAGGCGGCCGCGACTGGCGCGGGGCGCGCCGGCCGCCTGCAGTTGCTCCAGATACGCTGCCCGACCCGGCGCGCTGCGGGCGATGATCCGGGCCGTGACCGCGAGGACGGCCGGGTGCAGGGCGGGAGGGGGACTCGACATGCGATTTCCAAGGCCGGGTAGCTGCCAGAGAATGTAGTTTTACTACATTTTCGGTATCCGTGTCATCCGCACCTCCATACTTCTTATTTATTACAATCTGTTAGAAATTTATTGAGATTGCGACAGCCGGATGCTTCACACAGGAAATAGTAGTTAAACTACACCCATGAACACTGATACTCGCCCCGCAATGCCCCACGGAACCCGCGCCAACCCGCCGGCCTTCGACCTGATCCTGTTCGGCGGCACGGGCGACTTGGCCATGCGCAAGCTGCTGCCGGCCTTGTATCGGCGCTTTGCCGACGGCCTAGTGTCCGCCGACGCGCGGATCATCGGTGTCGCCCGCTCGACCCTCTCGGACCAGGAGTATGCGGCGCGTGCAGAAGCGGCTTGCCGCCTGTATCTCGGCGCGGACTTCCAGGACGCGGTGTGGGCCAACTTCGGCCCGCTGCTCAGCTACGTCCGCGTCGATGCCAATGCGACGACGGATTACCAGCGACTGGCCGGGCGGCTCGCCGGCCGCGACGCGCTGGTGCGGCTCTTCTTCCTGTCGACCGGACCGGACCTGTTCGCGGCCATCTGCAGGGACCTGGCGGCCGCCAATATCGTCAACGCCAACTCACGCATCATGCTCGAGAAGCCGCTGGGGGAGGACGCCGCCTCCGCCAGCCGCATCAACGACACGGTGGGTGCGATGGTCAGCGAGCGGCAGATCTATCGCATCGACCATTACCTGGGCAAGGAGACCGTGCAGAATCTCATGGCGCTGCGCTTCGGCAATGCCCTGTTCGAGCCGCTCTGGCGCCGCGGCCAGATCAGCAACGTGCAGATCACCGTCGCCGAGCAGCTCGGTGTCGAGAAGCGCGCGGAATTCTTCGATCGCACCGGCACTCTGCGCGACATGGTGCAGAACCACCTGCTGCAGCTGATGTGCATCCTCGCGATGGAGCCGCCGGCCACCAATGCCGCCGATGCCGTGCGTGACGAGAAGCTCAAGGTGCTGCGCGCCCTTCGGCCCATCGGCGATGCCGAAGCACTGCTCAAAACCGCGCGTGGCCAATACCGCGCCGGCATCGTCGGCACCTCCAAGGCCGTCGCCTATGTCGAGGAGGCCGGCATAGATCCTGCCAGCCGCACCGAGACATTCGTCGCGATCAAGGCGGAGATCGACACCTGGCGCTGGGCCGGCGTGCCGTTCTACCTGCGCACCGGCAAGCGGCTGCCGCAGCATGTCGCCGAGATCGTCGTCACGTTCGAGCACGTTCCGCACTCGATCTTCACCGGCCGCTTCAACTCAGAGCCGCCCAATCGGCTGGTGATCCGGCTGCAACCGGATGAATGCATCACGCTGCGCATCCTTGCGAAGAGCCCGGGCGAGGCCATGCGCCTGAAGCCGGTCGACCTCGCGCTCGATCTGGGCGAGTCCTTCAAGGCGCGCCCACTGGAAGCCTACGAGCGCCTGCTCGGCGACGCGATCGCGGGCAACCTCACGCTGTTCATGCGCCGCGACGAAGTCGAGGCGGCCTGGAACTGGATCGACCCGATTCGGGCAGCCTGGGACGCCGACGACGACGGGCCGCGCCCGTATGCCGCCGGCAGCTGGGGGCCTGCGACCTCAAGCGCGCTGATCGCGCGCGACGGCTTCGCCTGGAACGACGACCTGTGACCGAGCCGGCGACACCCGGGCCTGCAGCGCAACCGGTGCCCACGGCAGAGCTGCTACGACGAGTGGCCGCGCTGCGGCCGTCGCTGTCGCCTGCCGAGAGCAAAGTGGCGCAGGTCGTGCTCGCGGCGCCCGCCTGGGTGCTGCAGAGCACGCTCTCGGCGGTCGCTGCGCGCGCCGGCGTCAGCGACCCGACGGTGATCCGCTTCTGCCGTTCGCTCGGCCTCGACGGCTACCAGACCTTCCGCCTGCGCCTCGCTCACAGCCTCGCCAGCGGCGCCTCGTTCCTGCATCGGGACATCGCCGCGAGCGACTCGCCGGCCGACCTGTCCGCGAAGGTCTTCGAGCGCGCCGCCGTCACCCTGCGCGACGTCGCAGGCCAGATCCAGCCGCAACGCCTGGCCGCGGCGATCGAGCTGCTGGCGAGCGCCCGTCGCATCGAGTTCTATGGCCTGGGCAGCTCCGGGATCGTCGCCGCCGACGCCTGCCACAAGTTCTTCCGGCTGGGCCTGAACGCCGTTTCCTACGCCGACGCCCACGTGCACGGCATGGCCGCGACGATGCTCAGCCAGGGCGACGTCGTCGTCGCGATCTCCAGCACCGGTCGCACGATCGATCTGATCTCCAGCATCGAGATCGCCCGCGGGGCCGGCGCGTCGGTCATCGGCATCGCCCCACCCGGCTCGCCGATGAGCCAGCAGTGCGACGTGCCGCTGGAGTTCGCGGTCGACGAGGACACGGACGTCTACACGCCGATGACCACCCGGCTCGCGCAGCTGACGCTGATCGACGTGCTGTCCATCGGGGTCGCACTGCGGCTTGGCCCCGGCCTCACCAGTCGCCTCGAACGCGCGCGCGACAGTCTGCGTGGCAGGCGGCTCGGGGACGCCGAGTAGCGCACGGGAAGCTCGCTGGCGCGCCCCGTGCAGGCGCCGACGGAATCGCTTACATTGCGCCGTCCCCCGCCCGACCTGGATAGCCCATGGACGTCGATACCGCCCTGCGCGCGCGCATCTCCACCCGCGCCTTCCTGCCGCGTTCCGTCGATCGCGACACCATCGCATCGCTGCTGGACGCGGCGCGATTCGCCCCCAGCGGCACGAACGTGCAGCCATGGAACGCCCATGTCGTCCTCGGCAGTACCCGCGAGCGAATCTGCCGTGAAGTACGGCACGCAGCCGTCCACGAGCGCGACCTGCACAAGGCGCCGTTCGACTTCTATCCGACCCAGTGGCGTGAACCGTACCTCGGCCGGCGTCGCGCCTGCGGGTGGGGCCTGTATACGCGTCTGGGGATCGCCAAGGGCGACCACGCCGCGGGAGCCGCGCAGGAGCTGCGCAACTTCGACTTCTTCGATGCACCCGTCGGGCTGCTGTTCTTCATCGATGACGACCTGCCGATCGGCAACTGGCTGGACTACGGCATGTTCATCCAGAGCATCATGCTCGGCGCAGCCGCGAGGGGACTTGCCACCTGCCCGCAGTTCTCGTGGGCCCACTTCCATCGGGTCGTGCGCCCGATCCTCGGCGTGGCTGAGTCGCGCACGCTCGTGTGCGGAATGGCGCTCGGCTACGCCGACCCTGCGGCGCCTGTGAACGGCTATCGTCCTGCGCGCCTGGCCGTCGACGAGTTCACGACCTGGCATGGCGAGGGCACTTGAGCCGGGGCCGGCGGCCCCGCCACGGCAGCACCGTTACCGGCATCGCACTCGCCGCGATCGGCGCAGTCGGCTTCGCCTCGAAGGGCATCTTCGCCAAGGCGCTATACGCTGACGGCTGGGATGCGCTCGACCTGCTGACGACCCGCGCCGTGCTGGCACTACCGGTGATCGCACTCTGGGCGATGTGGTCCGTCGGTGCGCGGGCGCTCGCGGGCGCTCCCCCGCGCGCGATCGCCGGCGCCGCCATGGCCGGCATCGCCTGCTACTACATCGGCGCGCTATTCGACTTCGAGGCGCTGCAGCTGATCGACGCGAGCGTCGAGCGGGTGCTGCTGTTTTCCTATCCGTCGATGGTCGTCGTCTTCCACACTGTGCTGTACCGGGAGCGGCCGGAGGGCCGCGTGCTCGGCGCGCTCGCGCTGACCTACGCCGGGATCCTGATGGTGGTCACCGGGCTCGACGCCTCGATCCTGCGCGGCAACCTGGCAGGCGCAGGCCTCGTTCTGGCCTGCGCGTTGTCCTCGGCGGTCTACTATCTCGCCGGCGACCGCTGGACACCCGTGATTGGCAGCGTGGCCTACACGTTCTATGCGCTGTCGGCGGCGACGATCTGCCTGCTGCTGCACCGGCTGATCAGCCCAGCGACCGTCACCATGAGCTGGCATGCGCGAGACTTGGCGCTGATCGCCGGCATCGTGGCGTTCGCGACCGTGATCCCGATGCTCGCGATGGCCGAAGGCGTGCGACGACTGGGGGCGCCGCGCGCATCGCTGGTGAGTACGATCGGGCCACCGACGACGATCCTGCTGGGTACCTGGCTGTTCGACGAGCACCTGCACACCGCCCAGTGGCTGGGCGTCGCCCTGATCGTGGCCGGCATCCTGGCCCTGGAAGGCGCGAGACGCCCCGCGGCGGAGGCAGGGGCCGCGGGAACCTGAACTACGCCGGCCGCGCGGCTACCAGCGCCAGGGCGCCGAATCGTGGTGCAGGGCCGTGCCGATGATGTAGCCGGCGATGACAAGCGCGCCGCCGAGTGCCAGGGCACGGATCGTAGGCGTGCGGCCACGACGGATGGCGAAGGTGCCCACGACCACGTAGGCGCAAAGCGCCAGGAACTTGGCCGTCAGCCAGCCATCCACGAACGGGTACTGGTGCAGCGCGATCGACAGGCAGGCGGCACTTCCGAACAGGACGGTGTCGACGACATGCGGCAGTATGCGCAGCGGTCGCGGCACGGCGGCGGGGCCAAGACGCAGCCCGATCAGCGCGCGCATGACCAACAGCACCACCGAGACGGCCACGGCCGCGACGTGCACCGCCTTGAGCAGCGGATAGTGTTCCGCGAGCATGCCCGGATCAGGCCGGGAAGAAGTCTATCGGCTTGGTCGTCGTGATCTTCTCGACGTCCCGGTCCTCGAACTTGAACATCTTGATGCGCGCCACAAGCTTGCGCTCGAGCTCGTCGTTCTTCAGCTCGCTGGAGACGACCTTGCAGTCGATGACCTCGCCGGTCGGCGCGATGGTGAGCTCGACGACGACCTTGCCCTGCAACTGCGGATTGTCGCGCAGCGCGCGGTTGTAGAGCGCGTAGATCGCCGCCTTGTTGCGGTCGAACACCATCTCTATTTCCTCGCGGCTGCGCGAGGCCTTGCCGCTGTTGCCGGTGCGTCTAGCCTCGGCACCGGCCTTCTTCATGCCAGCGGCAAACGATTGCACACCCTGCATCGTCGAGTGGCCGTGAAGCGAGCCAGGGCCGCCGCCAAAGCCGGAACTCAGCGCCGCGGTGTTGATGCCGCTGCTGCCGCCGGCCAGATTCGAGGTGATCAGCGAACGCTCGGCGCGTGCCGGCCCATCGACCTTCGAGTCGAGCGGCTTGGCGCTGGCGAGCTGCTCGGGCTTGAGCGCGGCGCGCAGGTCTTCCAGCTCGTCCTTGATGTTGTTGAGGGCCTTCTGCGCCTTCTTGCGTGCCTGGTCGGTCTTGTCGACCACCTGCGGAACTTCTTTCGCCTGCACCTTCGGTTCGGGCTTCTTCGGCTCCACCGGCTTGGGCGGGATCGGCGGCGGCTGCAGCACCAGCTTCACGACCTCCGCGGGCAGCGGTGGCGCGATCGCCCGCGGCGGGGTCGGCAGGAGGCGACTGCCGACTACGACCAGCAGCCAGACGCAGAGGCCCAGCGTCAGTAAGCGCCGGAACGTGCGCTCCTCGGCATCGCTCTGCGTCCATGGCAGGTCGTAGGTACGGTAGTTAGACGCAAGCGCTGTCATCGGAAGCTCGCTGGACGCAACTCAGCCACGGTTCGGGGCGCTGACCGCCCGTTCCTTTTCGATGACGGCCAGCGACATCTTGCCGATATCGGCCGCCGTCGCCGCCATCATGATCTTCTTCAGCAGACTGTAGGGCAGGGCCTTGTCCGCCATCACCGTCACCTCGCGCGCCGTCGGGTCGTTCGGCCTGAGCTCGGCACTATTCTGGGTCGCGGCCTTGAGCCGCTCCTGGAGCGCCTTGAGCGCCGGCGCGGCGCCCGCTTCGAGATCGGACACCGTGGCGGCAGGCGAGCCGTTCACGAACACGGTGTCGGGCGTGATCATCATGACGGTCGATTCGTGCGGACTGGATTCGGAGTCCGACTGCGGAATGGAAATGCTCTTGGTGTTCGGCAGGATCTCGTAGTCGGCGGTGTGCACGAGCATGTACACGACGAGGATTACCAGCATGTCGATCATCGGCACCAGGGCCGGCATGCCGTGGCCTCCGGCGCCCTTGCGGCCGCGGGAGCGCTTCATCCGGAAGGCACTCATGACCGCTTGTCCTCCGCCAGCGCATCGCCGAGCGAAATCAGCGGGAACAGCTCGCCACGAGCGGGATGCCCGTCGAGCGTGCCCTCGAACGAACGCACGGCATCCATGGTCGAGATGATCGTGTCGTAAGGCACTTCGGGCTCGAGCAGCACGGTGGCCGTGCGTAACTCGGGAAAGCGGGCCTTGACGCGACTGAGGTACGCCGACAGGCCCTCGAAGTCGTAGCTTTCACCCACATTCGGGAACGGCTGCAGCGGGCCTGTGTTCTTGTCCTGCACGAGCAGGCCATCCTTGCGCACCACTACCTCCAGCTCGAGGGTATCGGGCAGCTTCAGCGGCTCGGTGCTCCGCGCCGGCAGGTTCAGCTCGACGATATGCGTCTTGGAGAACACCGCGGTGAAGATCAGGAAGAACAGCAGAATCGTAAAGATATCGAGCATCGGAACGATGTTGATTTCGTTCCGACCCTTGTAGCGCGCGTGATTGCGCGCCTGACGACTGCGGAGCGAGGATCCGCTCATGCCTTGGCCCCGCGGACCTCTCCGGACGAAGCGCCGATCTGACGCTCATTGAGCGAGTTGAGGAACTTGACCGTCGCGACCTCGAGGCTGTCGACGATGTTGGTCGTCTTGGTCTCGAGGTACAGGTGCGACAGCAGCAGCGTGATCGCCACGAGCAGGCCGAGTGCGGTGTTGTTCATGGCGACCGAGATGCTGGCCGACAGCAGGCTCGCCTTCTCCGCCGGGTTCGCCTGCGCCACCGCGGCGAAGGCGTTGATCAGGCCGAGCACGGTGCCGAACAGGCCCATCAGCATGCCGATGTTGGCCAGCGCAGCGAGGTAATGCGTGCGCCGCTCGAGGTGCGGAATCACCTCGACCAGGCTCTCCTCCATCGCCTTCTCGATGTCATCGCGGCGGCGGGCCGACTCGACACGGCTCATGCCGTAGCGCATGACCTGTGCCAGCGCGCTATCTTCGGCGCTGGAGACGCTCATCAGCGCCTGCTTGAAGTTGCCCGTCTCGAACAGCGGCTGCAACGTGTCCCACAGACGCCTGTTGCCGCTGCCGACCTTGGTGAGGTAGACGAACCGCTCGACGGCGATCACGAGGCCGATCACCCAGATGAGGGCGATCGGGTACAGGAAGAAGCCGCCCTGCTTGAAGAAGTTGACGATTACGTCGAAGGAATGCATGTCCGGTGCTCCGTTGAATCCTGCTCGTTGTGCCGGCTGGGCCGACTCAGTTTCATTCAAATTATGTCGCTGATACCGCCGATTACTTCTCAGGCTCGGCAACAGCTGCCGGGGCTGTGACGCCAGTCTCGGATCTGGGTCGGTCCGGGGACAATGCGTCGTAGTACGCGACCTCGCGACGAAACACTTCGCGATCTACCGGCTGCAGCGCCTCGTCAATCAGGCTGTTGGCTGGCCGGCCGGCGAGATCGCCGATGTCCGAGCGCTTCCACGGCACGATCACCATGACCTTCGGCAGCTCCCGGTTACCGGTGATCTGCGTCGGATCCAGGTCGATCCGGTCCATCGCCGCGGCACCCGGCGGGCGCGCGGGCGATGCCGCGGCCGGCTTGGTCTTGCGCGCGGGCTTGGCCGCGGCGGCTGGCGCGGCCTGCACCGCGGGCTCGGCCTGCTGGACGTCGGCTGCGGCGGCACGCGCCGAGGGCGATGGATCCGGCGTCGCGGCCGATGCGGCCGCCGCCGCGACCATCAGCGCGAGTCGCGCGACCAGCACCAAGCATGTCTGGGCTCGAATCATGGGGCCTCCGCCTTGGGCGCTTTCTGCCCGACACCCGTCCGTTGGCGCAGCTCCGCCACCCAGGCACTGAGCAGCTTCTCGTCACCACCGGCCGCCAGAGCCCGCTCGAAGTGGGCCAGCGCGTCTTCGGGGTGATCAAGGTACAGGTCGGACAGCACGCCCGCATTGCGGTGAATGCGCGCCGATTCAGCATCCAGCGCCACGGACCGCTCGTAGGCGAACGCCGCCGCCTCGAACTTGCCTTGCGCGCGCTGAACCACACCGAGTTCGTCGAACGCCGCGGCCAACACGTCGTTGCGCCGGGTCGCTTCCGACAGGGCCGTCTCGGCCTCGGCCCAGCGCTGTGCCCGGGCAAGCACGATGCCGAGGTTCAGAGCGGGCCCGGCCAACGACGGCTGGCTGGCCATGAGTGCCGAGAATTCCGCCTCGGCGCGCGAAAGGTCGCCGCGATGCGCCACCGCAACCGCCTCCTGGAAGCGGATGGTGACCGGCAGGGGCACCTGCGGCGCGGATCCGCCTGTCGGGCCACCATTGACGTCGATGGCAAGCTCTTCGTGCTCCTCGGTCTTGCCATAGCGTGCGGGCTTGAGCTTGGCCAGTTCCGCGTAGCTGGCGCGAACCGACGTGTCGTAGACGCCGTGCGCCGCGCGCCCGGCGTTGACGCGATGGATCTCGATCGCACGCTCCTCGAACGGGTAGGCCTGCTCCTCCAGCAGCAGGTCGTACTGCTCGAGCTCCTCGCCCTTGAGGCTCTTTGGCCGCTCCGACTTGAGCAGGTCCGCCGCGAGGTGGCGATACAACTCCGCCATCTCGAAGGTCGCGCCCGTCGACACCTCGGCGATCGAGTAGGCATCCGCGGCTTCGAGCGCCTTGAGGGCCTTCTGCATCGCGGCGCGCTTGGCTTCGAGCGACTTCTTCAGCGGCAGCACCAGCCGTACCGCGTTGAAGGCATCGCGGGCGGGGAGCGCCAGCTCGAGTGACGCCTTGGCCGCGAGGTAGCGGCTACGATCCGTGCGGACGCTGCCCGCCGTCTGGTCGACGTGGACGATTTCCTCCAGCAGTACCGTACGCCGCGACAGGTCGCCGCTCTGGCGGGCGAAGTCGGCGAGCTTCTGGCGCGCCTCGACGGCCGCCTCGAACGGTGCCGGATAGCGCTTCAGATAGCGCTCGAGCGTGGCGACCGTGTGCGAAACGTCGCCCGCCTTCTCGTACAGCGTGGCGGCCTGCGCCAGGGACTCGCGCTGCAGATCAGGCGTCGTGCCCGGCGTGTCGGCCATGCGCTCGAACTCGCCGGCGGCGACGCCCGGCCGACCCGCCTCGCTGTAGGCGACCGCGAGCTTGCGCGTCACTTCGGATTGCAGCTCGCTCTTCGGGAAATTCCTGCGGAAGTCCTCGAGCACCGTGATGGCGCGCGACCAGTCCTTCAGTCCGATCAGCAGCGCTGCGGCATCGTAGTCGGCGGTCGAACGGATCTTCGCGTTCGGCGCGAACTTCGCCACTCGCAGGAAATCCTCGACGGCCGCAGGCTCGTCGCCGGCGGTCCGCTTGGCCTCGCCCTGCTTGTAGACGGCCGCCGCAAGCCGCTCGTCGATGACCGGCCGCTGCGGGTCGCTGGATGGCAGCAGCGTCTGCACCTGCAGATAGGCGCCTTCGGCCTTCTCGAACTGGCCGAGCTCGAACTGGGAGTTGGCGATCACGGTCCAGGCGGTACGCTGCTTGTCGATGTCGACCGCCGGTCGGCGCGACAGCACGATGTCCGCGACATCGACAGCCTTGGCGTAATCCTTGGCGTCGAACACCTCGCGGGCAGTGCGCACGAGCACGGCGGCGCTCTCTGGATGATCCTGGAATGTCGTTGCAAACCGAAGCGAGCTGTCGAGGCCCGCGAGGTGCCAGCTGCGTCGCGTATCTCCCTCGAGTTCGGGCTCGTGCTTGTCATAGGCGACCAGGGCCGCGTACCCGGCCACAGCGGATTTCGCATCCTGCGGGTAGCCATAAGCCGTGCGCTCGTACTCGACCGCGGCCTCGCCGTACTGGTGGCTCTCGAACAGCGTGTCCGCGAGGCGGTAGTTCGTCGCCGCTCCGTCCTTGTCGTCCGGGAAGGACTTCAGGTAACCGCGATACCAGCGGGCCGCTTCATGGTAGTCAGCGACCTGCTTAGTCGCCTGCGCCTGTTCGTGATAGTAGGCCGCGAGATCCTGCAGGTTGACCTTAAGGTCCTGCACGACCAGCGGAGCATCGGCCGGACGGCGGTGAGCCCAGAACGCAGAACCCAGTCCATAACGCTCGACATACTCGCGCTTGCCATCCAGGACGAGCGATGCAAAGCCGCCGCGCTTGTATGCGCCGATCGCCTGCGCCTGCAACAACGGTGAGCGCTCGTGGTCCGGCTCGCGCTTGGCGAACGCACGATACGCATCAGCCGCGTCGGTCCAGCGCTCCTTGCTCATGTACAGGTCACCGAGGGTGCCGTACAGGAGGTGCGCGTACGGCTTCGGACCATGGCGCTCGAGGAAGTGGTCGACGCCCTGAGCGCCGTCCTCGAACGAGAAGGAGATCGCGCACACGCGCAGCGTGTCCTCGACCAGCTCGCGCTGCGGCCGCGTGAACGCCTCGAGGTCGCGCTCGCGACCCTGATGGTCAATAAGCTTGCGGTCGAGCAGCTTGCCGAAGGATTCCAGCCCGCCGTCGGTGTCGCCGCGCTTGAAGCGCGCCCAGCCGTGCTTGTAGAGCCCCTGTTCGTAGAAATCGGATTTGTTGCCGAATGCGATCACGCTCGCGTAGGCGGATTCGGCCTCCGGCCAGCGCCGAGCGACGAACAGGATCTCGCCACGCCGGAACTGGGCTTCGTCGACATACTTGCTGCCCGGATAGCGCGCGACCATCTGGCCGAGCATCTCCAGTGCCTTGTCGACCTGCTGGTCCGCCTCGTAGGCCCGCGCGAGCTGGTAGAGCACGGCGTCGTTGCGCTCGTAGCTCGGGTAGGTCGCGAGCAGGCGCGTGTAGAGCACGATCGCGTCGCGCGTATCGAGCGGCGAGCCCTGTGCGAGGTCCTGCTCAATGCGATTGAGCTCGCCGGCCTCCAGCTTGAGGTCACCGAGCCGACGCATCGCCTCCGAGCGCAGCGACGAATCGCCGCCGTCCAGCTTCAGGAATTCCTGATAGTTGTCGCGCGCGCGGGCCGCGTTCGGATCGACAGGATCGTCCGGCCGGACCTCGACCGCCCTGCCCTTGAGGTCGGCGATGGTCGGCGCCCGCTTGGTGGCGGCCGCCACCTGGCTCGTGGCCAGGGCGGCCATCAGGATCGACACGACGACGCGACGGACGCCGGTCATCTCGACCCCTCCGGATCGGCGGGTGCCTTGGGCTGCACCTGCCCCTTGGATTCGTCGGCCGCCGCCGCGCGGTCGTAGATGGTGGCGAGCGAATAGCGCGCCTGCAGCATGTAGCTCGCCAGGCGATCCTTCTGCGCCTGCAGCTCGCGAACGGCGATGTCGGCGAGAAAATCCGCTTGCTTCTGCCGGAGCGCTGCGAGCCGCGTGTGCGCGGACTCGATGCGCGGGCGCAGCGCGGCCACGCGCGCGGCGAACTCCTCGGTGTGCGCCGGAGCGGAAACACGAGCCTCCTTGACCAGCGACCAGCGCTCGGAAGTCTGCTGCAGGCCCTGCGAGACCTCACGCAGCCCCTTGCGGGCGGACCAGACGCGAGCCTTGAACCCGTCGCTCAACTGCCAGTAGAGCGCGCCCTTCACCAGCCGCAGCCGCTCGCGCAGGTTGTCGACGTCGTCCTCTTCCTCGCTGCCGGCCTGGACGACGTTCGCAAGGGTCGCTTCCATCTGCTCGATCTGCTTCCACATCTCGCGCTCGCGCGGCGTGCCGAGCACGGCGTAGTCTGCGCCGCTGTCGGCGGCCACGATCCTCGATTCGGCCTCGGTACGCCGCCGCCGGAGCTGCTCGACATCGACGCCGTCGAGCTTGGCGAGCACCGCGGGCAGGCGCGTCGCGAAACGCTCGCGACGTGTCGCGAGCATGTCGTCGAAGGCTTCGATGCTGGAGGTCCAGCCGTCGAGGTTGCCCTCGATCTGGCCGAGGCTGCGATAGTTCTTGAGCCCCTCCTGAAACTCGTTCTGCGCCAGCAGGTGGTACAGATAGCGCGACTCCGGGGCATCCGGCAACGAGGCCAACTGCCACACCCAGCCAGTCTGCCCAGGCTTCTCGTTGCGCAGAACGGCCTCGAGCAGCCCACCGCGCCGGATCGAGGCGATGGATTCGTCGAGGCGCGTGGTCTCGGCGCCGAACTCGCGGATCGCGGCCTCGTAGGCGTCGACCGCCTGCCGGTTCGCGGACAGCTTGGCGTAGGCGAAGGGCACCGCGAGGTAGCTCTCCTGCACCGCCGGGTCGAGCAGGTTGCGACCGTGCAGTTCGAGCCATGGCACGAGCGCGTCACGATACTGCTGGGCGGCACTCGCCGCCCAGCCCACGCCGAGCAGTGCCCGCGTGGACTGCGGGCCTTCGAGGCGGACACGCTCGAGCGCGGGGCGCGCCTCGAGCGGGCGATTGGCCTGCAGCAGCGCATAGCCGAGCGCGAGGTTGGCCTTGTCGCGAAGCGCTTCAATTTCGTGGTTGTTCGACTCGGTGTGCCCGAGCGCTTCCAGCAGTCGCGCGCCGTCGTCCAGTCGCCCGCTGCGCACCAGGGCGACGCCGAGGTTGAACTGTGCGTACGCCTGCCACAGCCCGGGCCCCTGCCAGTGGTCGAGCACGCCAATCGCCTGCGTATAGTCCTTCCTTGCCATCAGGGACTGGGCAAGCAGCATCTGCCGCTCTGCGTCCATCGCCGGCGTCAGGCCACCACTGCCGGCGGTCTGCAGCGCATCGGTGGCCTTGTCGAAGTAGCCGCGCTGGTACCAGACCTTGCCGAGGAAGAATCGGGCACGATCACGGACAGGGGCCGGCACGTTCTTGCGCCCGAGCACCTCGGCGAAGATCTGGCCCGCTTCACGATGCTGGCCAACCGACAGGTACAAGCCACCCAGCAGGAGTTCTGCGTCGTCTGCCTGATGGGCGACGCGGTTCGCCAGCTGCGCCGCGCTCAGATGCAGCAGCGCGTTGAAATAGTCGTCCTGGTAGAAATAGAAGAGCACGTCGCCGTAATAAAGGTCTCTGATCGGCGCAGGCGGCAGAGCACCGGGGCCAGGCGGCGGGATCAGTGGCTTTTCGGGCGCGCGCTTTGCAGTCGCCGTCATCGGCAACAGCGCCAACGCGAGCGTCAGCGCGCAGGCTCCGGCCCGCATGCGGCTGCGCGTCGCCGTCGCGACTCGGCTCACTCCCACTCCTTGACCGTGAACTCCGGCTGCTGTGCGCTCTGGCGGTCCGAGATTCGCAGCTCGAGGTACTTGGCGCCAACGCCCTTCTCGAAGATCAGGTTCGCGCCACGCTTGTAGTCGCGCGCATGTGGGCCCTTGCCGGTGAAGAACGCGACCAGCTCGTGCTTGCCGGTCTTGAGGTTGCCCAGGTAGACGCGGTGGACGCCACCTCGGTTGAGCGCGGTGACCTCGCGCTCCGTATACAGATAGTTCGCGACTTCCTTGTTGTCGATCCTGAGCTGGACGGCATCAAGTGCGAAGAACTGGCCCACATCGAGCGACAGGAAGACGGCGACCTGGGTATTGGCCGGGAACAGCAGCTCCTCCTCCAGCGTGAAGAGGTCGCGATTGAGGTCGAGGACCTCCTTCTTCAGACCCTGCACCTCGCCGTCGAGGCTCTTGAAGTCGCCAGCGGCCGGCGCCACAGCCGGCGAGCTTTCAGGAGCGGGCAGTGCTGCGGTCGCCACCGGCGCCGGTGCCACGACGGGCTCCACCGCGACGACCCGCGTCGTGGTCAGAGCGAGTGCGAGTACAAGCGCCGCGCAGCCGGCAAACGCACGCGGCAGGAGGGGAATCTTGCGGGTGATAGCCATCGTCGGAACCTTCTTTTTCATGTGCGTGCCCGCCGCGTGGCAAGTTGGGCCAGCCAACGCAGCAGCGAACCCCAGAAGTGGCGCGGGGCCGGCGCGTGCCGATCCGGGCGTCGACCGCTGTGTAGCACTGCAACCGCGATGATCGGACTGTCCATGAACCACTCCGGAAGTCTATTCGTCTAGCAGCTGGCGGATTTCCTTGAGGACCGCCGCATCCGCGGGCTCGTCGAGCACGCCGTGGACGTAACGCACGATGCCGTCACGATCGATCAGCAGCGTCAGCGGCACATCGTCGACAGCGAAGCGCTGGCCGAACGACTTGGTCACATCGACACCGTTGGCGAACTTGATACCGCCCGCCCGCAGCGCCGTCACGGCACGCGCCGGTTCGTCGTCGAGGCTGACGCCGGCGACCACCAGTCCGGCGCGCGAGTAGGTCGCATCGAGCCGACTCAGCTGGGTCAGATAGTCGCCGCAGGTCCCGCACCAGCTGGTCCAGAAGCCCAGCAGCACGATCTCGCCACGGTGTTCGGAGAGGCGAAAGTTGGTTCCCGGACCGTTGAGCAGGCGCTGCAGCAGCTCTGGCGCCGGCCGCCCAATCAGCGGATGCGCGCGCGCGATGTCGCTCGCCAGCACTGGGCGCGGCGCGCCCAGCAGCACGCCGGTCGCAGCAAACGCGATCGCGAATCCTTGAACGAGCTTCCGTCGTAACACCGTCGCCACGAACTCCCTCTTGCCGAGCCGTAAGCGGCGCCGGCACATCGGTTGGCAGCGCGACGATGCAGCGGCGATCACGGGATGACCCCGGTTGCCACTCGCGGCGGCCCCGCTATCCGAACATTTACGGACCGGTAGCTTTGCGCCCCCGCCTCGCGACGGGTTTGCCCTTAGCAGATTCTGTAAAGTTCGCATGCGAGATTCAGACTGTCAACGCGGCAAAGCACCGCAAACTGATTCTCCGCTCACAAATTCGCACATCCTTCATGATCGGCATGTGTTCGTCGCCGCATGGCGACATCCGGGCTTGCCACCCGCATGCGCTTGGACAGCTCACGATGGGCTCCGGCCGCGCCGTTCCAGCTCATGCAGCCCCTCGAGCAGCTGACGAACCGCACTGACGGCCTGATCAGCCGGCAGCAACCGCTGTTCGGTCACGATCCTGACCAACTCGTCCACCGAACGTCGCCCGTCGACGAGCGCCAGCAGGATCGCCCGGATGCGGGCAGCCTCGGCGTTCAACTGCACCTGCTCGGTCGACGGCACAGGCGCGGAAGAATCCTGCAACCAGCCGGGCCGGCCGGTGGCTTGCGCCTCCTGCGCGCTGCGTCGCAACTTGTCGGCCGCGAACGCATGTACGCGTTCCAGGCGCGCGTGACGGCTGGCGGGAGAGCGCATGTAGGGCAGTTCCGCGTCCCGCTCGCCGGCGACCGCGAACCCAGCCTCCCGGACCAGCTCCAGCAGCTCCTGCGGGCCGGGCCGCAGGGCCGGGCGGCGCCACGGGAGGGCCAGCGAGCCGACGTTGACCCAGCGCCCACCGGGCGCCAGCAGGCGGTTCATCGCCGCGGCGAGCGCCGCCGGCTCCTCCTCGACGATGTCTATGAGCCAGGGCGTGATCACAAGATCGAAGCTCTGCGGCGCGAAGGGTGCCTGGAACGCGTCGGCAAAGACAAGTTCCAGTCCGGTGCGCACCGGCGCCGGCGCCGAAAGGGAGCGAGCGACAGCGGCGTCACTCGCCGTCAGCGGGGCGATCGGGAACTCGTACAGCTCGACCCGCTCGCCCTGCAAGATCCGCTCAGCTGCAAGCAGCAGCAACGGATTGATGTCCAGCGCCACCGTCAGTGGCTGCACGCCATGCCGGTGCAGGTCGTAGGCGAGCCGACATCCACCAGCGCCGAGCACCAGCACCCGCGCGCGCGCCGGCCCCTGCAGATCGACGACCAATTGATGCATTGCGACGTTCTCGGCGTCGCCCCAACACCAGTCGCGGTGCAGATTGGTGTAGTACGAATGCAGGTCCTGGGCGAGCGGCAGGCGAGTATCGAACGCCAGACTCGTCGCGTGCGACAGCGGCAATGCCTGCAGCATCAGCGCAGCGAGCAGCGAACGCACGGCCGCCGCCTGCCGGTGATAGGCCTCGGCAAGGGCCTCGATCCGCCTGCGGGTCGAGGGCCGGACCGCCAGCACGAGATCTGCACGCGCAGCGCGTTCGGCCGCCGCGAACTCGTCGAGGTATAGAGTCAATCGATTGCGCCACCCGCCGAGCGCAAGCGCCGGCTCCGGCAACAGCCATGGTAGCCCGCCAACGCTGGGGAACCGGGTCTGGCACTGCGCGCATTGAAGGCCGCCCTGACCTTCGGCGAGGGACCCGCGGCGGCATCGCGGGCATTGCAACAGGGACATGAGCGCCGGCGAGCGCGACGGCGCGTTCCGCCCGTCCGGGCCAGGCCCGGTCCGCTCGCCGACCACGACACTCAGCCGGTGATCGTGCCGTTCACGATCGGCGCGAACGCGGTGAGGGCATCGAGCTGGCTCGAGCCGCCGAGGCCATGGTCGGGGAACAGCTGCCCGAACTGTCCCTGCTGGCCGTGCAGTGAGAGGTAGTTGAGCAGCACCGTCTGTACGAGCAGCAGCACGTTGTTGGCCGCAGGGCTCGATGCCGCATCGACCGAGCCGTCGCTGGTGAACGCCCCGATCTGCTGGTGGCGGGCAGCAGCGAGGCCGCCGCCCCCGGCATTGAGCTGGGGCTGGCCCTTCGGGTTGTAGACGAGAAAATACGTGGCCGCAACCGACTCGTTGTCACTGCTCCACATGAACTTGCCGCGCCCATCGACGGATGAGTCCACCTGGCCGCTGGCGGAAATTCCACCATCACTGAACACATACACCATCAGCGGCTTCTGCATCCGCGCGGCGTACTCAAGGCAGGCGCCGATGCAGCGGCCGGCACGCAGGTCGCGCAACTCGCCGGTCGCTCGCCCCTGGCCATGGTAGTCGTAGCCGCCCAGCGTCACGGTCCCAGCGCCGGCGTAGCCGTTGACGACCATCTTGGCCACGGCCGCCGTCTTACGGAACTCGCCGTCGGCCTGGTATTCGGCCTGGCTGAAGATGCCACTACCGCGCGTCGAACTCTGGTCGACGATCAACGGGTCAAGGTCGGGGTTGAGCGCGGCGGGATTGGAGAAGTTCTCGGCGAGATACGCCGACTTCACGTAGTTGCAGTTGACGGCCGCCTTGACCGACGCATCCGCCGCCAGCTTGGTCGTCACGTTGGCGAGCTTTTGACCGCTGATCCTGGACATCGATTCGAGCACCGCGACCGCGTCTGCCGGCCGGGCGAACAGCTGGCCGAGCACGCCCGTATCGACGAGGCCCGTGACGTCGCTGGCACGCGTGACAACCGTCGGCGTCAGCGTCGGATCGACCATCGACAGCGGCGCCATCGAGTTGCCGCCCGAAGCAGAGGCCTGGGAGCCGATCAGCGTCAGCAGTTCACCGCGCGCGCCGATGCGGGCGATGCCGTACATGGGGTTGTGAGGGTTGGTATTGGTATCGTTGTTCGACAGGGCGGGAATGACCGCGCCGTTCGTGAACGCCTGAGTCGACGGAGCCGTCCGCTCGAGAATGCCGCGCACGTGGGCGCTGTCGGAATGGAACAGAAGTCCCAGGCGACTCTCGAGGAAGTTGTTCGGCGTCCGCGCAGGATTCGGCGAGTTCGGGGTCATGTTCCCCGGCAGCCCCATCTTGCCGTAGGCCGCGGTGCTCAGGAAATCCTGCTGGCCGCCAGGACCGCCGATCAGCACGTTGGAGCCGGCGATGTTGCCGCCGCCGGCGAGGTCGAAGCAGATGAACGGAATCTTGCCGGCGCCGCCGGTGATGCCGCAGGCGACCTTCTGGGCGAGGATGTCGGCCGACAGCGCCTGCGCGCGCGCCGGGGCGAGCAGCATACCAAGACCCGCCGGCGCGATCACCGTGGCGGCACCGGTGAGGAAGCCCTGCGCGACAAAGTCACGACGGCTCACCGGCCGGCGGTGTGCATCGGCGTGGCGGAGCGGCTCGTCGGGGCTGAGCGTGCGCGGGGCTTTGCGTCGAATGATCATGGGACCGGCCTCTCTCGTTCTACTCGATGAGCATCGCGGCACTGCCTGCGACGGCGGCGCACGATGCCTTGACGACCGTCGCGGTGCCGACGGTGTCGTTTGAGACCGACCCGGAGAGCCGGTCGATCAGCGAATTGAGCTCCGATCGCGTTGCCGTCACCGCCGGCTGCGTGCGCAGGAACGTGCCGGCGCCCGAATTGGCGCTGAGCATCTGGTCGATCAGCGGCGTGATCAGCGCATTGCGACCAGCAGCATCGAACGCACTACCCGTCGGCGCCGCGAAGTTGAACGACGGGAAGTAGCTGCCACGCAGCGACGTGTCGTTGACCAGGGCGTCGCAATACTGGATCGCCAGCTGCGCGATGGCGGTTTGGTGGGAGGCACTGAAGCCCTGCAGGGCACCGGTCGTCGGCATCGCCTGCTGCAGACTCTGGAAGAGTGCAGCAACGACCGGCGTCGTGCGCGGCACCCGGGTGATCGCCGACAGCGTCGCGTTGATGCGTTCGAATGTCCTGACGCCGATGTCCGCGGGGCGCGGGAAATCCGCCGGGATTGGCATGATCGCCGCCGCCTCGGTATGGACGTTGGTCGCGCTGCCGAGTTGCTCGAAGGTCAGGAAGAACTGGTCGTAGGCCGGACCCTTCTCCAGCGCGATCGTCGTGCCGACAGCGGACAGCGGGACCGCCACCAATGCACTGCTCGCCGGGTCGAAGCCGTGAACGGCGACGCTCGTGTTGACGGATGTGTAGGCCTGACCGACGCGGGCCTCGGCGCCGTTGAGGCCGATGCGCAGACCCTTGACGGTGAGACCGGTGACGTTGGTGTTTGGATCCAGGCTGAGGAAGACCGGCTTGTTGAACAGGTACGAGTAGCTGTCGTACTGCGAGACCTCGAACATCACGTAGGTCTGCGACTGGCCCGTGTACTTGTCCACGTTGAATAGCAGGAAGTACCGCTCGCCGACGCCGGCGTCGAAGTTCGCCTTGACGTCCTGCGGCTGCATCGCCTTGTTGTACAACGCGACCATCCGCAGGACACCCGACCACGGCCGGTCGCCGGATACCTCGTTGCCGAGCACGAGCGCGAACGTGTTGTCCCACTGGGACAGCGAGCCACCGCGCTGCGGATCGCCGCTGGCGACCAGCGAGCCGTTGACGTAGATGCGCCGCCCATTGACCGGGTCGTAGGTCATCACCACGTGCTGCAGGGTCGCCTGCAGTGCGCGCTGCGCCGATGGCGTCGAGAACTCCGGCTGGCCATTGGCGCCCGTCGTTGTGGAGCGCAGGAAGGCATCGTAGTTGTACATCGTCTGGCCGAGCGTCATGTTGCGCTGCGTCGGCCCGCCCGAATACGAGACGATGTAGGCCATCTCCTGGGTGACGTTCGCAGGCGCGACCCAGGCTTCGACGCTGTACTCGCCGCTGGTCATGACCAGGTCGTGCAGCTTGCGACTGCCGGCCGAGGTGCCCTGCAGCTTGCCCTTGTTCTGGATCTGCACACCCCAGCCACCAACCCAGGCAACGTCGCCTGCCATGGCGAGGTTCAACGCCGGCTCCACGCCACTGGTGTCGTAGGCGACCGTTCCAGTGCCGGTCTTGAACTCGAACTTGGCCATCAGGCCGGTTTCGACGCGCGAGCCGCCGGTGTCGACGACGCCGTCGTAGAGGGTCAAGGCGCGCGACAGCACCAGCGCCGGATCCACCTTGGTGACCTGCACTTGGCCTGCGAAAGCCTGTATCGCCTGGAGCATCTGCGCGGCAGCCGCGTCGCAGTCACCACCCCAGCAGTTGTGGAATTCGCTCTTGAGGCGGACGTAGAAGCGCGACAGCGTCGGTGTATCGAGGTTGATCTTCGGTTTCGCAGCGGCGTAGGCGGCGTCGACGTCTGACTGGGCAAAATACGGCGACTGCGCGGACACGGCGCTCGGCGAGTGGCAGCGCGAGCAGTACTGGCGCAGCAGCGGGTAGACGGTCGAGGCGAACTGCTGCGAACTGTCGGGGAAGCTGCGCGCGCCGCCGGCATCCACCATCGGCGGCGGCACGAGACGGACCTGCGCCTGGGAGCCGCCGAGCGCGACGCCCGCCCAGTTGCGGATCCAGGTCGTCATGGTATCGGCACAGGCCGAACTGCTCGCCAGCCAGCAGTGATGGCCACCGCCGACCTTGGCGACGATGCGGGAGCTCGCGGGATTGGCAAGGTCCACGTAGGACTGGGCCGCCTGATAAGCCAGATTGACGTCGTCGCTGCGGGCGAACATCGGCGACTGGTTACCCTGGGTGTGGCACGCGCCGCACCGGTCCACGCCGCTGACGTTGTTCCAGAAGTTGACGACGAACGCCTGCACGTCGGCGCTCACCGGCGCCGGACCGAGGTACGACTTGACGCTGCCGGATGGCGTCGTCGCCTGCGGATTGGGCATCGTCTGCGCGCTGCCGGCACCGCAAGCCGAGAGCAGCAGCCCCGCCAGCGCGACCCCCGCGGCGAGTGCGATGCGGTTGATGCGGCGATTCAGACGCAGCCGCGAGTCATTGAACAGGGCGAGATTGAACATGCGCTGGTCCCTCAGTCGCCCATGCAATAGACGGCGGTCTCGGCAAACACCTTTTTCAGGGAATAGCCCTGCTTGAAGTGCGCCACCAGCGTGCCGACCTGGGCACGATCCCCGGCATCGGACGGCGGCCGCAGGCAGACGGACTTGAAGACCTTCTGCACCTGACACTGCGCGAACTGGTCGCTGGCGCCGAACTCGGCACCGAGCGATTTCGCGCCCGAACCCGAGCCGGGCTGCGTCGGATCCCAGCCCATCAGGGAGTTCGGGCCGGCGCGCCAGCGGTTCTCCCAGTGGTCGTCCGGCGTCACGAAGCCGGGAGCGAACGTCGTGTTGTTGTGGAAGTACTTGTCGGCGACGGTGCCCGGCGTGTACTTCAACGAACCGGTCGCCTCGTCGCTGGCGAAGGTGTAGTCGTAGTACGCGAAAGCCTGCGCCATCGGGTCCATGCCCGAGTGGCAACCGACGCAGTTGTTGAGGAACACCCGGCTGTCGCCGCCCGGACTGCGGCTGACGTCCTGGCGAATGCGATCAGTGGGCCGAGTGGTGTCCATGACCTGCTGCAGGTCGGAGCACATGTGGTTGATCATCGTGAAGCGGAACATCGCTCGATTGGTGCCGGCCACGAAGAACGCGCGCGCCGCGGCGCGGCTGGTGAGGACGCCTGCGGTGGCCGCGGCCGGCAGCCCCGTGACCGCTGACTGCTGGGCGCTCACCAGGGAATCCTTGAGGTTCAGCCCCTGCGCCTCCATCTGCGCGTAGTGATCGTTGCTGGAGGTCGAGTAGGCGGGCAGCCCCAGGGAACTGCGACCGACGTACAGGATGTCGGCCGACAGCACCGTATTGAACGGCAGGTCATCGCGGACCATGCCGATCACCGTGGCGGTGTAGTCGTTGAGCGGCGCGTAGACCGTCTGGTCACGGTTGGTCCACGGCGTGACGAGGTTCTTCAGCACCACCGAATAGAAGTTGCCGTTGGCATTGTCGATCGCCTTGTATGCGGCGCCGAGCGGGTTGCTGCCGTCGATGTCCGTCTGCATCGAATCGAGCAACGCGGCGGTGGGGGGAGAGCCGTTGAGCCGGTCGTGGATGCGCTTGGCCTGCTCGCGAGAGCCGCCCTGGGCCGGCGAGGCGACGACTAGCAGCATCATCGCGAGCGTACCGACGCGCTGCGCGCCACTGGCGCGCTTCGATATCCAGCGGCGTTGCTTCCCTGCATTCATGGCCATTCGCTCGTGACGGGCGGTGGAGCACCGGGGGGGGACTATATCGAGCGGCCACGGAAACCAGCATGTCTCAGGATGCCGACAATGCTCAGGATGTGACGCCGCTCGCATTACGCCCCCCGCAGTCGCAAGCGTGCGACATTACGGCCAGCCAACTGCTCGGGTTACTCTCAGTGAGTACAGGTGGGGTCGATGCGCCGTGGATGGCGCCGATCCCGACGGGCCGTCGGCGACGACGGCCACGCCGCGTGCTGCGCCAGACCCATGCCCCGGATCGGCTGGGTCCCGCGTCATGCGTCAAACGACTTGGAGGGCGCGGATGGAATCCCCGATCGTGAAGCGGCATGGACTCGCCGCGCTGCTGGTGCTGGCAGCGGTTCTGCTCGCTGGATGCGGCGGCCAGGGTCAGGACATCAGCCTCGGCAACTCGGGATCCGCCAACGATGGCGCCGCGCCGGACTTCCCGATCGCCTACATTCGTCGCGCACTGCCAGACCCGAACGACCCGAACGCCGCGCCGCTCGTCGACGACCTGCGCATCCAGCGGGTCTGGAACGGCCCCGCGGATGTCTGGCTGCGCGAACGTGCAAGCCCGACGGCCCTCGAGAGCAACATCACCGTCGCGGTGACCCACGGCACCTGGGACGTGCGCGACATGGACACCTCCTGGGACGGCACCAAGCTGATCTTCTCGATGCGTCCGCCCCTGCTGAAGAACGCCCGCCAGTCGCAACAGCCGAAGTGGGCAATCTACGAGTACGACGTCCCCAGCGCGACGCTGCGCAAGGTGATTGCCGACTCGATCAGCGCGGATCTGGGCCACGACGTTGGCCCGCACTACCTGCCGGACGGCCGGATCGTGTTCACCTCCTCGCGCCAGCACGACGCGAAGGCGGTGCTGATCGACGAAGGCAAGCAGCAGTTCAGCGCCGGCATCGAGGGCAACCGCAACCTGCCTGTGTTCGCACTTCACGTCATGAACCCCGACGGCAGCGGTATCCGACAGATCTCCTTCCACACCGGCCACGACCTCGATCCGTCGGTCATGACCAACGGACGAATCATGTTCTCCCGCTGGGACATCTCCTCCGGCGCGGGCATGCAGCTGTATGCGGTGGACCCGGACGGCGGCAACCTGCAGTTGCTCTACGGCCGCAACAGTCATGACACAGGCACAGTCGGCTCGGTCGTGCAGTTCACTCAGGCCCGGGCACGCCCCGACGGCCGCATCGTCGCCCTGCTGCGGCCGTTCAGCGGCACCGACTTCGGCGGTGACCTGGCGCTGATCGATTCGGCCAATTTCGTCGAGAACCTGCAGCGCGTCATGGGAGGCGGCGGCACGACTGGCCAGAGCCATCTAGTGGTCAACGACGTGCGGACGGTTCCCGGGAGCAACGGCGCGCCGCCACCACCGTCCCCTGGCGGTCGGTTCTCGAGCGTATTCCCACTCTGGGACGGGACCGACCGGCTGCTGGTGGGCTGGACGGAATGTCGCCTGATCGACCAGACGCGACTCATTCCGTGCACTACGGACAATCTCGCCAAGACCGGGGTCGTGCCGGCGCCTCCGGTGTACAGCATCTGGGTCTACGACGCGCGCAACAACACCCAGCTGCCGATCATTCCGCCGGTGGACCGCGTGATGTACACCGACGTCGTCGCGTTGCAGCCTAAGCTGCCCACACCGCCGGTCATCCCCGACGCCGCGCCGGGATCACCTTCGTCCTACACGTTCACGCTCGCGGCCGAAAACGTCGGCATTCTCAATATCAAGAGCGTGTACGACTTCGACGGCGCGGACACCGCGCCCGGCGGGATCGCACCGACTCGCGACCCTTCGGCACGCGCCGCCGACGTGCGGCGTCCGCGGTTCCTGCGCATCGAGAAGGCGGTCAGCCTGCCCGACAACGAAGTGCTGTCCAACGCCCAGCTGCCGGGCTTTGCCTTTGGAATCGCCGGCGGTTTCATGCGCGAGCTGATCGGCTACGCGCCGGTGGAGCCGGACGGCTCGGTACGGGTCAAGGTGCCGGCCAACATTCCGATCCAGATCAGCGTCCTCGACGCGAACGGTCGCCGCCTGGATGGAACGCCCCCCGGCGGCTACCCGCGCCACCGCGCCTGGCTGAACGTACGCGCCGGCGAGACCGTCACCTGCAACGGCTGCCACGTGCAGAGCGCCACGTCTCGCACCTCGCACGGGCGCCCGGGGCTGTTCACGGCGGCCAATCCGGGCGCACCGACGACCGGTAGCGCCTTTCCGAACACGGCGCTGGTGGTCATGAACAGATCAGGCGTCGCTGTGCCGCCGTCACGCCAGCCGGTGACGGGTGAAACCATGGCTGAATACCGCGCCGCCGTGCAGGTGAGTTGCGTCGACGCCGCGTGCGCGGCCGAGCCGACGCTGGACATCGTCTCCAGCGACGTCTGGACACCCGCCGGCGGCGGCACGCCGGACCCCGCCGTGGCCTGGCAGTACGCGAGCCTCGCGACGCCGGCGCCAGTGCGGCCGGACTGCACTACGAACTGGCAAGGCAACTGCCGCGGCGTCATTCACTACCCGATCCAGGTCGCACCACTTTGGACGGCGCCGCGCACGACGATCACCGCCATCGACCCGGTGACGACCGCGGCGTACCAGTCCTGCACCGACTGCCACAGTCCGCGCGACGCCGCAGGCGTAGCGCGCCTCTCCGCGGGCCAGCTGGATCTGACCAGCAGCCCGTCCGCCGGCCCCTGCGTGCAGCTGCAGTACACATCCTTCTGCCAACTGCTGTTGCCGCATCCGAAGCTCGACCCTGTTACTATGCAACCCGTTGTCGCGCAAGGGCCGCCCGACCCGGTGACCCAGCTGCCGACTCAGGTGACAGTCCAGGTTACTCCGCCAATGAGCGGCGCAGGGGCGAATGCTTCGGCAACTTTCTTCAACAAGTTCTCGGCCGGCGCGGCGCCTATCAGCTGCGCGCCAGACGGCCCGTGTCCGCATCGGGGCTGGCTCACGGACGAGGAACTGAAGTTGGTCTCGGAGTGGCTTGACCTCGGCGCTCAGTACTACAACGACCCATTTGCGATCCCACCAGCCAACTGACGCATGCGCACCGTTCTGAAGCTCGCCGCCCTCGTGCTGCTCGCCGTACCGGCCCTCGCCCATTCTGCCGACGACAAGCGCCGGCAGTTTGATCGCGATGACGGCCACTACGTGCAGGTGACGGTTGCCGATCCCTACCTCGAACTGCACCTCGGGCCAGGTCGACGCTATCCGGTATTCCACGTGATCTCGCGTGGCGAGCCGATTCAGATACTTTACCGGCGTACCGATTGGTTCAAGATACGCGACGAGCACGACCGCGAGGGTTGGGCACGACGCGGCGACATGGCGGAAACGCTGCTCGCCACAGGCGAGAAGCTCCCGCTTGAGAACATCACGCGCCGCGATGCCGGCACCTATCCGTGGGAAGCGGGCGGCGAGACCGGCAACTTCGGTGGCGGCAACGTCAACAGCGTCTACCTGAGTTACGCGCTGATTCCCAACCTGGCCGCCGAAGTCAGTGTCGCCAATGCACTTGGACACTCGTCCAACAGCGAGATGCTGCTCGCGGGCCTCGTGCACACGCCGCGTCCGGACTGGCGGTTCGCACCGTTCATCGACGTCGGCACCGGACTTGTCCGGGTTCATCCAAAGGCCACCATCATCGCGCCGCCACAGCGGCACGAAGTGCTCGGCTATTACGGTGTCGGCGCAAAGTGGTACCTGACGCAGCGTTTTCTGCTGCGCGCCGACTATCGCAGCTACGTCATCTTCACGACGCGCGACCAAAACGAGGATCGGAACGAATGGAAAGCAGGCTTCGCGTTCTTCTTCTGATCGTCTGCGCAGTCGCGCTCGGTGGCTGCTCGATGTGGCCGTTCCACCGCAAGCATCACCGCGCCCCGACACAGGTCGTCGATACGATCGAGTCTGACAATCCGACCGCCCCGATTGTTGAACCGCAGGTCACCCGACGAAAGGTCCACGCGCCGAAGATCCGCAACTCCAACTTCGAGTTCGGCGGTAGCCTTGGCTTGCTGAACGTCGAGGACTTCGGTTCCAATGGCGTCGGCAACGCCCGCCTGATCTACCACATCACCGAGGACTTCTTCGCCGAGGGCATCTACGGCGAGTCCCGCCTGGGCTTGACGAGCTACGAGCGCCTCTCCGGCGGCGCCCGGCTGCTGACGGATGCGCAGCGCAAGGTGCGCTTCTACACCCTCGACATGGGCTACGACATCTTCCCGGGCGAGGTGTACGTCGGCAAGCGACGCACCTTCAACTCCGCCTTCTACCTCGTCGGCGGCGTCGGCGGGACACAGTTCGGCGGCGACACGCGCTTCACGATCACGGTCGGTGCCGGCTATAGACTGATCCTCAATGACTGGATGGCGGCGCACCTCGACGTCCGCGATCACCTGCTCGACACAAACGTCCTGGGCAGCATGCGCTCGACGAACAACCTAGAATCGACTCTCGGGGTCACGGTGTTCTTCTGATGCTCCGCTTTCCCGCAAGAGCCGCCGCGACGCTGGTGGCGTTCGCCTGGGTTGCAGCCGCGGCGCCCGCCGCGTTCGCGACAGAGGGTGCTCCGGTAGGCGCGCTGACCCTGCCGGCGCGTTCGCCTGCGACGAGCGTGTCGCTGGAGAAGCTCCGCGGCCAGGTCGTCATGATCAACTTCTGGGCATCCTGGTGCGGCCCCTGCCGGGAAGAGTTCCCGCTGCTGGACCAGATGTACAAGCGCTACAAGGGCGCCGGCTTCACGATGCTCGGCGTCAACGTCGAGCCCGACTCGAGCGACGCCGAAGGCTTCCTCGCCAAGACCCCGGTGTCCTTCCCGATCGCCTTCGATCGCGACAGCGTCGCCTCGCGCATGTTCAAGGTCGATGGCATGCCGAGCACGGTGCTGATCGATCGCCGCGGCGTGGTCCGCTGGTCGCACCGCGGCTATCGCGCCGGCGACGAGAACGAATACCTTGACCAGATCCGCGCCCTGCTGCGGGAGAAATGATTTGAAGACGCTCCACCTGCTGCCATTGCTCGCCGTTCTCGCCGGCAGCGGCGCCTGCGCCCCGATCAAGCCGTGGGTCAAGCCCTACGAGCGCGAGCACCTGGCGGCGCGCGTCATGAAGTGGGATCGCGACCCGATCGCGAGCAGCTACCTGGCGCACGTTCGCGAGAACCGCGAGGGCGCCCGCGGCGCGACCGGCACGACCGGCGGCGGCTGCGGCTGCAATTGAACGGTCACGCACCGATGGACCATCCGGCTATGAGCGCAACCCAGTTCTGTGTTCGGCTCGGCGCGATCGCGTTCAGCTGTCTGTACGGTCTCGCGGCGCTCGCAGGCACGCTCCCGGAGGAGCGCGCCGACGTCAGCTGGCGAATGTACGACGGCGGCGGCATCAAGGTGCAGGGGCCATCCGTGCTGGTGCGCAAGAATGTCACCGACAACCTGTCCGTGAAGGCCGGCTACCAGGTTGACCAGGTCTCCGGTGCGTCCATCGACATGGTCGTGCTCGGCGCGAGTCCGCTGCGCGAGGAACGCAAGCAGAAGAGCCTCGGCGTCGACTACCTCTACGGCAAGACGACCTACTCGGCAGGCGTGCAGAGCAGCACCGAGAACGACTACGACTCGCGCACCGTCGACTTCAACATCTCGCAGGACATGTTTGGCGACCTGACGACGGTCTCGTTCGGCGTCAGCAAGGGCTGGGACAATGTCTACAAGGTGCTTGACGCGAGCCTCGTGCGCGACCCGGCGTTCCACCGGCGCGTGGACCGGCGCACCTGGTCGCTGGGCATCTCGCAGGTACTGACGCGCAACCTGATCGCTGGCTACGACCAGGAGATCATCACCGAGTCGGGTTACATGCAGAACCCCTACCGCGCGATCCGCTACCTCGCCGGCCCCGGCTCCTCGCTGTTCCTGACCGCGGTGGAGCACTATCCCGGCACCCGCACCAGTACCGCGTCCGCGCTCAAGCTGAAGTACTTCCTGCCGTGGCGTGGCGCCGTGTCCGGTCAGTACCGCTACTTCAACGACACCTGGAAGATCCGGGCGTCGACGGCCGAATTGGGTTACTCGCAGCCGTTGCGCCGTGAGGCGATGATGGCCGACCTGACCTACCGGCACTACCAGCAGAGCCACGCCTCGTTCTACTCGGACCTGTTCAACTCACCGAACCAGCAGAACTACATGGGCCGAGACCGGGAACTGGCGGCGCAGACCAACGACTCGCTGGGTCTGGCCGTGTCGTTCGACCTTTACAAGACGAAGCGCCACTTCTTCAAGAAGTTCTCCGGCTCCGTGCACTACGACTACATCATGTACAAGTTCAAGGACTTCCGCGACGCGACGCAGCAGACCTTCGGCGCCGGGAACGAGCCGATGTACCACTACAACGCGAACGTCGTGCAGGCCTTCCTGACCGTCTGGTTCTAGACCGACGCCGGGCGCGGCAGTCGCCGCGCCTCTATTTCGGGGGCGAAAGGCCCTTCGAGTACCAGACCTTGCCGTCCTTGTCGACCACGACCGCGTCCATCTGCGGATACTGCTCAATCAGCCGCAGGCCCTCGACCGGCCCCTTGATGAACACCGCCTTCGACCAGCCCTCGGTATCGGTGGCCGTAGGGCCGATGATCGTCACGCTGCGCACGCCCGATGGGCTGTGTCCGGTCTTCGGGTCGATGATGTGGTGATAGCGCACGCCACCCTCATCGAAGTAGCGTTCGTAGTCCCCCGAGGTCGAGATGCCAACGTCCGCCAGCGGCATGCTGAGCACGACGCGGCTCTTGTCGTCCGGATGACGGATGCCGACGACCCATGGCCGCCCGCGTCGGTCGCCGAGCAGTCGCGAGTCGCCGCCAGCGGTGACGATCGCACTGCTAATGCCGTAGCTGCGCAGGATCTCCACGCCGCGATCACAGGCGTAGCCCTTGGCGATGCCACCGAGGTCGATTCGCATCCCCGGGTGCGCGAAGCCGACCGAGTGCTGCGCGGCGTCGAGCGTCAGGTTGCGGAAGTTGACGCCCGGTAGCGCTGCAGTGATCTCGGCCTCGGTAGGCCGCAGGTGGCGCGCGTAGTCGTACAGGTAGCCGACGCTCGCGTAGGTGATGTCGAAGGCGCCTTCGGTGATCTCCGAGAAGTGCACCGAGGTTCGGATCAGTTCGAACAGTTCCGGGTCGACCACGACCGGCTCGATGGCGCCGTGTATGTTGATCTGCGACAACTGGCTGTCCGGCCGGTAGTGACTCATCAGGCGATCGATTCGCCGCATGTTCTCCATCACCGCGTCCAGCGCGAGTTCGCCCTGCACGGGGTTGTCGTGCCAGGCCTCGACGTAGATACGGGTTCCCATCACCGTTTCCTCGCGCCGCACCCAGTCGGCACGGGCAGGAGTGACTGCAAACAGCGACAAAACAGCGAGCATCAGACTGGCAATCGCGCGCATAGGCACCTCCGCTTGCGCCATTATCGACCCTGCGCCCGTCGAATGCAGCGGCGCCGCTCGGGTATCATGGCCTTGGGAACCTAGTGGCGTTGGCCGCGGTCCCACCTGCAGACAAAGTACAAAGGGGTTCCTCATGACAGCGCGACGCTTCGTCATCGCACTGACTTTCTTCCTCGCCTCGACCTCGGCGACGCTCGCCGGCCCGCGCGAGGATGCGACGCTGCTCAAGACGACCGCGGTCATCGAAGACACGCAGTCGATGCCGGACGAATCCATGCCCGACTGGCTGCTTAGACGCGCCTACGGCATCGCGGTCATTCCGGCGGTGGTCAAGGTCGGACTGCTCGGCGTCGGCGGACGGCTCGGCAAGGGCGTGCTGCTGATTCGTGACGACCAGGGTCGCTGGAGCAACCCCGCCTTCATCACCCTCGGCGGCGGCAGCCTCGGTCCGCAGTTCGGCATCGAATCAAGCGACCTGATCCTCGTGTTCACCACCCGGCGCAGCATCGAGGGCGTCACTGGCGGCAAGCTCACCCTCGGCGCCGGCGCGAGCGTGGCGGTCGGTCCGGTCGGGCGCGGCGTATCCGGGGCAACTGACATGGGCGGCGCCGAGATCTACTCCTACTCGCGCTCGCAGGGCTTCTTCGGTGGCATCGCGATCGACGGCACGGTCATGGCGATCGACGGCAAGGCGAACGCGGCGTACTACCAAAAGCCCGGCGTGCTCGCCTCCGAGGTGCTGGCGAGCAATGCGTCGGCACCGCCTGCGAACGCGCAGCGCCTGCTTGAAGCGCTGCGCCGGCTGCCGAGCATGGCGCTCGGTGGCCCTATCGCACCGGCCGCCGCAGCACCTGCCGCAGCGCCGACCGTCGCTCCCGTTCAGGCACCGGCGCCCGACGGCCGCGGCCTGGAATCCAAGGACGCGACGACCTATCCGCTGGGCGATGCCCCCAGGCGCTGATGTCCCGCCACCTGCGGCCGCAACGGCCGCAGGCGATCAGTCCCGAGCATCCGCGTACGCGCGTACCACTTCGTACAGGAACCGGCGCCCGTCCAGGAGCGACCTGACGCGGATCCTCTCGTCCAGCCCGTGGGCGTGCGAGCCCTCGGCGTCATGGAACATCCCGGACAAGCCGTAGGTCGCGACGCCGCTCGCGTTCAGGAAGCGACCGTCGGTCGCGCCGGTCGACAGCGTCGGCACGATGGCGACGCCGGGCCAGATCTCTGACGCGACACGACGAACCGGCCCCATGATCTGCTCCGACAGCGGCGGCGGCGGGGACTGCATTCCCAGGTCCCCGGTCGGTGCGACGACCACGAGTTCGTCGGCAACCACTGCGACGATCTCTCGCTGCACGTCGGCGACCGGTACGCCCGGCAGGATCCGGCAGTTGACGTTGGCCGTCACGTGCTGCGGCAGCGCGTTCGGTGCGTGCCCGCCGTTGATCTGGGTCACGACGCACGTGGTGCGCAGCGAGCCGTTCCATGCCGGATTCACCGTCCACAGCCGCTCTGCCGCCGCCTCGTTGCCCGGATCACGCAGCAGCGCCTGCATGTCGGCGGCGGCTGCCGCCGGCACCAGCTTGGCCTGCGCCTCGAAGTAGCCGCGGGTCGCCGGATTGAAGGCGATCGCGAAGTTGTGTGCACCCAGGCGCGCCAGCGCCGAGCTCAGCCGCACGATCGGATTGTTGTGCGTCGGCCGCGAACTGTGGCCACCTACGTCGCTCGCCTCCAGCAGGAAGTCCTGGTAGACCTTCTCCCCCGCCTGGATCTGCAGCGTGACCGGCTTGCCACTCGCATCCAGCTCGCCACCCGCGCCTTCGTTTAGAGCGAACGCGGCGCGCAACACTTCGGGCTGGGTCTCGGTCAGCCATTTCACGCTGTCGAAGACGTTGGGCGTCTCTTCGCCGCAGGTCAGCGCGAGCTTGATGTCGCGGCGTGGCGTGAACCCCTCCTGCCGAAAGCGAACCACGGTGTCGGTGAACACTGCGGCCATCGCCTTGTCGTCGGACGAGCCGCGCCCATAGAACCAGCCGTTCTCCTCGACCAGCTTGAATGGATCGCGCTGCCAGTCCTCGCGGCGCGCCTCGACGACGTCGATGTGCGCCAGCAGCAGGATCGGCGCTGCCGCGCGGTCGCGCCCGTGCAGCACCGCCACGAGCGCGCCGTCCGCCGGCCGATCGGACGGCGCGAGGATCTGCGTATCGGTCGCCGGCAGTCCCGCCGCCAGCAACCGCGCTCGCATGGCCTCGGCGGCACGCGTGCAACTGCCCACCGAGCGGGTGGTATTGATCTCGACCAGTTCGCGATACAGCTCGCGGAACGAGGACTCAGAAGCGGCGGCCGAGGGTGGACCGGCGAGCGCCGGGCCAGCGGCGACAAGCATGAAGATCAGGGCGGCTCGGTACGGCATGCGGGGCTCCCGGCGAACTCGGATGTGCGTTTTGATCGTCCTAGCAGAATACGCGGACCGCCCGCCCGGTTCACGCCCGTCGCAGACGGCTCAGAAGGACGCGACCTCGTCCTCGGTCAGCAGCCGCCAGGCGCCCTTTTGCAGTGCACCGAGCGCGAGCGGGCCGATCGCGACGCGAACCAGCCGCAGCACCGACACGCCGGCGGCCTCCAGCAGTCGTCGGATCTGCCGGTTCCTGCCCTCGTCGAGCACGATCTGCAGCCAGCCGTGCCGCGCGCCGACGCGCAGGATGCGCGCTGAGTGGCAGCGCAGGCGCTCGCCGTCCACGACGATCCCCTGCGCGAGCACCGACAGCAGCGTCTCGTCCGGCACCCGATCGATCTGCACGTCGTAGGTCTTGAGCGGCCCGCTATCGGGACTGCTGATGCGCGCAGCCCAGACGGGGTCGTTGGCGAACAGCAGCAAGCCCTCGCTGGCCTTGTCCAGCCGGCCCACCGGCGCGAGCCACGGCAGCCCTGCGCCCTCCAGGCAACGGTAGACGGTGTCCCGGTGCTGTTCGTCGCGCGTCGTCGTGACGAGTCCGCGCGGCTTGTTGAGCATCAGCGCAACCCGCTGCCGCGGCGTCGCATCGAGGCCCGCGATGCTAACCTCGTCGAGGTCCTGGCGGACCGGGAACTGCGGGTCCAGTACGCGCTCACCGTTGACGCTGACGCGCCCCTGGCGCACCCACTCGCACGCCTGAGTCCGCGAGGCCAGGCCACGCTTGGAGATCACGCGGGCGACGCCGAAACGTGCTACGCCATTGGGAGCGGGACGTTTAGGGCGTGTCATCGGCGAATCTTGGCTGAGCGGCGGCGCGAAGGCCACTGGCAGCGCCGTGGCGACGCCGTCGGCTATGCTGCACGTTCCGTCCGCCCGGGAACTGCCATGCCTCCGACCCAGACCAGCCTACCGCGCCGATCGGGACGCCACGCGCCGGCGCACACCGGCCGCCAGCCATGAACGATGAGCCGATGCGGCTGCTGCTGGTGTACGGCGGCCACGCAGGCGGCCGCACCGAACGGCTGCGCCTTGCCGCCGAAGCCGGCATCGCAAGCTCGGGCCCTGGACTTGCGCTCGTGTCCCGCCGCGCGCTGGACTGCGGCCCAAAGGAACTGCTCGCCGCTCACGGCGTGCTGCTGTGCACGCCGGAGCACTTCGGCTACATGTCCGGGGCGCTGAAGGACTTCTTCGATCGCACCTTCTACCCTGTCGAGGGCCACACCGGCGGTCGCCCCTATGCGCTGGTGGTCAGCGCCGGCAACGACGGCACCGGCGCGGTCCGCGCGGTGGAGCGAATCGTGTCCGGCTATGGCTGGACCGCGATGGCGCCGCCGCTGATCGTGGTCGGCGACCCCGACGATGCCGCCCTGCAACGTGCGCACGATCTCGGCGCCACGCTCGCCGCCGGCCTGCTGGCCGGCATCTTCTGAAGCCGGCCAGCCGCGCCGCTCAGGGAGCCGCGTCCCCGGCCGGGTAGACGGCGCCCGCCTTCATCACGAACCGCACCCGCTCGAGGCGGGTGATGTCCCCCAGCGGATCACCGGCGACGGCGACGATGTCGGCGAGCTTGCCCGCCTCGACCGTGCCCAACCGGTCGCTCCAGCCAAGCAGCTCGGCCCCGGCGACGGTTGCGGCGTGCAGCGCCTGCTCGGGCGTCATTCCCCACTTCACCATCAGAGCGAACTCGCGCGCCGGATTGATGCGCCAGTCGAACCCGCCGATGTCGGTGCCGAAGGCGATCTTGACGCCGGCCTGCAACGCACGCCGGAACGTCTTCTCGTGGATCTCGCCCATCTGCTTCCAGACCGGTGCGCCTGCCGCCGCGCGGCCCTCGGCAACGTACTCGCCGACATAGATGGTCGGCACGTACCAGATTCCCTTCTGCACCATCGTGCGCAGGTCCTCGTTGGCGATGTAGTTGCCGTGCTCGATCGAATCGACGCCCGCCTCGACCGAGTTGTGCACGCCCTGCAGCGCCATCGCGTGCGAGGCGACCTTGTGACGCTGGCGATGCGCTTCGTCGACCACGGCGTGCAGCTCCTCCGGCGTGAAGGTCGGGATGTCGTCGAGCACGCCGTTCGGCATCACCTGATAGGTGCGGTCTGAATACACCTTGATCCAGTCGGCGCCATTGGAGATCTGCTCGCGCACTGCGCGGCGCGCGCCGTCGGCCCCATCGACGATCTGCACGCCCTTGGGCACGGCGATTCCCGGTGCATAGCCGAGCAGCGGATAGGCGCCGGTGACGTCCATCGCGCGCGTCGCGACCTGCATCCGCGGACCGGGAATGACGCCCCGCTCGATCGCCCTCTTGACGTCCACGTCGGCGTAGCCGGCGCCTTCGGTCTCGATGTCCCGGATGGTGGTGAACCCCCACGACAGGATTCGCTTCGCGTTGACCGTGGCCAGGATCGTGCGGTACTCGGGCGACTGCTTGAGCAGTTGCGCGTCGTAGTCCTCGGCGGTGATGTCGCCCTGCAGCAGCACGTGCGTATGGCTGTCGATGAGGCCCGGCAGGCACGTCAGCGCCGACAAGTCGATCACGTTGCCGGTCGGGGCGGCCTCGCCGGCTGCTCGCACCGACACGATCCGATCCGCGCGAACCTCGATGTAGGCCGCCCCGCCGGTCTTGCCGCCCCGGCCGTCCCAGAGCGCGCCGCAATGCAGCCAGCTCGAGGCGGCAGGCGCGGCCGCCGCCGGAGGCTCGGCCGGTGCCTGCGTCGCCGCAAACCCCAAGGCCACCACAACGAGTGCCCGCGCGACGGACGCGCACGCAAGACCACGGACAAGCTGGATCGGACGCATCTGAAGAGCCTCTTTGGGATCCCGGACCGAAGCGCCGGGCGCGGACAACTTACCATCCCGGCGGGGTCGGGATCGGCACGGCGCGAGCCTCGCGGCGTTCGGGCAAAGCGGCGCCGGGGCACGGATGGGCTGCGGCCCTCCACTCTATATATCTATAAGAAACAGATACTTGATTACATGATCTGGGGTCGCGCCCGTGGCCCCGGCGACGACTCGCGTCGGCGCAACAGATCCTTTGGCAGGAGCGATGCCGGCATGTCAAAATATGCGGCTACTGACTGCAGCGCCTGCACCGGATGAGCCGCTCTTCCGGGGCTCGGCGCTGCGTCTTCTCTTTGGTCACGAAGATCGTCTCCGCAACCACCCGACACAGTCACGGAAGCTTGCCATGCCCCGCACTACACCCCTTTCCGATGTCCGCAATATCGGCATCATCGCCCATGTCGACGCCGGAAAGACCACGACGACCGAGCGCATCCTTTACTACACGGGGCGCAAGCACACGATCATCGACATCCATGACACCAAGGATCTGAAGACGTCGACGACGACTGACTACCTCGAGCAGGAGCAGAAGCGCGGCATCACCATCCAAAGCGCCGCGGTGTCGGCCTTCTGGCGCAACAAGAAGATCAACCTGATCGACACGCCGGGGCATGTCGACTTCACGATCGAGGTCAACCGCTCGCTGCGCGTGCTCGACGGCGCGGTCGTCGTGTTCGACGGCGTCGCCGGCGTTGAGCCGCAGTCGGAGACGAACTGGCGCCTGGCCGACAACTACGACGTGCCGCGCCTGTGCTACGTCAACAAGATGGACCGCAGCGGCGCGAACTTCGTCCGCTGCCTCGACATGATCAAGAAGCGCCTTGGCGCGCGCCCGCTGCCGATCCAGATCCCGATCGGCTCGGAAGACAACTTCAAGGGCATGGTCGACCTGGTCGAGATGAAGGCCCTCGTCTGGGAGTCGGATGACAAGGACGCCCAGTGGAAGGTCCTCGACATCACGCCGAACTTGGCCGATGACCTCGGCATCACGATCCCCAGCGACCGTGCGATCCTCGACAACGTCGAAAAGTACCGCACCGAGTTGGTCGACACCTGCCTTGAGATGGACGACACGGCGATGGAGGCCTACCTCGACGGTGCGATACCGTCCGTCGAGACGCTGCGCGCCTGCCTGCGCAAGGGCACGTTGACCTCGGCGTTCACGCCAGTGCTATGCGGCTCCTCGTACAAGAACAAGGGCGTGCAGCAGGTGCTGGACGCGGTCGTCGACCTGCTGCCGGCCCCGACCGATGTCGCCGCGATCAAGACCGTCGACGCCGACGGCACTCCGATCGGCGAGCGCGGCTGCTCGGATGAGGAGCCGTTCTCGGCGCTTGCGTTCAAGGTCATCAACGACGCCTACGGCGCGCTGACCTTCATTCGCGTGTACTCGGGCGTGCTGACCAAGGGCGCCTCGATCCTCAACTCGACCCGCGGCAAGCGCGAGAAGATCGGCCGCATGGTCGAGATGTTCGCGAAGGAAGCCAACCCGATCGAAGAGGCCCGCGCCGGCGACATCGTCGCCCTGGTGTCGCTGGCGGAAACCGACACCGGTGACACGCTGTGCGACTCGGCGAACCCGGTCGTGCTGGAGCGCATGCGTTTCCCGGACCCGGTCATCAGCGTCTCGGTGAAGGCCAAGAACAAGGCGGAGCAGGAAAAGTTCAACGCGGCCCTCGGCAAGATGGTCCGCGCCGATCCTTCGCTGCACCTGGAGACGGACCGCGAGACGAGCCAGACGATTCTGCGCGGCATGGGCGAGCTGCACCTCGAGGTCACGCTCGACCGCATGCGGACCGAGTTCAACGTCGAAGGCATCATGGGTCAGCCGCAGGTTGCGTACCGCGAGGCGTTCACCAAGACGGTCGAGGAACAGTACATCCACAAGAAGCAGACCGGCGGTTCGGGCCAGTTCGCCGAGGTGTGGATCAAGTTCGAGCCGCTCGAGCGCAGCGCCGGCTTCGAGTTCGTCGACAAGACGGTCGGCGGCTCGGTGCCGCGCGAGTACGTACCGGCGGTCGAGAAGGGCCTGAAGATGCAGAAGGAAGACGGCGTCCTCGCCCGCTTCCCGACGGTCGACTTCCGCGCGACCCTGGTCGACGGCAGCTACCACGACGTCGACTCCAACGCGCTGACGTTCGAAATCGCGGCCAAGGCCTGCTTCCGCGAGGCGATCCGCAAGGCGGGCCCAGTGCTGCTGGAGCCGGTGATGAGGGTCGAGACCGTGACACCGGGCGACTACCTCGGTGACGTCATCGGCGACATCAACCGCCGTCGCGGCTCGATCCTGGACCAGCTCGAGCGCGGGACCAACATCGCCGTCGTCGCGAACGTGCCGCTGTCGGAGATGTTCGGCTACATCGGCCACCTGCGTGGCATGACCAGCGGCCGCGCGTCGTACACGATGGAGTTCTCGCACTACGACCAGGTGCCGCGTCAGGTTGCCGAGGCGGTCATCGCCGAAGCGAACAAGCCGGCCGCTGGCTGATCGTACCGTCCGGGCGACCGCCCCTCCGCGGAGGGGCGGT